>CAYTJA010000151.1:0-15017 GCA_964437835.1 uncultured Spirochaetales bacterium
CCGCAAACAACGTCCAGCGCTTTCGCGAGTCGCAGCTGATGAGCAAGGCGGAGCTCGCGCGGAAGGCGGGGCTCTCGACGCTCACGATCGATCGGATCGAGGCCGGACGTCCGTGCCGCCTCGACACCAAGCGCAAGCTCCTCGTCGCGCTAGGTCTCCGCATCACGGACAAGGACCAGATCTTCCAGGCTCGCGCTGACCGGCTGCCGCTGCTGCGCGCCGCGGGGCAAGCAGGTGCCACTGCGCACGGAGGTCAGGAATCGTGAGATTCAGCCTCCCGGGGTTCGGATCCAAGGGCCTCGTCGGCCTCGACATCGGGTCGTCCTGCATCAAGGCCGTCGAGGTCTCGCGGCGTGAAAAATCGGGCGACTTCGATCTCGTGTCGCTCGGAACCGCTCCGTTGCCGCCCGAGGCGATCGTGCAGGGCGCGTTCCTGAACGCGCGCGCGATCACCGACGCGATCTCGGAAGCGGTCGCGCGCGGGCGCATGCGCTCGAAGCACGTCGCGGTCGCAGTTTCGGGCCATTCCGTGATCGTCAAGAAGGTGAGCCTGCCGGCGATGAGCGCCGAGGAGCTCGAGGAACAGATCCGCTGGGAGGCGGAGCAGTACATCCCCTTCGACGTGAACGAGGTCAATCTCGATTTCCAGATCCTCGCGCACGGCGCCGCCGATGGGCAGATGGACGTAGTGCTCGTCGCGGCCAAGAAGGACCTGATCGACGACTACGTACAGGTGATCACCGAGGCCGGCCTCACGCCGGCGGTCATCGACGTCGCGGCCTTCGCGGTCGAGAATGCCTTCGAGGTGAACTATCAACCGGCCGGAGACGAGGTCGTCGCGCTGATCAACATCGGGGCCCAGGTCGTGAACATCAACGTGCTCGCGGGGGGCACGCCGCTCTTCACGCGCGACGTGACGACCGCCGGGAATCACTACACCGAGGAGATCCAGAAGGCGCTCTCGGTCTCCTTCGACGAGGCCGAGCGCATCAAGCTCGGGCGCGCCGGAGACGAGAAGGCCGTGGTGCCGCGCGAGGTCGACGCCGCGATGCGCGCCGTGAACGAGACGGTGGTCGGCGAGATCTCGCGCTCGCTCGACTTCTTCGCCGCGACCACGACCGACGTGCGCGTGCAGAAGGTGTTCCTGGCCGGCGGCGGCGCGAAGGTCGCCGGCCTGCTCGAGGCGTTCCGCCAGCGCACGCGCCTCCCGGTCGAACTCTTGAACCCGCTCGCGCGCATGCGCCCGAGCTCGAAATTCGAGCCCGCGCTGCTGGCCGAAGTCGGGCCCTCGCTCTCGGTGGGTGTCGGCCTCGCGATGCGGCGGCTGGAGATCTGATGCTCGAGATCAATCTACTCCCGCTGCGCGAGGCCCGGCGCCGGGCCAGCATCCGCCAGCAGGTCATGCACCTCGTCTTCGGCCTCGTGGTCACCGGCGGCGCAGTGTTTCTGGTGCACTCGCGGCTGGTCGAGGACGTCGAGACGCTGCGGCGGCGCGTGGCCCAGATGGACCACGACATCAAGCAGTTCCAGCCGCAGCTCGATCAGGTTGCGAAATTCCGCAAGAAGAAGAGCGAGCTCGAGCAGAAGATCGAGGTGATCGCTGGCCTCGACAGGGCGCGCAGCGGACCGGTGCGGGTGCTGCACGAGCTCTCGGCGCGCACGCCCGATCGGCTCTGGCTCACCAAGCTCGACTCGAAGGGCGACCTGATCACAATGAAGGGATCGAGCCTCGACAACGAGATCGTCGCTGACTTCCTGCGCTCGCTGGAGGAATCGCCGTTGTTCGAAGACGTGGATCTCGACGGTACGAAGCTGGGCACGAAGGACGATCTCAAGCTGGTGGACTTCGGCATCCGCGTGAAGCTGGTCGGGGCGCCCACAGCCGCCAAGGCGGCGAAGGGGCAGAAGCCCCAGGCGAAAGCTCAGGCCAGGCCCAGCGACGGCGAAGTCTGATCGGACGGGCCGCGGCGCACGCCGTGGCCGGTCGGGAGTCACGCGATGGAAGTGTCCCCGGAGCTCCAGAAGAAGCTCGAGCAGATCACGAAGCTGCCGCGCCAGGTGCGCGTTGCGATCGTGACGGGCGTCTGTGCGCTGGTGGTCATGGGCTATTACGGCGCGCTGTACCGCGGCGCGGCCGCTGAGCTCGAGTCGCTGCACGGCAAGGAGCTCGAGCTGCAGCGCAAGTTGTCGGAAGTGCGCTCGGTCGCGGCGAACCTCGGTGCCTTCGAGGAGGAGATCCGCGAACTCGAGGGGCGGCTCGACGAGGCGCTCTCGCAGCTGCCCGACAAGAAGCAACTCGAGGTGCTGCTGACCGACATCAGCAACCTCGGCAAGACCGCCGGGGTCGAGATCCGGTCCTTCAAGCGCAAGGACGAGCAGCTGCACGAGTTCTACGCCGAGGTTCCGATCGATGTCGAGCTCGAGGGCAGCTACCACGAAATTGCGCGCTTCTTCGACCTGGTGTCGAAGCTGCCGCGCATCGTGAACATGGGAACGCTGTCGATGTCGGTTGGCGACGAGTCGGCCGACGAAACCCGGCTGATCGTGAAGGGGACGGCGACCACCTTCCGCTTCCTGGGCCGGGCCGGCGTCTGAAGTCTCGGGGGGGAGTCACGTGAGCAAGGCAATCCGCAGCATGCGAATCGCAGCTGCCTGGCTCGCCGCAGGTGCGCTGTGGCTCTCGGCCTGTGCGGAGGAACAGCAGGGGCCTTCGAGCGCGCAGTTCAATCAGGCTCGGGTTGCGGCCGCGGAGCGCGCGAAGTCCGAGCCGCGTGGCAAGACTGCGCCGAAGGTCGCGAAGGCGGCGGCCGCTACGAGCGGCGGCGAAGTCTCGCTCCTGACCGAGAGGGGCTTCAGTTACGACGCCGCCGGTCGACGCGATCCGTTCCGCTCCTTCGAGTGGGAGCAGCTGGTCACCGAGCAGTCCGAGCTGCGCGGTCCGCTCGAGCAGTTCGATGTGGCCCAGCTGTCGCTGGTCGCGGTGATCTGGAACGCCGGCAGGCCCAGGGCCATGGTGCAGGACCCGGCCGGCCAGACCTACATCGTCGGGCCGGGGACCCGCATCGGGAAGAACCTCGGCCGCGTGCTCGCGATCGGCGACAACGCGGTTCTGGTCGAAGAGACCTACGTCGATTTCTCGGGTCAGGAAACGACCAAGGAAGTCGAGTTGAGCATTCGTCGGAGTCAAGGGGGGTGAGTTCGATGCAGGGCTTCATTCGCGAGCGCCTGACAGGCGTGGGGGCTTCGACTGCGCTCGGAGCGGCTGCGCTATTCGTCATCGCCTGTGCGGCGTCGACGCTGCGTCCCGAGGCTCCCGTCGAGGAGACGATCCTCGATGTTCACGTGGTGAAGGAGGAGCTGCTGACCCGCGTCGTGCTGGTCGGCCTCGAGCATCCGCTCTTCACTGCATTCGAGCAGAGCGACCCGCCGCGCGTAGTCGTCGACCTCGCTCAGGTACGGGCGGCCGAAGGCCTGTCGCAACTGACGGTCGAAGACCCGCGCGTGCGCGAAGTGAGCCTCGCTCCCTTCGCGACCGGAGGCGGGGATCCGATGACGCGCGTCGAGGTGCTGCTCCACGAAAGCGCGACCTACGAGGTGCGCCCGAGCGATGAAGGCCTCGAGATCCGCGTGGGCCAGTCGGCGCAGGCGGCGGCCTCGGAGGCGGCCGGTGATCCCTGGGCGCCGGACGCCGGCGCAGAAGCTCCGGCGGAAGCGCTGACCGGGCACAGCGATGGCGAGTCCGCAGCGCAGACCGAGAGCGAGGCGCTCGCGGAGTCCTCGCCCTGGGACGCGCTCGGGGGCAGCGCCGCGGGAGCGCGCGCGGCCACACGCCTGATCGCGATCGAAGCGCGCGTGGCGCCCGGCGGCCTGCTCGTGCACCTGGTGGCCGACGGCAGCGTGGACAATGCGGCGGCCTTCGCGATCGAGAATCCCGATCGCCTGGTGATGGACCTCCCCGAGCTCGCGAGCGGCATGCAGCAGAGCCAGATCCTGGTCGACTCGGATGTCGTCTCGAAGATTCGGATCGGCCAGCACGAGAATCACCTGCGGGTCGTCATGGACGGCGGCGCCGCTGCGCGGGGCTTCGACGGCCGGCGCATGCTGCCGGTCGCGGACGGCCTGCTGGTGTCACTCGGCGACTCGGGCGCGGCGGATCAGCTCGCGGCCGAGATGGTGTCGCGGCAACTGCTGAGCGCGGTCGAGCCGCCGCGCGCACAAGCTCCGGACACTGCTCCCGATGCGCCCGCGACGGCCGAGAGCTCCCCGCAGCCCGCGGCGCCGGACCTCCAGGCCGCTGGGCGGCCGGGTCTCGCACGCGTGATGGCCGTCGAGTATGACGCGCAGGAGCACACCGACCGCGTGATCGTGATGGGCGATGGCCCGCTCGACTATCTCGTCTTCGAGCCGGATCCCGAAACGCTCGTGCTCTCGCTGCAGGAAGCCGCGCTCGAGCCGGATGCGGCGGTGCGGATCCACGCCGAAGCCGGGGCTGCGATCTCCCTGATCACGGCCTTCGAGCAGCCCGACGTCAAGAAGCCCGAGGTGCGCGTCGTGATGCGGCGCGCGGCGGGTCTGCGACCCGAGATCAGCCGCAAGGGCGATCTGCTCGTGCTCGACTTCCCGCGCGGCGCAGCGCTCGCACTGCCGGCCGCCCCCGCGGAGCAGGCTCCGGAAGCGCACGCGGCGGCTGCCGTCGCGAGTGGGCACGAGACGCCGCTGGCTCCCGCACACGGCCTGGAGGCGCAGCCTCCGGCTTCGCTCGAGCCGCCGGCCGCCATTGGCATCCTGAACGAGGGCGGGATCTACGACGGCAAGGCCTACACGGGCCGGCGCATCTCGCTCGACTTCAAGGACGTCGAGATCGACGATGTGCTGCGCCTGATCGCCGAGGTCTCCGACCTGAACGTGATCGCCGGCGACGAAGTCAAGGGCAAGATCACGATCCGGCTCCTGGACGTGCCCTGGGACCAGGCGCTCGACGTGATCCTGCTGACCAAGAACCTGGGCTTCGTGCGCGTGGGCAACGTGCTGCGCATCGCGCCCCACGACGTGATCAAGCAGGAGGAGGAGTTGCGGCTCCAGGAGCGCCGCAACCTCGAGAAGCTCGAGGATCTCGTGGTGAAGCTCCAGCCCGTGAACTACGCCGCGGTCTCGGACGTGCAGAAGATGGTGAACAAGCTGCTCTCGTCGCGCGGTTCGGTCAACGTCGACAAGCGCACGAACACGATCATCCTGAAGGACATCCCGTCGGTGATCGACGAGGCCACGGCGCTGATCCGCGCGATCGATACGCAGACCCCGCAGGTCATGATCGAGGCGAAGATCGTCGAGGCCTCGCTCGACTTCACGCGCGAGTTCGGCAGCATCTGGAGCTTCGGCAGCCAGCCGCTGGTCGACGGCTTCGACAGCGGGAGCGGTCCGGCTCGGGACCTGGGCGGCCGGGACTTCCGCCTGAACGACGCGAACAACGTGCAGATCGGGAACTCGATCACGGCCTTCCCGAACGCGCTCGCGAACCTGACGGCCTTCATCTGGGACGAGAAGCTGAACCTCGACCTGCAGCTGCAGGCCGCCGAGGTCTCGGGGGACGGCAAGGTGATCTCGAGTCCGCGCGTGGTCACGCTCGACAACAGCAAGGCCACCATCGAGCAGGGCGTTTCGATTCCGTTCCAGACCTTCGAGAACGGCGACGCGCAGCTCGAATTCGTGGACGCCGTGCTGAAGCTCGGGGTCACGCCGCACATCACCGCGGACAGGTCGATCATCATGAAGATCGAAGTGTCGCGGAATGCGCCGGACGACAGCGTCTTCACGCTCACGGGTTCGCCCGCGATCGCGAAGAATCAGGTCAAGACCGAGACCCTGGTGAAGGACGGCCAGACGCTGGTGCTGGGCGGCATCTACGTGATCGACAAGACGAACCGCCAGTCGCGGGTGCCGTATCTGCACAAGATCCCGATACTAGGAGCGGCCTTCCGCAGCGACGAGGAGACAGACGCCCGCAAGGAGCTCCTGATCTTCGTGTCGCCGAAGGTCGTCCAGAACCTCTCGCCCGCGAGCTAGCGAGCGCGGCGAAGCCGAGCGGAGTGGGGTGGGCCGGGTCGCTCCCGGCCCGGGACCCGCAGAGTCTGCAAGCCGTTTCGGCGCGCAGCGAGGCGAAGCCGAGCGAAGTGCGGGTGGGACCGGGCCGCTCCCGGACCGGGACCCGCTGAGCTCGGAGGCGCTGGGGCGCCTCCCCACACGCTTTCTATACTCCGCCCGCGATGGGTAGTGCTCCGGGGCCGATCTGGCTGCTCGGGATGATGGGCGCCGGAAAATCGAGCGCCGGGCGCGCGCTCTCGGCGCAGCTCGGCCTTCCCTTCCTCGATACGGATGCCGAGGTCGAGCGCATGGCGGGGTGCGCGGTGGCCGAAATCTTCGCGCGCGAGGGTGAGGCGCGCTTTCGCGAGCTCGAGCGGGAGGTGATCGCGCGGGTTGCGGGAGCGCGCGCGGTCGTCGCGCTCGGCGGGGGAGCGCCGGCGCAACCGGCGGTCGCAGGGCTGCTGCGATCGAGCGGGGTCAGCGTGTACCTGCGCGCGGCTCCGGCCCGTCTCGCCGAGCGACTCGGCAACGCGGCAGCGCGTCCGCTGCTCGCGGGCCGCGATGCCGGCGCGCGTCTCGAACGCCTCGAGGAGCTGCTGTGCGAGCGCCAGGCTTTCTACGCGCGCGCCGACCTCGTCGTCGACACGGACGACGCCGACGTCGAAGCGGTGGCGCGCCGGATCGCCGCCGCGCTGGCCGCGCACGAGCGGAGCCCCGCGTGAGCGTGCGCGCGCGGAGAGCTGCGGAGCCTCGGCGCCGCCTGCGCGTTGCGCTCGGCGAGCGGAGCTATGCGATCGAGCTCGGACGCGGGACTCTCTCGCGGGCCGGGGCCGAGATCGCGCGCGCGACCGGAGCGCGGAACGCGCTGATCGTGAGCGTGCGCGGCGTCGCCAGGCGCTATGCGCCCGCGCTCGAGGCGTCGCTGCGGCGCGCGGGCGTCGCAGTTCGCACGCTGCGGGTGCCGGATGGAGAGGCGAGCAAGAATCTCGCGCAGGCCGAGCGCCTGTACCGGGCGCTGCTCCGGCACGGCGCAGACCGCCACAGCGCGCTGGTCGCGCTCGGTGGCGGCGTGGTGGGCGATTTGACGGGTTTCGTCGCCGCGACCTTCCTGCGCGGGATCCCCTTCGCACAGGTGCCGACGACGCTGCTCGCGATGGTCGACGCGAGCATTGGCGGCAAGGTCGCCGTGAACCTGCCCGAGGGCAAGAATCTGGTCGGCGCGTTTCATCAGCCGCGGCTGGTCTGGATCGACGTCGCGACCCTCGACAGCCTGCCGCGTCGGGAGCGCGCGGCGGGTTTTGCCGAGGTCGTCAAGGCTGCGGCGATCTGGGACTCTCGGCTGTTCCGGCAGCTCGAGCGCGAGGCCGAGGCGCTGCTCGAGCTGCGCGGCCCCCTGCTGCCGGTGCTCGAGCGCGCCTGTGCGATCAAGGCGCAGGTCGTGGCCCGCGACGAACGCGAGGCGGGCCTGCGCGCGTGGCTCAACTTCGGGCATACCCTCGGGCACGCGGTCGAGCGGCTGCAGCAATTTCGAGGGATCCTGCACGGCGAGGCCGTGGCGATGGGGATGGTGTTTGCGGCGCGGCGCTCGCAGGCGCTCGGCGTCGCGCCGGCCGGGACGGCCGGCCGGATCGAGGCGCTGCTGCGGCGTTTCGGGCTGCCGACGGAGCTGCCGGCCTTCTCGCGGCGGGCTTATCTCCGCGCGATGGGCGTCGATAAGAAGAGGCGCGACGGTCAGATCCAGTACGTGGTGTTGCGCGGGATCGGGCGCGCCGACACGCTGCCTCTGTCGGCCGCCGAGATTCTCGGGGCGCCGCTGCGCCCCGCGGTGGCGCGGCGCAGGACGCGCCAGGGCGGGAGCAGGGGGGCAGATGGCAGAAGCGATGCAGCGGGAACGTCTGGTGGAGCTGGTCGCGGCGGATCCGGCTGAGCCCGGCTTTCCGGCGCTCGCGGAGAGCTTTCGGCGCGAGGGCCGGGTCGCCGACGCCGAGCGCGTGCTGCGCAACGGCCTCGAGGTCGCGGACTCGAGCGAGATCGGTTGGACCGTGCTGTGTCTGACCCTGCTCGACCAGGGGCGCTACGACGAAGCGCGCGAGCTGCTAACGCAGCGTGCCGAGCGCAGCTACAGCGCGTACTTTGGCACGCATCCCTTCCAACAGGACATCTCGCTGGGCGAGCTCGACCGCGCCTTCGAGCGGGCCGAGCCGGAGCAGGAGGAGCTGGTCGACGCCGATCGCGTCGCGCAGCACGCGATGCGCGCGGCCGCTCTCGATTCGCCCGAGGATCTGTCGGGCGCGCGGCCGAGCACGGCGTATGCGACCGAGACGATGGCGGAGCTGCTCGCGAGGCAGGGCGATGACGAGGCAGCGGCGCAGATCCGCGAGCGCCTGGCCGCGCGCAAGCCGCAGGCCGCTCCGCGCGAGCCGAGCGGCTCGCCGCGGCGCCGCTCGGCGGCGACTCTCGAGCGCTGGCTGCACAACCTGAGGGCATTGGCATGAGCTTCGAGTCGATCTTGCGCGGGATCGTCGAGCGCTGCGCTGGGGCGCTCGGCGCGGCGCTGATGGGCAACGACGGCATCCCGATCGAGCAGGTGAGCTCGGCGCCGATGCCCGCGGGCCCGCTCACGGAAGACATCGGCAACGCGGGTGTCGAATTTGGCCGCATCCTCGACGAAATCCGCAAGGCCTCCGACACGCTCGCGGGCGGCCCGCTCTGCGAGACCATCGTGGTGCTCCAGCACTTCCAGCTCGTATTCCGCGCGGTGGACGAGGAGAGCACCCTCGTGGTGGTACTCGCACCCGATGGAAACCTCGGCAAGGCGCGCTATCTCATCCGCAGCTCACTCGACGCCCTGCAGCGGGAGCTCTGATTCCTGAGCCTGCCGCAAGGGTCGCCGGAAACCGGAGGCCCGCGTGTCCGATCCGCAGCGCATCCTCGTGATCCATGGCCCGAACTTGAACCTGCTCGGCGAGCGGGAGCCGGAGATCTACGGCCACACCACGCTCGAGGAGATCGAGACCGAGCTGCAGGCCGTCGCGAAGGAGCAGGGCGCCGATCTGGATTTCTTCCAGAGCAACCACGAGGGCGCGCTGATCGATCGCATCCAGGAGGCTCGTTCCTGGGCCGACGGCATCCTGATCAATCCGGGCGGGCTGACCCACTCCAGTGTCGCGCTGCGCGACGCCCTCGCGGCCACCCAGCTGCCGGTGGTCGAGGTGCACCTCTCGAACATTCACCGCCGCGAGGAGTTCCGCCGACACTCATTCGTGTCGGGAATCGCCGTCGGCGTGGTGTGCGGCTTCGGCGCTTCGAGCTATTGGATCGGGCTCCACGCGCTGCTCGATCAGCTGTCGTCGGAGTAGCTGCGGGTGGGGGCCTGGCGTCTGATCGTCGACGCCGAAGCGTCGGGCCGCTGGAACATGGGCGTCGACGAGGCGCTGCTGCGTTCTGCCCAGCAGGGCGGATTGGCGACCCTGCGCTTCTACCGCTGGAGCGGGCCCTGGCTCTCGCTGGGTTATGCGCAGCGGTTGCCGGCCCCGGCATGGCGTGCGCTCGCGCAGGCCGGCGTGCAGGCCGTGCGCCGCGCGACCGGCGGCCGCGCCGTGTTGCACGGCGCCGATCTCACCTACTGCGTCGCGGCGCCCGAGTCCGCGTTGCCCGCGGGATTGCGTCCCAGCTACGCGCTGCTCGCGGCGGCGCTGGCCGAGGCGACGCTCGAGCTCGGGGTGCGCGCGCAGCGTGTCGCAAAGCGGCCCGCGGCTCCGGGAGCACCGGACTTCGACTGTTTCGCCGCGCCCGCGTACGACGAGCTCTGCGCGGACGGCCGGAAGCTGATCGGGAGTGCGCAGCGGCGCAGCGGGGGGGCGCTGCTGCAGCACGGCTCGATCCGCGTGGCTCCGGATCCGCCCGCGGCCGCGCAGGCGGCGGGGCTCAGTCCGGGGGTCGCGACCAGCCTCCGCGAGCAGGGCTGCGATGCGTCGCTGGAGGGAATCACGGAGGTTTTCACGGGGGCTTTTGCCCGGGTGCTCGGCGTCCGCCTCGTTGCCGAGGTGCTTTCCGCACAGGAGCGGACGCAGGCGGCGCTGCGGCAATCCGATCCTCCTGCGGAGTTCGCACCGGCCGCGAAAGTCTAGCCTTGCGGGTCCCGGTCCGGGAGCGGCCCGGTCCCACCCGCTCTCCGCTCGGCTTCGCCTCGCTGCGCGCCGAAGCGGCTTGCGCAGTCCAGTCTTCCTCAAGGGGGGGGGGCAACAACCGATCAGTAAACCCGGGGCCAGAGACCCGCGTGGTCGCTGCGCTCTTCTTCCCTGGTGCGGATGGGGTCCCGGTGGCGTGGAACAAGCGCAAGACTCTCGATGCCGCGCGGAAGTACGCCCAGAAGGGCGCGGAGGAGAAGGCGCTCAAGGAATACGCCCAGCTGCTCCAGTCCGATCCGAAGGACGCGAAGCTCCGGATCGAGGTCGGCGACAGCTACCGCCGCTGGGGCCGCATCGATGAGGCGGCCGAGACCTACATCAAGGTCGCCCAGCAGTACACCCAGGAAGGCTTCGACGCGCGCGCGGTCGCCGTCTACAAGCAGATCCAGGCGCTCGACGCGCAGCGCGCGGCCATCTACGAGCCGCTAGCCGAGCTGTACCAGCGGATGGGGCTCTCAGCGGAAGCGGTCCAGGCGCTGCAGACCGCGGCCGAGGTGCACCAGAAGGCGGGCCGCAAGCGCGAGGCGCTAGGCGTGTTGCGCAAGCTCACGGGCCTCGATCCGGCCAACACTGCGAGCCGGATCAAGGTCGCCGAGCTGCTGCGGCACGAGGGCATGACGTCCGAGGCCGTCAGCGAGTACAGCGCGGTGGCCGACGAGCTCGAGCGGCAGCGCGATCAGGAAGGGTTCGCGAAGTGCCTGCAGCGGCTGATCGAGCTCGCGCCCGAGCGCTCGGACATGCTCGCGCGCCTCTCGCGCTGCCTGCACGAGCTCGGCCGCAGTGGAGAAGCCGAGAACGTCGCCCGCCGCGCGCTCGCGGCCAATCCCGCAGACCCTGCGCTCTACGAGCTGCTGGCCGATCTGTATCGCCGACTCGGCCGCCCGGGCGACGTGGCGGAGACCTATCGCAGCCTCGCAAATTTCCATCGCGAGCGCGGCGACACCGACCGCGCGCGCGACATCATGCAGCGCCTGATCTCGCCGGACGCTGGCACCGCGATCGACGCGGAGGCCTCGGGCGAGTTCTCGGAGCTGCGGCTCGAAGAGGCCGCCGGCGTCGCCGAAGGGGACCCGAGCGTGTTTGGCTCGCCGTCGGCGTTCGACGCCGACTCCGGCCAGGACGACGAGCCGCTGCTGCTGGTGGAGCCGAGCCTCTCGGAGGCTGCGGACGATCTCTTCGACGGCGAACTCGGCGAGGACTCGCTGCTCGAAGGCGACGACGCAGACGCCGCGACGCAGCTCCCTGCACCGTTGCGGCGCGGCGGCGAGGCCGCGCGCCGGCCCGCGGGCGAGGCGAGCGCGGATCTCGAGCAGCTGCTCGCGGAGGCCTCGGTCTATCTCCGCTACGGGAAGCGCCGCCAGGCGCTCGAGAATCTGGAAAAGATCCTGAGCCTGCGGCCCGACCACCGGCCGGCGCTCGAGAAATACGGCGAAGCGCAGGTCGAAGCGGGCGAGACCACAGCCGCGATCGCGAGCTGGCAGCGCGCGCTCGCGCTGGCCCAGGCCTCCGGCGAGCACGACGCCGCCTGCGTGTTGCGCGATCGCATCCGCGCGCTCGGCGGAAATTCCGCGGAGCCGGGTGCGGGTCTCGCAGATCTGCCGGCTTCTCGCAGCGCCGAGCCGCTGGACGACACGCCGGTCGAGGAGGAGCTGTACCTCGACCTCGACCTCGACGAGCCGGCGGTCGCGCCAGCCGAAGCGTCAGACGATTTTCCGGGCCTCGAGGACCCGGTCGAGTTCGAAGCGGATCTGCCCCCGTTCGGCGATTCGCCCGCAGAGGTCTCGGCGTTTGCGGACGCTGTCGCGGAGCCTGGGCCCGCGGAGGCGCCGGCTGCGGAGCACTCCGCAGCGAGCGCGAGCCAGAGTCAGACGCAGCAGATTCTCGAGGACCTCGAAGAAGCCGACTTCTATCTGAAGCAGGGCCTGCTCGACGAATCCGAGGCGATCTTTCAGCGCCTGGCGCGGATCGCGCCGAATCACCCGCGCGTGCTCGTGCGCCTCGGGGAGATCGCCGCGGCACGCGGGCAGGACCCGGACTCGACTGCTTCGCGGATCGCCGCTGCCGGCGCCGAAGCGCCGCCCCCGGCGCTCTCCGAGGACTCGATCGAAGAGCTGATCGGCGGCGAATTCGAAGTGGAGCTCGAGGCGGAGGCCGAAGCGGAGGCTGCAGCGGCGTTCGAAGTGGCGGTCGACGTGGAGGAAGAAGCCGAAGCCCGCGCGGGCGACTTCGATCTCGCCGCGGTGCTGACCGATGCGTTCGCCGCACCGGAGCCGCACGCCGACGCCGCGATCGCGCGCGCCGGTGACACCACGGGAGAGGGCTTTCGAGCGGTCTTCGAGGCCTTCAAGCAGGGCGTCAGCGAGGCGCTCTCCGAGGGCGATTACGAGGCGCACTACGATCTCGGGATCGCCTATCGCGAGATGGGCCTCTACGCCGATGCGCTGCGCGAGTTCGAGCAGGTCGCGGGGAGCCCGCTGCGGCGCGTCGACGGGCTGCACATGATGGGCGTCTGCGCGCTCGATCTCGGCCGCCCGGCCGAGGCGATCCAGAGCCTGCAGCGCGCGCTCGCGGTATCGGGGATCCGCGGCGAACAGGAGCTCGCGCTGCGCTTCGAGCTCGGACGAGGCTTCGAAGTGCTGGGCGACGTGGGCCGCGCGCGTGAGGCCTGGGAGGCCGTGGTCGCGCTGGATCCGCTCTTCTGCGACGTCCAGGAGCGCCTGGTTCGCCTCGATCAGGGCGAGAAGCCGGAGTCGGCGCCGCCCGCCGCGGGTGTGGACGACACCGCCGAGCTGCCCGGCGCAGCGGGCTATGAGAGCTTCGATGATCTGATGGCGTCGCTGGCCGACGACCCGCCGCCGGAAGCGGTTTCGGTCGCAGACCCGCCCCCCGTGCCTATCGAGCCTGCCGCGCCCGCGGAGGCCGATCCAAACGATTCCAGCCCAGGCAAGCGCCGCCGCCGGCGGATTGCCTTCGTGTGAGGTGAGTCGAGCGATGGAGCATCTGCGCCACTTCGGACTGGATCAGGATCCCTTCCGCAACGAGCCGCTGCTCGGGCTCTTCCAGGAGCTCGACGAGCACCGCGACGTGCTGCGGCGCCTCGAACGCGGCGTGCGCCAGGCAAAGGGGCTCTGTGTGTTGATCGGAGAGGTCGGCGCCGGCAAGACGATGATCGTGCGCCGGCTCTTCGAATCGCTCGAAGAAGAGATCTTCGAGGCGGGCATGCTCGTGGTGGTCAACGACACCGCCGAGCCGAGCTGGCTGCTGCGGCGGCTCGGACAGCAGCTCGGGATGACGCAGCTTCCGGCCGAGCGCGACGCGCTGTTTGCGGACCTCTACGAGCGACTGGCCGCCGTGCGCGAGGAGGGGCGCCACGCGGTGCTCGTGATCGACGACGCGCAGGCACTCGCGCACCCGTCAACACTGGGCGAGATCTCGGCGCTGCTGAAGCTCGAGTACGAGGAGCGCCGGCTCCTGAGCCTGGTGCTGGCCGGCACGCCGGCGCTGCTGCAGGCGATCGGCTCCCACGCCGCGCTCGGGCGGCGGATCGACGTGATCGCGCGGCTCGTTCCGCTCTCGCGCCAGGCCACGCAGCGTTATGTCGTGGGCCGGCTCGCGCAGGCGCGCGGCGCGGAGACGCTCTTCGCCCCGTTGGCTTTCGATCGTCTCCACGCGCTCTCGGGCGGCCTGCCGCGCGTCTTGAACACGCTCGCGGACAACGCGCTCTTCGAGGCCTTCCTGTGCGGGCGCACGCAGGTCGACGCGCTGCACGTCGAGCGCGCGCACGCCGACCTCCAGATCGAGCCCGGCCCGGCAGAGTCGCCGGCGGCAGCCGCGCTGCGGAGTGCCGAGCCAACGCCTGCGACCGAGCTCGTCGCCGCGCTCGCGGCGCCGCGCAGCACTGCGGGGGGGCACAGCGAGCTGGATTCCGAGCTCGACGCCGTTTTCGAGCCGGCCCTGGCCTCGGATCACAGCCTCCCGCTGGCGACCGCCGAGGACGCGTTCCCGAGCGAGGGGCCTCCGAAAGACGACGACGAGGACGATGCGGGCGAGTTGCAGGACCTGCTCGCCGAGTTCCTCGACAACTGAGCGCAGCGGGGACGCAGTCGATCGAACCCCGATCTCGCCCCGGGTCTAGCGGCCGCGAAAAATCGGAGATCGCTTCTCGGCAAAAGCCGCGACGGCCTCGAGATAGTCCTCGGTCTGCGCTCCGCCGACCATGCGCTCGGCCTCGAGATCCAGGCACTCTTCCAGTCCCTGGACGAGCGCTCGGTTCAGGTTGTCCTTCATGAGGCGCAGCGCGATCGGCGGGCCGGCCGCAATCTGCTGTGCCCACGCGAACGCCTGCTTCTCGAGCTGGTCGTCGGGGACGACGCGATTCACGAGGCCGAGCGCGAGACACTCGCGCGCGTCGAGACGCGCGGAGCCGAAGAAGAGCTCGCGCGCGCGCGCCGTCCCGACCAGCTGAGTCAGGAACCAACTGCTGCCGTAGTCCCCCGAAAGGCCGAGCCGCGCATACGACGTGGTTGCGATCGCAGTCTGCGCGGCGATGCGCAGGTCGCAGGCGAGCGCGAGCGCCAGGCCCGCGCCCGCCGCCGCGCCCGGCAGCGCCGCCAACGTCGGCTTCGGCATCCGGTGCAGCGCGAGCGGGATCCCGTGCTCCCAGCGCAGCTGGCGGATGCGGTCCTCGGCCGACGCCGGCCGTCCCTCCTGCTGCATGCGCTTGGTGTCGCCGCCCGCGCAGAACGC
>CAYTJA010000152.1:0-9100 GCA_964437835.1 uncultured Spirochaetales bacterium
CGTGGTCGACGAGCTGCGGCATTCGATGCTGGGCCTCGCGCCGGCCGCGCAGGATCGGATCTTCGGACTCAACGCAGTCGATCTCTACGGCCTGCCCGAGCCGAGCTGAACGCGCGCGGAATCCGAGGTCGATCGCAGCGCGCGGACGCGCTGTGGCCTCGCTCCGCGCCACGTCAGCCCGGCGATCGGCCCACACCCCACCAGGAGCCCCATGGACTACTCGCGCTACGCGAAAGAGAACAGCCTCGACGTGCAGGTGAAGGATCGCGTCGCCACCGTGACGATCGATCGCCCCGAGGTGAAGAATGCGGTCGACTACCGCGTGCACCGCGGCCTCGAGCACCTGCTGCTCGATCTGGGGCACGACCGCGAGGTCGGCGCGATCGTGCTGACCGGCGCCGGCGACAGCTTCTGCGCGGGCGGCGATCTCAAGAACTTCTTTCCGCCCGACCCGACCGTGCTCGAGACCACGCGCAATCGCAATCTGAACTGGGCGCTCGCGCAGTGCGAAGCGCCGATCGTCGCCGCGGTGAACGGCCACGCGCTGGGTCTCGGCGCCTCGATCGCGCTCTCGTGCGACATCGTCTTCATGGCCGACAGCGCGAAGATCGGCGACACCCACGTGAAGGTGGGACTCACCGCCGGCGACGGAGGCCAGGTGATGTGGCCGCTCCTGATCGGCCTGCACAAGGCCAAGGAGTACCTGATGACGGGGAAGCTCCTCTCCGGCGAGGAGGCGGAGCGCATCGGGCTCGTGAACTACTGCGTGCCGCGCGCGGAGCTGCTCCCGCGCGCGACGGCCTTCGCGAAGGAGCTCGCGGACGGTGCACAGGTCGCGATCCGCTTCACGAAGATGGCGATGAACAAGCTCGTGTACCAGAACCTGAACCTGATGCTCGACTTCGGGCTCGTCAGCGAGCAGGTCTGCAGCGGAACCGAGGACGTGAAGGAAGCGCGCAACGCGTTCTTCGAGAAGCGCAAGCCGCGCTTCCAGGGCCGCTGATGCCCGCGCGGCGGGCGGCGCTCGCACTGGCGGCGGCGCTGCTCGTCCCGGCGGGGCTGGCGGCCGAGGAACCGGGCGGCGACCGCTCGCGGATCCAGGACATCCAGCACAACGACAAGTGGCTCTCGTTCAAGATCCGCAGCGCCGAGAGCTGGGCCTCTGGGAGCCGCGAGGAGCTGCTCGACGGCCGCGCCTGGCGCCGCTTCAGCGAGCGGATCGGGAAGGCCGGAGCGCTGCTCGAGGTGCCGCAGGCGCCGCGCAGCGACCTCGACCGCAGCGAGGGCTACCGCTACCTCTCGATGTTGCTGCGCAACGCGCTCGACAACGCGATCGAGAGCTACGACCCGGATCGCCCGCGGATCTTCTGGAACGACCGCTTGAACAAGGTCGGCCTCGACTGCGCCGACGCCCTCTACGGCAGCGCGCCGCTGCGCGACTCCGCGGTCTATCGGATCCGCGGCCGCCGCGGCACGGTGCGCTTCCTCGGCTTCCAGCTGATGGCGGGCCAGCGCACGCTCCACAACACGCACGCAGGCGAGCTCGAGATCGCGAAAGACGGGAGCTTCGAGCTCGTGATCGGCGGTGAGCGGCGCCCTGGCAACTGGATGCCGCTGCCGCCCGGCAGCGACACGCTGACGCTGCGCCAGTTCTTCTACGACTGGGAGCACGAGACTCCGGCCTCGCTCGCGATCGAGCGCATCGACGCAGGGCCGCGCTCGATCCCCGCGCGGAACGACGATCCGGAGCGCCTCGCGAAGCTGCTGGACGCGGTCGCGACGAACGTCGAAGCGAACCTCACGCTGTGGCCGAACCTCTCGGCCGCGCGCCGCGAGGGCGGTGCGAACCGCTTCCCCACGGATCCGGAGATCGGCGGGACTTCGATCGGCGGTCAGGCGCACCAGGCCTCCGGCATCGGCTATTTCTCGCTCGAGCCGGACGAGGTGCTGCTGGTCGAGGTGCGCCCGCCGAATGCCTACTACTGGAGCTTCCACCTCGGCAACTACTGGATGGAGTCGCTCGACTACGCGAACTACAAGAGCAGCATCAACGGCCACCAGGCGCGGCTCGACGGCGACGGCATGTTCCGCGCGGTGATCGCAGCGCGCGATCCGGGCGTCCCGAACTGGCTCGACACCGCGGGCCACCGCGAGGGCACGATGATCTACCGCTGGAACCTCGCCGACGGCGCGCCGATTCCGGCGACGCGGATCGTGAAGCAGAGCGAGCTCGCGGCAATCCTGCCGAAGGAGACTCCGCACGTGAGCGCTGCCGAGCGCGCCGCCGAAATCGAGAGCCGCCGCCGCGGCGTCGTGAACCGCATGGCGCGTCCGCTCTGACTGCCGCACCGTGTTCGCTCGCGCTTCCCTGCGCGGGGCAAGCTCCCCGCAGCAGTCGCGTAGGATCGCTGATCCGCGCCGCGCGGGCGGGGAAGGGGGCTCGTGTCCAGCGCAGTTCCGCAGGCGCGCCGGATCTTTGCGACGAGCGCGCTGGTGCTGTTCACGGCGGGCTTCAGCTTCACGCTGCGCGCCGCGATCATCGGCGAGCTGGAGTCGCAGCTGCTGGCGCCGCTCGACCCCACGGGCTCGGCGACGCGCGCGGGCGAGCTGCTCGGCGTCGCGTTCCTCGGCTTCGCGATCATGCTCGCGCTGCTGCCCGCGATCCTGATCGCCGTGTTCGGCGCGGTCTGGTGGCTCGATCGCCGCCGCATCGCGCTCGGGAGAAGCACATGAACTCGACTTCCGCCCGCTCTCGCCGCCGCCGCGCGCGCGTGCTCGCGACGCTCGCACTGCTCTGCAGTGGAATCTCGCTCTGGGGCTGCAACCGCGCGATCCAGTGGGCGATGTCGCGCTCGAACTTCGACGAAGTTTCGCCCGAACTGCCGGCGGATCTGCGCGCGCCCGCGCTGCTGCTGTTCACGAAGACGAACGGCTTCCGCCACGACTCGATCCCCGCCGGGGTCGCCGCGCTCGGTGAGCTCGCTGCCGAGCGCGGTTGGACGCTCTTCCACACCGAGAACGCCGCTGTGCACCGACCCGAGCTGCTCGCGCGCTTCGACGCGGTGATCTGGCTCAGCGCGAGCGGCGACAACCTGCTCGAGGAACAGGAGTCCGCGCTGCGCACCTACGTCGAGGGCGGCGGCGGATTCCTCGGCATCCACGGTACGGGCGGCGACTTCTATTACTCGTGGGACTGGTTTCCCGCAGAGCTGCTGCGCGCGCAGTTCATCGGGCACCCGATGAACCCACAGTTCCAGCCGGCGACTCTCGTGGTGGAGGATCCCGCGCATCCCGCGACGCGCGAGCTGCCCGAGCGCTGGGAGCACACCGAGGAGTGGTATTCCTTCGAGCAGAGTCCGCGCGAACGCGTACATGTCCTCGCGCGCGTAGAGGAAAATACCTATGACCCCGAGGTCCACGGACTCGGATTCCTGAACGCAGACCTGCGCATGGGGGAAGACCACCCGGTCGTCTGGTGCCACTGCACGGGCCGCGGAAGGGTCCTCTACTCGGCGCTCGGGCATCGGGACGAAGCCTTTGCGGACCCGAGCTACCGCGCGCTGCTTGCCGGTGCGATGGGCTGGGTCGCGGGCCTCGAGGGGCCCGGCTGCAGCGAGCTCGCATCGGATTGAGAGTCTCCCCGCGGCGGCAGGCCTTGCGGGTCCCGGTCCGGGAGCGGCGGGGGCCACCACTGCGCTGCGCCTCGCTGCGCGTCGGAGCGGCTTGCGCTTCAGGGCCGCTCGGAGCCGGCCGAACGATTCGGGGTGGGCGAAGTCAGCGATCTCCCCGCGGTACTGCTGCTGGACGACGGCGAGCTCGACCGCATCGTCCGTATGCTCGACTTGCTAGGCATCGCCTTCGAGCGCCGAGCGGGGCGCGGCGCCGGGGCCGTGCTCCCGCGTCCCAGTGAGCTCTTGATCAGCTCGGGTCGGCTCGCATTTCAGATGCCGCGCTTCGAGCCGCCGCTCGCGCCAGACGGCCCGATCTGGGTCTGCTACCACGGCCAGGACTTCCTGCCGCTGCGCGACCAGCTGCGCGGCTTCGGCGCACACTTCCTCGTCAGCAGTGCGGTCGATCAGGAGACGCTGCGGCTCTTTCTCGTCCAGTTGCTGCGGCGTGAGCCCGAGCGCCGCAGCGGCGAGCGCCTGCCGATGGGCACGCGTATCCAGTGCCGCGTCGGGTCGCAGCTAGAGGAGGCGCGTCTCGCGGACCTCTCCCTTGCGGGTTGCCGCGTGCTGCTCGACCGCAAGCTCGCCCCGGGGACTCCGATACGGGTGTGTCTGCCGGCCAATCTCGGAGCGGGGCAGAGCGTCGATCTGATGGGTGGAGTCGGCCGCTCCCTGCCGGCACGCGCCGCCCAGCCGTGCTGGTCGACCTCGATCGTCTTCGACTACCTGCCTCTCGAGGACCGCGTGCAGCTCGAGCGGATCTTGCAGGGCCGGGAGATCGGCACGCGCGTGACGCGCCTCGCGCGCCGGGGCCGCGCTCCGCGAGCGGAAAGCTCAGCCGAAGTCGCGCAACAGCCTGCTCGCAGGCCCGCGGCCGCGGCTTCGGCCGCCGCCGCAGAGGCAGAACCCACCGAGCTTGCACCCGAGACCAGCGCCTCTCCGCCCGAGCGTCGCGCGCAGTCGCGCCGCGAGTACCGGCGCAAGGTCGCGCTGCTCGAGGTCCCGACCGACGACTCCGACGGGCTGACGCTCGGCTTCGATCTCTGCGCCGAGGGCATCCGCATCACTGGCAGTCCGCCGCTCGAGCTCGGGATGAAGCTCACGCTTGCGCTCTACGCGGGCCGGCGCGAGGAGCCGGTCGTGATCGAGGCCGTGGTACTGCGGCAGATCGGCGACGGCGACTACGCGCTGCGCTTCGCGCCGCCGACGCCCCAGCAGCGCAAGGAGCTCGCTCGGCTCAGCGCAGGGATGCCGCCGCTGCAGGCGCTGCCCGAGATAGCGCGCGCCGGGGGCGCCGTGGTCGTCGCGCGCCTGATCGACGCCGCCTGATTCCGCGCCTGCGCCCACGCGGCGCCCGGGGCCCGCAGCGCGCGTGCCGCTAGTCTTGTGGTCCCGGTCCGGGCGCAGCCCGGACCACCCCGCTTCGCTCGGCTGCGCCTCGCTGCGCGCCGAAGCGGCTTGCGATCTTCGTCGGCTTGCGTGTCTCGTCGGTCTGAGGCTGAGCCTCGCTAACCTTTCGGGACGATGCCCGCACCCCGCGGCGACTGGCGCCTGCTCGCCCTGCTGGGCGTCTCCGCAACGCTCGGTTTGCTGCTCGCGTTGCTGCTCTTCGAGCTGTACACGCACTGGCGCTTCGATCTCGGCCACCGCTTCCACGATCTGAACACGCGCTTCGACGCCCAGCTCGGCTGGGCCGTGATCGAGGGCCGCAACGTCGAGACGCCGATGGGCCGATTGAGCTCGAATCGGCACGGCTTCCGCTCGCGCGAGCTCGATCCGGCCGCGGCTCAGGTCATCGCACTCGGCGATTCGGTGGCCTGGGGCTGGGGCGTCGCGGATCGGGAGGCGCTTCCGTGGCGCCTCGACGAACGCTGGTCCGGCCGCGGGCTCCAGGTCTCGAATCTCGCGGTGGCGGGTTACGGCCTCGATCAATACCTGCTGAGCTTCGACGCACACGAGCAGCTATTTCCGGATCTGCGGGCGGTGCTCGCGGTGATCACGACCGCGGACGATCTCAAGAGCAGCTCGACCAACAGCGCGTTCGGAAGACGCAAGCCGCTCTTCGAGCTGCGCGAGGGTCGGCTCGTGCAGCGCCCAGAGCCGATCCGGCATTACGGTCTGCGCAATCTCCGCTCGCGCAGCACCGTGCTCACGACGCTCGAAGCTTCGAGGCTCGGTCCCGCGATTCGCGCCGCGCTCGACCCCTTCACCGGAGATCTGACGCTCGCGCGCGAGCAGGGCGAGGCCGTCGGCCGCGCGCTGCTGGAGGCGCTCGCGCAGCGCGCGGCCGCGCGCGGCGCGCGCTTCAGCGCGGTGTTGGTTCCGGCGCGCATGGACTTCCCGGCGCCGGGTGTCGATCACCGCTGGTTCCTCGCGCAGTGCGCGAGCCTGCGCCTCGATTGCCTCGACTTTCGCGACGCACTCGCGGCCCGCAACGACGCGCTCGCGCTGTATCTCGACGACGTGCACCTGAACGCGCGCGGGCTCGAACTCCTCGCCGCGGCCGTCGCCGAACATCTGGAGCCGGTGCTGGGCGCAAGCACGCTGCCCGCGGCGGAGGCCCGCGCGGCACTCGACGCGGAGCGCGCGTCGCGCACGGACTGAGGGAGTCAGGGCCGCGCGGAGGCGCTGAGGCGGTCGCGCGGCAGGCCGAGGCCGCGCTCTCCGATCAGGTTGCGCTGGATGTTCGAGCTGCCGCCGGCGATCGCAGTCGCGATCGCGAGCCAGTGCTGAGCGGTCCAGGCTGCGGCGCTCGCGGGCCGGGCCTGCGGCCCCCGCTCGGTCTCGCGCGGCGCGAGCAGCGCGTCGCCTCCCTGCAGCTCGGTCGCGAGGCGTGTCAGGCGTAGCTGCGTAGTGGTCGAGAAGAGCTTGTTCACGAGCACGGCGAGGCGCGTCGTCGATTCGTCGCCGCGCGCGGCCGCGGTCAGCTGGCGCCAACCCGAACACTCCTGTGCCAGGACGCAGGCCTCGAGCTCGGCCAGCTGCTGGCGCAGCCCGGTATCGGCGAGTGCGGAGCTCCCGCCGCTGCGCCGCACTTCGCGCGCGAGCGCGAGCAGCGCGTCGAAGCTCTCGCGCAGGCGGCGCGGGTGGCCGAGCAGGTCGCGCTCGTGCCGCAGCGTCGAGCGGGAGATCTGCCAGCCCTGGCCCGGGGCGCCGACGGTCCACGCGAGCGGCGTGCGCGCACCCTCGAACAAGACCTCGTTGAAGTCGGAGCCGCCCGTCAGCTGGCGCAGCGGGCGCACGCGGATGCCCGGCTGGTGCATGTCTATCAGCAGGTACGAGAGGCCCGCGTGGCGCGCGGCCGTGGGATCGCTGCGGAACAGGCCGAACATGTAGTCGGCGAGCTGCGCACTGCTGGTCCAGAGCTTGTGTCCGTGCAGCAGCCAGGAATCACCGTCGCGCTCGGCGCGGCTCGCGAGCGAGGCGAGGTCGCTGCCGGCACCGGGCTCGCTGTAGCCCTGACACCAGCGCAGCGAACCGTCGAGGGTACCCGGCAGGAAGCGCTGCTTCTGTTCCTCGCTGCCGTGCTCGAGCAGCGTCGGCGCGAGCATCGAAGGCCCGACGCCGAAGGCCTCGCGCGGCGCGCCGGCACGCGCGTACTCCTGCTGCAGAATCGCCTCGGCGCGCACATCGGCCGGCTGCTCGCTGCCGCCATAGCGGCGCGGGAAGCGGCGGCAGACAAAAGCACGCGCGATGCCCTGGCGCCGAAACGCGATCTCCTGCTGTGAGCTCACGGGTCCCGCGTTGGCGCCGGGGGGCGGCCAGGACTCCGCGAGGAAGCTTCGCAGCTCGGAGCGCAGCGCCTCGTAGCGGGGCTCGTAGCCGAGCCTCACGCGCCGCCTCCGAGCGGGCGGCGCAGCGCCTCGAGCACCGGCTCGTAGAGGCCGCGCTTCAGCACTCGCAGCGCCGGGTCGGCCTTCGCGGCGAGGCCCGCGGCCCGCTCGATCGCCGCAGGCAGCAGCTCCGCTTCGGGCAGCGCGCGCTCGGCGATGCCGGCGCTGACGGCCTCCTCGGCCGCATAGCGACGACCGGTCGTGATCATCTCGTGTGCGGTCTGCTGCGGCAGGCGCGCGCGGATCAGCGCGGTCATTCCGGGGTGAAGCGGCGCCTTGAGGTCGACCTCGGGCATGCAGAAGTAGCCGCGGCCGCTGCGCATCAGCCGGTAGTCGTGCGCGAGCGCGACCTGCCCGCCGGCTCCGAACGCGTGCCCGTTGAGAGCGGCGACCGTGATCGCGGGGCAGCTCAGCACCCGCGCGAAGATCTCGAGCACGCGGCCTAGATAGCGGCTCGCGTGTTCGGGGCCGGAGCCCAGCATGTACTCGAGGTCGAGGCCGTTCGAGTAGAACTTGCCGCTGCCGGTCGTCACCAGGGCGGCCGGGGACCCGGCAGCCTCGACCTGGTCCAGGGCCTCGTTCCAGCTCGCGATCATGTCCTCGAGGAAGCGGTTCTCGCCGCTGTCCATCCGGAACACGAAGACTGAGCCCCTTCGTTCGAGCACTCGGCCTCCGTTCTGGGGCCCGGGAGCGGGCCGGCGCAGCAGTCTAACCGCCGGGAGGCTTATACTGGACGCAACCGCCAGGCTCTGATTCGAATCTCTGAGGGGAGGATCGCCATGCTGGACGTCCGCATCACCGGGGGGCATCTGATCGATGGCACGGGCGCGCCGAGCCGCCGCGCCGACATCGGCATCCAGAACGGCCGCATCACCGCGATCGGAAAGCTCGATGAGCCCGCGCGCGAGACGCTCGACGCGACGGATCAGGTGGTCTGCCCGGGCTTCGTGGACGTCCACACGCACTACGACGCGCAGGTCTTCTGGGATGGCTCGCTCTCGCCGAGCAGCTTCCACGGCGTCACCAGCGTGTTTGCGGGGAACTGCGGCTTCTCGATCGCGCCGCTCTCGCCGGAAGCGGGCGACTACCTGATGCGCATGCTCGCGCGCGTCGAGGGCATGCCGCTCGAGAGCCTCCAGACCGGAGTGCCCTGGGACTGGCGATCGTTCGGCGAGTATCTGGGCAAGCTCGAAGGCAAGCTCGCGGTCAACGCGGGCTTCATGGTCGGTCACTCGGCGCTGCGCCGCGTGGTGATGGGCGAGCGCGCGGTCGGCGCGCAGGCGACGCCCGCCGAGCTCGAGGCGATGCGGCAACTGCTCGCGTGCTCGCTGCGCGAGGGCGGCATGGGCTTCTCGTCCACGATCTCGCCGACGCACAACGATGCCGACGGCAAACCGGTGCCCTCGCGCCACGCGAGCCGCGAGGAGCTGATCGCGCTCGCGCGCGTCTGCCGCGACCATCCGGGCACGACGCTCGAGTTCCTGCCCGGAGTTGCGCCCTTTGGCGAAGAGCAGTTCTCGATCATGGCCGATCTCTCGCTCGCCGCGAACCGGCCGCTCAACTGGAACGTGCTCGCGCCGAGCTCGGGCAACATCGAGA
>CAYTJA010000153.1:0-12195 GCA_964437835.1 uncultured Spirochaetales bacterium
ATCCTCGCGCATCGGCTCGAGGCGCACGCTCGCGCCTTCCAACGTGACGGCTTCGAGCTGCATCGCGCCCCCCTCCGCAGCCTTCCTATCGAGCCTTGGCTGCCGCGGCAGCCCGGCAATGAAGGCGCGGTCCCGATCGCCGTGCGCGTCAGAGACCCTGGTTGCCGGCGCCGAACAGGTTCTGAGGATCCAGCGCGCGCTTCGTCGCGGCGATCGCGTCGAGGCCCGCGCGCGAGTGGATCGCCGGCAGGAAGCGCTCGCGCAGCTTGCCGATGCCGTGGTGGTGCGAGAGCGAGCCACCGCTGCGCAGCACCTCGTCGCGCGCGGCGCGCTCGAGCTCGGCGTAGAGCTCTGACGGCTGCGGGAGTCCCTTGTACCAGATCCCGAAGTAGAAATAGATGCAGACGCCGGTCTCGTAGAGCTGCGTCACGCGGCAGGTCACGAAGGGCTTGCCCGGCAGGCCGCGCTTGGCGTGCTCCTGCCACAGGCGCTGCTTCACGTTGTCGCAGAGCGCCTGCGCGCGGCTCCAGGGAACGGCCGTCTCGAAGGATTCGGCCAGGATCCAGTGCTCCAGCATGAAGTCGCGGATGTAGGCGATGCCGAAGGTGAGCTGGTAGCCGCGCTGGCCGTTGCTCGCACCCGCTTCGATGCCCCCGAAGCGCCTCGCAATGCGCAGCGTCTCGCGCTGCTGACCTGCGACCTCGCGCCGGCTGCCCTCGAAGACGAGCGTGCAGGCGACCATCTGCTCGGCCTCGAAGCCGCGCAGGCCCAACACGTAGGCCTTCTCGAGCTTGCTCTTCAGCGCGCCTAGCCCCGCGCTGCGGGGCTTCAGAGCCTGCGCGAATTGGAACTGGACATTGTCGACCAGGCGCACGCTCGCGGGCTTGCAACCGGCCTGCTCGAGCTCGTACAGGAAGCCCAGGCCGCGCTCGAAATCGCGGAACAGGATCGAGCCGTAGTGCTGGACCTCGGGCAGCGGGAACAGCTTCACGACCGCGCTCGTGACGATCCCGAGATTGCCCTCGGAGCCGAAGAAGACGCGGCGCGGGTCGATGCCGATCGACTCGCGCGGCGCTGTACTGCTGCGTGAAACGACACCCGAGGGTGTCACCGCGCGCAGGTCGAGTACGAGCTCCTCGATGTTGCCGTAGCGGTTCTTCTTCATGCCGCTGGCAAACGTCGCGATCCAGCCGCCGAGCGTCGAGAACTCGACGCTGTCCGGCTCGTGGCCGAGTGTGAAGCCGTAGTGCTCGAGCTGCTGCTGGATCCGGCGGCCGACCGCGCCGGCCTGGATGCAGGCGCTGCGGTCCTGGGGATCGATCCAGAGGATGCGGTCCAGGCGCGAGAGATCGACGCTGACGATCGCGCGCTCTTCGCGTTCCGGGCAGCGCAGCGCGTCGGTCACGTTGGTGCCGCCGCCGTAGGGAATCAGACAGGCGTCGTGCTGCGCGGCGAGCTGCACGATGCGCAGCACTTCCTGCTCGGATTCCGGAAACACGACGAGGTCCGGCACGCGCGGGAGCTCGCCGTAGCGGATCGCGTAGATCTCCTCCTGGGTGTGGCCGTGTCCGCGGCGCAGGCGCAGCTCTGGATCGCGCGAGAGCTGATCGGGGCGCAGCGCGGCGGCGAGCGCGGCTGCCAGCGCGGGCGCGGGACGCGGCTCCGGAATCGGCGGCGGATAGCGCGGCGGGTTCGTGTCGCTCGCGTCGAAATCGATGCCGATCGTGCGCCGCGCCCAGGGCAGCAGCTCCGGCAGCTCGTGACCCGCGAGCGCGTAGCGCGCACCCTCGAGCAGGACCTCTCCCGCGGCGTTCACGCGGAAGCCGCTGTCGCGGAAGCCCCAGGCGCTCGGGTTCTCCTGATCGGAGGCCGCGCGCGGTAGCGCCGGAGGCTCGATGCGCCGGCTGCGCTCGCTCTCCGAGAGCGCTCGGAAGGGTTGCGCCGGGGCCGTGGTGCGCCGGGACATGTGGGGCGGGAGAATACCCGGCAGTGCGGCTCACTGCGCGGGGCAAGGCGCCTTGCGCGCCCTACGTGGCGGGTGACTCGGCGCGCCTGCGCCGGGACCAGCGCAGCCAGCGCGGCGTCAGTGCCGAGAGCACGACCGGCAGCGCCTTCATGACCACGTCGAGCTCCGGGTCGAGCGCGCGCACCACGCCTTCCAGCGTGACCAGCGTCTTGACCAGCAGCGCGGTCGCGTCCGCGAAGCGCACGCCGTGCCGGCGCGACACCGCGAAGAACTGATCCATCAGCTCTTCGAGACCGTCGCCGCTGCGCGCGCCCGCCCGGCCGCGCAGCCGAGACACCGCGCCACCGCCGCTCGAGGCGAAGAGCGCCGCGACCTCCGCGCGGAACGCGGCGAAGTCGAAGTCCGGAGCCAGCTGCCCCAGCGCGAGCAGCGCGCGCAACACGGCATCGGCGTCGCGTGCGAGGAAGGCCCTCACTGCGCGCGCGATCTGGCGGCGCGCGTCGCGATCCAGCGTCCCGACCGTGCCGAGGTCGATCAGTCCGATCCGACCGTCTTCGAGCCACAGCAGATTCCCGCCGTGCGGGTCGGCGTGGAAGCGACCGTCCTCGAAGACCTGCGCGAGGATCTCGCGCAGCGCGAGCTCGGCGGCCTGCCTGCGGCTCGGGTCTCCGCTCGGGCGCTCCCGCAGCCGCGCCAACGGAATGCCGTCGAGCTCCTCGAGCACCAGAGCCCGCGCGGACGACCACTCGGAATGGCAGTGCGGGACTCGCACCTGCGGATTCGCGCGCAGCCGCTCGGCGAAATCTCGATAGGCACGCGCCTCGGCCTCGAGATCGCATTCGGCCAGCAGACCGCGCCCGAACGCATCCAGCGCGTCGATCGCATTCGCACGCGCGGAGCGGGCCGCGGGCGTCGCGCATAGCGCGAGGGACACCAGGCCGCGCAGCCCGGCGAGATCGCGTCGCACCGCGCGCTCGATCGCGGGCCGCAACAGCTTCACCACGACGCGTCTCCCGTCGTGCAGGCGCGCGCGGTGCACTTCGCCGATGGATCCGACTCCGAGCGGCTTCGGCTCGAGCTCTGCGAAGGGCTGTGCGTCTGGAAACGCGCTGGCCAGCGCGCGGCGCAGCGCGCGGCGCGACATCGGCGGCTGCTCCGCATACAGCCGCTCCAGGCGCGCGCAGAGCGCGGCGGGCAGCAGGTCTTCCCGGGTCGCGAGGATCTGGCCGAGCTTGGTGTAGACCGGGCCTGCCTGCTGCAGGAAGCGCGCGAGCGCGTCGCCGAGCACCTTCCAGTGGAGCGCCGCCGCACCGTCGCGCCGCCAGGTCGCGAGCGCAGCCGGTAGGCTCGGCAACAGCCCGTGCCGCAGCGCCGCCGCGGAGAGGCGCGGCGCAGCCAGAACTCCGCTCGCGAGCGCTGTCAGCCCGATGCTGTCAGACGACGCTGCAGGATCGACCCGCGGGGATCTTCGGCGCTTGGGCACGCCCCTGCATCGGAGCATCCCCGGCCAAACTCGAGCGCCTGGGACGAGCGGCGCAAGGCCTCGGTGATGCAAGTCCTCGGCTCCGCTGCGAGACCGATCGACGCGGAGTCATGCCCGGCGGCGCCGCGACCGGCAGCCTCTGGCGATCGCCACCACGGAGAACCCGATCGCGAAGAGGACGCCAGCCCCGGGCTCGGGAACGACGCCGCGGCTGCCGGCAATCTCGGTAAGGGTCCACAGCGTGCCCGTGCCGTTCCCCCCGAGATTCCTAGCGTCGGATCGCGTCTAGACCGGCCAGCGCCGTCATGCGCACGATCTCCTTGACGCTGGCGCCGCGCGGCAGCAGCCCCACCGCGCGCCGCAGGCCGAGCATCACGGGACCGACGACCTCGCCATCGCCGAGCGCGCGCACCAGCCGGAACGCGATGTTGGCCGCCGAGAGATTCGGGAACACCAGCACGTTCGCGGGCCGGCCGAGGTCTTGCTCGCGCGGGATCAGGTCGTCGAAATCGCCCGGTGACACCGCCCAGTCGGCCTGGATCTCGCCGATCACGGGCAGGCCCGGCTCGCGCGTGCGCACGATGCGCGTCGCTTCGGCCACCTTGCGCGCCTCCGGATCGTCGGACTCGCCGAAGTTCGCGAAGGAGAGCATCGCGACGACCGGGTCGACCTCGAAGCGGCGCGCCGCGCTCGCGGCGGCGATCGCGATGCCCGCGAGGGTCTCGGCGTCGGGGTCGGTGTTGAGCGTGGTGTCGGCGAAGAAGAGCGTGCGGTCGCGCAGCCGCACCAGGTGCATCCCGGCCGCGCGCTGGCTGCCCTCCTCGGTGCCGAGCACGCGCAGCAGCTTGCGCGCGGCCTGGGGGTAGGAGGTCTCGGTGCCCGCGATCAGCGCGTCGACGCCCTCGACCTCGAGCAGCATCAGGCCGCAGAGCAGAGGGTCTGCCAGCAGCTCCTTGCGCGCGACGTCCTCGGACTTGCCGCGCCCGAGGTGCGTGGCCTGGAAGGCCTCGGTCATGCGATCGAGCTCGCGCAGCGCGCGCGGCTCCACGATCTCGGCGCCGTCGAGATCGACGCCCAGCGCGCCCGCGCGCTTCGCGACCGTCTCGGCGTTCCCGAGCAGCAGCACGTGCGCGATCTTCTCCTCGGCGATCGCCTGCACCGCGCGCAGCACGCGCTCGTTCAGCGCTTCCGGGAACACGACCGTCGGCCGGCGCGTGCGCGCCGCGCGCGTCGCGAGCGCGACGAAGGTGCGGGTCGGATCCAGGCGCTGCGCGAGCTCCTCGCGATAGTGATCGAGGTCGAGGCGGTGGCGCGCGACGCCGCACTCGATCGCGGCCTTCGCCACGGCGTGCGACTCCCAGACCAGTACGCGCGGGTCGAAGGGCTTCGGGATCAGGTACTCGCGGCCGAAGCGGAAGCGCTCGCCGCCGTAGGCGCGGCTCACGGACTCCGGCACCTCCTCCTTCGCCAGCGCCGCGAGCGCCTGCGCGGCCGCGATCTTCATCTGCATCGTGATCGAGCGCGCCTGCGTATCGAGTGCGCCGCGGAAGATGAACGGGAAGCCGAGCACGTTGTTGATCTGGTTCGCGAAGTCCGAGCGCCCAGTGCCGATGATCAGGTCCGGGCGCACTGCGCGCGCCTCGTCCGGCATGATCTCGGGAACCGGGTTCGCCATCGCGAACACGATCGGGTCGCGCGCCATGCTGCGAATCATCTCGGCCGAGAACGCGCCCTTGACCGAGAGGCCTACCAGTACGTCGGCGTCGCGCGCGAGCTGCTCCAGCGTGCGACTGCCGTCGTCGGGCTGCGCGTAGAGCTCCTTGTAGCGGTTCAGCCAGGCGCGGCCCGCGTAGATCGGCCCCTTCGAATCGCAGAGCCGGATGTTCTCGTGGCGGAAGCCGAGCGCCTCGTAGGTCTGCGCGCAGGCGATCGCGGCGGCGCCCGCGCCGTTGATCACGATGCGGCAGTCCTCGCGCCGCTTGCCCGTGAGCTCGATCGCGTTCTGCAGCGCCGCACCGGAGATGATCGCGGTGCCGTGCTGGTCGTCGTGGAAGACCGGGATGTCCATGCGGCGCACCAGCTGCTCTTCGATCTCGAAGCACTCGGGCGCCTTGACGTCCTCGATGTTGATGCCGCCGAAGGTCGGCTCCAGCCTTGAAACGACCTCAACGAACTCCTCGACCGTCGTCGCATCGATCTCGATGTCGAAGACGTCGATGTCGGCAAAGCGCTTGAACAGCACCGCCTTGCCTTCCATCACGGGCTTGCTCGCGCGCGGGCCGAGGTTGCCGAGCCCGAGCACCGCGGTGCCGTTCGTGACGACCGCAACCAGGTTGCCGCGCGCGGTGTAGAGCTCCGAGGCCGAGGGCTCCTTGGCGATCTCGAGGCAGGGCTCCGCGACGCCGGGCGTGTAGGCGAGCGAGAGGTCGCGCTGGGTGGCAGTGGGTTTGGTGCAGCGGATCTCGATCTTCCCGGGCCGGCGGCCCTGGTGATAATCGAGTGCTTCTTTTCGCGTGGTCATCGGCTCCTTCCGCGGGGCTCGCGATGCTGAGGGGGTGTTGGGCGGCAGTCTACCTGATCTCGATCACGAAGCGCGCCGGCGGTGTTGGTTCGGGGCGCGAAGCAGCGCGCTCGCGGTCCTCGGCGGCGGGGAGTGCAGTGCGAGCCTCCGAAGCCTCACTGTATCCAGCAGCGGCGTCCGTCGACGCTTCGGGCCCCGCGGTGCTCCCCTGCTCGGCGAGCTCGAAGCGACTGGCGATCGCCGTGTCCGGGAGCGGCGAGCGCTGCGGCGCGATCCAACTGAGCTCGTAGACCCCGGGCAGGAGCCAGGCCGCCTCGATCGCGCGCGACGCGATCAGGACCTCGGCAGCCCCTGCGCCCGCTTCCGCAGGCCGCAGCTCGACCTCACGCTCGCGCCCGGCTGCCGTGGCCCGCAGCCGCGCGCGCACCACTTCGGAGCCCGGCTGCGCGAGCTCGAGCAGCAGGCCGCCGCGCGCGTCGGCGCGCGCGATCACGCGGCGCGCGCCGTCCGCGACGGCGACACGCAGCGGTTGCGCTGCGGTCTTCGCCGCGAGCGCGAGCGGGGCCGCGGGCGCGTGCTCCGGCAGGGACGGCGCGGGCGCAGCGCGCGCGGGCAGCGGAACGTCATCGACCCGCTCGCGCAGGGCTTCGGGCGCAGCTGCCGGCACCGGTGCCTCCGCAAGGGACGGCGCCAGCACGCGCTGCTGCGGCCGCGGGAACAGGCCCCACCACGCCGGCACCGAGAGCAGCAGGACGAGCCCCCAGGCGAACGCGGGCTGAACTAGCAATCTGCGCAGCCACTGCGCCGCGCGTGCGAAGCGTGCAGGGCCCGCGCCTGCACTCGCGTCCGAGGGCCACGCGGGTGCGCCGCGCGCGATCGCGCGCAGCTCGTCCCGGCAGCTCGGGCAGCTCGCGAGGTGACGCGCGATCGGCGGCGGCGGCGCTCCGGGATGCGGCGGCGAGCTCGCGGCGAAGGCGGCGAGCTCCGCCGGCCGCGGGTGCGCCTGTGCGCCGCGCTCGAGCCCCTGCAGCAGCTCGGTCCAGATCTGCAGCTCGGCCGAGCAGTCGCGGCAGCCGGGATAGTGCCGGCGAAACGCCTCGAAGGCCGCGTCGCGCGGATGCTCGGCGTAGGCCGAAAGATCGATTTCGAAGGCGCGGCGGCAGCTCATCTCGAACCCTCCGCGCGGCTGCGGCACGCGCCGCGCCCGCAGTCCCACTGCGACAAGTCGCCCCGGCTGCGAGCGCGGATCATCGCGTCGCCCCTCCGAGCCGCAGGCGCAGCGCCGCGAGCGCCTGCCGCAGTCGGCGCTTCTGCGTGCCGAGCGGCACCCCGTCGCGCTGCGAGACTTCCTCCACGCTGTAGCCCTCGCCGTAGACGAGCTCCACCGCGCGCCGCTGCTCGTCCGGCAGCTCGCCGACCGCGCGCCACAGCTCGCCGCGCGCCGGATCCGGTGCGGGCTCGGACGCGATGGGCAGGCGCGCCGCGAGCTCCTCCCAGGGCAGCGCGTCGCGCTCGCGCCAGTCGAGCTCACGCCGCAGCCGATCGCAGAACTTGTTGCGCGTGATGATCCGCACATAGCCGACGAAGGCCTGCGCGTCGCGCAGCCGGCCCTGCCGGTGGCTCGCGAGCAGCGCGACCAGCACCTCCTGCCGCAGGTCGTCCCACTCGTCGCGGAAGTCGTAGGCGCGAAGCCTGCAGAGGCAGCCCGTGATCAGGCGCGAGAGCTCGGCCAGCGCAACCGCGTCGCCCGCGAGCGCGCGCTCGGCGATCTCGCTCCACGCGCGCGGCGCGGGCTCAGGCATCGCTGCGCTCGAGCTCCGCGTGCGCATAGCAGAGCTCCCCCGCGCAGAGCGTCGCCCGCACGGCATCGGCGCAGAGCTCCGCGCGCGCCTCGGCCCAGGGCAGTGCCAGCAGGCACAGGTCGGCCGGCGCCCCCGGCAAGACCCGCCGGACGCAGCCGCCGGGGTCCTCGGCCGGGGTCGTGAACAGCGCGAGCGCGCGCTCGGGCGAGAGCGCCTCTGCGAGGCCCAGCGCGCGGCCGCTCTCGCTGCGCCGCAGCACGGCCGCGCGCATCGCGGCCCAGGGGTCGGGCTCGCCGTAGGGCGCATCGCTGCCGCCGCCGAGGCGCAGGCCCGCGTCGAGCAGCCCGCGGCCGCGATACAGCCAGCAGCGGTCTCGCGGCTCGACCTCGTCGAGATAGGCGTCCCCGCGCTCGTGCGCGAAGTTCGGCTGCGTCACGATCGTGACCCGCAGCCGCACCAGCAGCGCGACCACATCCGGTGGCGCGATCGAAGCGTGCTCGATGCGGTCTGCCGCGTGCGAGCCGGCGAGCTCGAGCGCTGCCGCCGCAACCACGAGCTCTGCGCGCGTCACGCAGTGGATCGCGACCGCCCGGGCCTGCGCGTGCGCGTCGCGGATCTCGTCCGCGAGAGCCGTCAGCTCGGGCAGCGCGTCCTCGTGCAGCACGAGCTTGCGGGCGCCGCGCGCGAGGCGCGGCTGTGCGGGCCCGGGCTCGGGCAGCTCGCGGCGACCCATCGCGAGCACGCGCTGCGGCAGCTGGCCCTGCGCCTGCGCTCGCGCGAAGAGTGCGAGCTCAGCACGGCCGTTGTGCGGTGTCGCGTCGGTCACGCCGACGACGCCCACCCGCGCGAGCAGCCGCCCGACCTCGCCGAGCTCCGGGGCCGGAGCCTCGGGCAGCCACGCGCGCAGCGCGTCGTCGCAGCGGAACAGGCGTCCGGTCGCCGCAGCGCTCGCATCGCGCTCGACGCCCGGCGCGTCGCGGCCGGCGTCGAGGCCCAGCGCGCGGATCGCGGCGGAATTCAGCATCCAGAGCGCGCCGCTGCGGTGCTGGATCCGCAGCGGGATGCCGGGCACCCAGCGATCGAGCTCGCGGCGCGTGAGCGGGCCCGCAACCGACTCGTGATAGCCGACCCCGCGCAGCCAACGCTCGGCGTCAGCGGCAGCGCTGCGGAGCGCCGCCTCGGCCAGCGCGCCCTCGAGCTCGGCCGCGCAGCGGACCTGCGGTGGGCCGCAGCGCAGGGAGCGCAGCGCGGCCGCGAGCGCCAGCAGGTGCAGATGGTGATCGTGCAGGCCCGGCAACAGCGCGCCGCCGCGCGCCTCGACGCAGGGCTCCCCCGGCAGTCGCTCGAGCTGCGACGCCACGGCGCTGACATGAGCGCCGGCGACCCGCACGTCGCAGCGGCGCCCTTCGAGCTCGGCCGCGCGGATCAGCACGCGGCGCCGGCCTCGGCGAGCAGCTCCGCCGTGTCGGCGCCCAACGCCGCGGCGCGCCCGATAGGCACTCGCGCGCGCGGCGCCGCGGCGGGCTCGAGCGCGGCCGCCGCCGAGTCCGCATCGGCCTCCGCTGCGGGTGGCGCCGCGGCGCAGGCCGCCGCGACGTCGCGCAGTGAGAGGTCGAGCAGCTGCCCGCCCCCTGCGCGCCACGAGGCCCAGGCCGCCACCGCCGCGTGTAGGCCCGTCAGCGGGTCCGCGATCGCGTCGCCGCAGAAGAGCGGCGCCTGCGGCCCGCCAGTCGCGGCCGCGAGCCCGGCCGCGACACCGGCGTCGTCGCCGAAAGCCACCCAACCGGCCTCCGGCTCGCGGCGGCCATAACCGGTGATCGAAACCCAGCTGCGGCCCGGGCGCGCGCGCAGCCACTCGCGGGCGTCGATCCCGAGCTGCTGGAGCGCGCGCGGGCGCGCGCTCTCGAGTGCGATATCCGCGCGCTCGAGCAGCGCCCACAGCGCGCTGCGGCCGGCCGGCTCGCGCAGGTCGAGCGCCGCGCTGCGCTTGCCCGCGTTCAGCAGCTCGTAGAACGCGGGCGAGCCGGCGCGCGCGCCGTCGGGCCGGCTCTGGCTCTCGACCTTCCAGACGCGCGCGCCGGCGCGCAGCAGCAGCGCGCCCGCGAGCGGCCCGGCCCACAGCGAGGACAGGTCGACCACGAGCGGCGTTGCCGACGCGGGGCGCGGCGCGACCGCGGCGCCGACCGCGCTCGCGCGCAGCCACGGCGGTGGCTGCGCCGCGAGCGGCACCGCGGCCGCAGCGGGCAGACCGAGCAGCCGCGCGCGCAGCACGAGCTCCGCGCAGCCGCGCGCGCGCACGCAGGAGCCGGCCAGGGTCCACGCGTCGGACGCGCGCGCGGCACTGCCGGCGTCGAGCTCGAGCCAGGCTGGCAGCGCGGCGATGTCGTCCTCGCGCGCGAGCTGCACTGCGAGCCAGCCGTCGCGCGCGCGCAACAGGCGACACGCGCCTCCGGGCGAAATGCGGCCGCCGCGCGCGAGCCCGAGCAAGGCCGCGCGCTCGCCGAGCAGCGCGGCGCCGTCGAGGGGCTCGCCGCTCCAGCCGCAGAGCGCTTCGAATGCGAGCGCCGCGCCCCGCGCGGCGCTCGCGAGCGGCCCCGGAGCCGCGAGCGGCGCTGCCTGCGGCCAGCCTGTCAGCGCCATGGCGCCGGAGCGCGCCCACTCGAGCGCGGCCGGAGGCGAGTCCGGCCCCGGCAGGCGCAGGGCGCGTACCCCGAGCTCCGCGAGCAGCCAGGCGGCGCGCTCGTGCGCCGGCCCGCGGCCGCGCAGCGCGAGCGCCGGGATCCGACCCGCCGCGAGCTGGAGCTGCACCTGCGACATCGGCACGAGTATCGCGCGCGCGGCGATCAGCCCAAGCATCGCCAGCGGCGCGCGCGCAGCCTGCGGCGCCGCGGCGCCGCGCGCTCCGCCCGCGCCGAGCGTCGACCCGATACCCTGCGCGCGTGCTGCGCCGACGGCTTCGGGGTCTCGTGCGGGCCGTGCTCGCCACCGCGCTCACGGCCTGCGGCGCCTCCGGCCCTCCGGACGTGCTGCTGATCACTGTCGACACGCTGCGCGCCGACTATCTGAGCGCGTATGGATTCCCCGAGCAGACGAGCCCGCAGATCGACGCGCTGGCGGCCGGGGCCGCGCTCTTCGAGCTCGGAATCGCCGCGGCCCCGACCACCGCGCCGGCCCACGCCTCGATCCTGACCTCGCGCTATCCGCGCGAGCACTCGGTCGGCTACCTGACCGGCCAGACGCGCCTCGCGGAGCAGCAGACCCTCGCCGAGCTCTTCGGCGCGGGCGGCTACCAGCGCGCGGGCTTCGTCAGCAACCCGAACCTGCGCCGGCGCCAGGGCTTCGACCGCGGCTTCGAACACTTCGACGACGAGCTCCGGAGCGCCGAGGCGAACCGCCCGGGGCACTTCGAGCGCAGCGCCGAGCAGACCGGCGCGCGCGCGCTCGCGTGGCTCGCGCGCGCGGAGCCCGAGCGCCCGCTCTTCCTCTGGGTCCACTTCCAGGACCCGCACGGCCCCTACGCGCCGCCCGCCGCGTTCAGGGGCCGCTTCGCGCTCGCCCCGCAGGCCGGCGAAGCGCCGCTGCGCGTGAACCCGAACCAGGACGGCCGCGACGGCATCCCGAACTATCAGGCACTGCCGGAGCTCCGGCTGCCGAGCCAGTACCGCTCGCGCTATGCGGACGAGATCTTCTACGCCGACGCCGCGATCGGGCGTCTGGTCGCAGCGGCGGAAGCGCGCGCGGGCCGGCGCGGGCTTGCGCTGCTGCTGACCGCCGACCACGGCGAGTACATGGGCGAAGGCGGGATCTGGTTTTCGCACTTCCACAACGCGCTGCCCCCGCTCGCACGCGTGCCTTTCCTGGTGCGCGCTCCGGGAATCCCAGCCCAGCGCCGCAGCGAGCCCGCGAGCCACGTCGACGCGCTGCCGACGCTGCTCGAGCTCGCGGGCCTGCCGGTGCCTGCCGCGAGCCGCGGCATCGCACTCGGCCCCTTCCTGCGCGAGCGGCACCCGCTGCCCGAGCGCTATGTGCTCTGCGACGGCGGCGAGGAGCTCGCCGCCTACCGCGAGGACGGCTTCGTGCGCGCAGTCGATATCAAAGGCGCCTGGACCGCGCCGGCCGCACTCGAGCCGGGCTGGGGCGCCTATCGCTGGGACGCAACGGGAAGCTATCAGCAGATCGAAGACGAGAGCGCCGAGCGACCGCGCGTGATGCGCGACTTCGCTGCGCTCGACCGCTACCTGCGGCACCCGGTTCCGATGCAGCCCGCGGAGCCGCCGGACGCCGCCGAACGCGAAGGCCTGCGCGCCCTCGGCTACCTCGAGTGAGCGAGCACGGACGTCAGATTGTAGGAATAGTCAGATTCTCTCGGGCGCGCCAATGGCCAAGGAAAGCGTCGGAGAGAATCTGACTATCCCTACAATCT
>CAYTJA010000154.1:0-19867 GCA_964437835.1 uncultured Spirochaetales bacterium
CCGGTTCCTTCCCGCGGGCGTTGGAATCGGTCGCTGGGCGGATGTTCTGGTTCCTGGATTCCTGCTCAACAACCTGATCGGGCGAATCGGATGCCTGATCAACAGCTGCTGCTTCGGAGTGGCCTCCGAGCTGCCTTGGGCGATTTCGTATCCCGCGAAGTCGTTCCCCTGGTACTACCAAATCGGAGAGCGGTTGATTCCCGCGCATGCCGATGCCGCGCTACCCGTTCATCCGCTTCCCGGATATTTCGCGCTGCTGGAGCTGGCCCTCTTGATTGGCTGCTTCCGGGTGTGGCCGCACCGCAGGTACCCGGGCCAACTTGCCCTTGGGGTGCTCGCCAGCCACTCGCTGATCAAGGCGCTTCTCGAATTCGTGCGTGCGCCCTACGATTCGCTGCACCAGATACCGCTCGTGCTCGTCGGTGGGTTCGCCGCGGTCGCACTCGCGACACTGACCACAGGCAGGCGGTCCCAGACCTATACGCTCGACCACGTCTCATGACGCGCACTTCACGAGGAGGAAAGACATGAAGCGCTTCTCCGCTGCGACCTTGGTCGTTCTCCTTCTGACGGTTTTCGCAAGATCCGCCGGCGCCGGGTATGTGGCCGAGTGGGACGCGAGGGCGGCGGAGACCGCGTCCCAGGAGCTCTCCGGGGCGTTGGATTTTCTCGGTTCTGTTTCGGCTGCGGTCGCGAATGCGGAAACGGCACAGCAACTCGACATGGATGTCGCGCGGCTCCGGGAGCTCGCGCAGCAGCTTTCGCAGGGGCTGTCGAGCGGAAAAGGCCGACCTGAGACGCACTCTCTCTTCGACCAGATCGTCGTTCAAGGGGAGTCGATCCGAAGATCGATGGGCACCGTGCACGTCGCTCCGTCGGACGAGCGCCTGGAGAAATTCCAGCGCGCGATGCAGGTGCTGTCCTGGTACTACCGAACGGAATGAGCCACCCCGGCATGCTCTGAAACTGGTGATGCACGCCCCCTGGATCCGCAAGATCACGAGCCGAGCCTTGGGGCTCGCGCGGCCCGCTCCTCTCGAAGCAGACCCTTTGCTCGACGAAGCCTGCCGGCGACACCCGGGCGCTTCACCGGTGCTCCTGGAAGAGTTACGCGAGCCGCTGCGCGTCCTTGTGTCGGCTCTCGATCAGGAAGCGCGCCTGAGTCCCCTCGGGCGGTTCATCGCTCGCGCGCGACTCCGGCAGCATCTCGACCACCGTCTCGCAATCGCGTGGGATCACCAGGCGCTTCCGGAACTGGGCAAACAGAGCATTCAGGCTCCGATCTTCATCACCGGTCTCCCGAGAACGGGGACGACGATCCTCTTCCACACGCTGGCTCAGGATCCGCGGCTGCAGTCGCCACTCCAATGGATGCTCCACTCGCCGACTCCGCCCCCTTACACGGACCCCTCGGATCAAGGCAAGCGGATCGCAGCGACCGCGAGAAGCGTGAACGCGCTCGATCGACTCTTGCCGGAGCTCCAGGCCGTATTTCCGATCGGGGCGGCGCTTCCCAATGAGTGCTCGGTGATCACGGCAAATATCTTTCAGAGCATTCTCTTCTCGCTCGGTTACGAGGTTCCCTCGTACGACAGCTGGCTCGCGGGGTCGGAGTTTCGGCGGTGTTACGACTTCCACCGTCAGTTTCTTCAGCAGCTGCAATGGAACTCGGCGCGCGTGCGCTGGATCCTGAAATCTCCGCAGCATCTGCTCAGCCTAGACGCGCTCTTCGAGGCCTATCCCGATGCCTGGATCGTCCACACGCACCGCAGTCCCCTCGAGGAGATCGGATCACTCTGCAGTCTCAGTGCCACGCTGCGGTCGCTTTCGAGCGACGCGGTCGCGCCCCGGACGCTGGGTCCTGCACTCTTGGCGTTCTGGACGGATGCGCTGAGGCGGGCATTCGACTTCCGGTCGCGGCGGAAAGATCTCCGGCGGCGCTTCATCGACGTCGAGTTCGGCGCTCTCGAGCGAGACCCGATGGCGGAAATTCATCGCATCTACCGGGAAATCGGCTTACCGCTCCCGCCCGAGTTCGACATCCGTCTGCGCGACTTTCTTCTCGCCAACCCGCGGCATCGCCGCGGAGTGCATCGCTACTCGCTGGAGACCTTCGGATTGACGCCCGCGACGATCGAGAAGGAGCTCGGGTGGTACGACGTGCAGCCCCGACCCGACTCGTTCATGGGCGGCCGATAGATGTCCCGCATCGAGAATCAGGAAATCCGCTGGCTGCGTCGCAGCTGGGCTGAGCCGACTGCGCCCGAGGCCTCGCTGCGCGCGGAGCTCTACAGCATCCCCAGCTCTAGCTTCGCCGCCTCGGACATGCGCTCTTGCGTCCACGGCGGCTCCCAGACGAGGTCGAGCTCGACGCTGGTCACGCCGGCGACGCTGCGGGCCTTGGTCTCGACTTCGGGCGGCAGCTCCTCGGCGGCGGGGCAGCTCGGGCTCGTGAGCGTCATCTTGAGGTAGGTGCGGCCGTCGTCTTCGACGCGCACCTCGTAGATCAGGCCGAGCTCGTAGATGTCGACCGGGATCTCCGGGTCGAAGACGGTGTGCAGCTGCGCGATCACGTTCTCGCGTACCTGCTCCACACTGCGGCCGACGGCCGCGGGGCCGGCTGCTGCGACGTTCGGGATCGGAAGCGGGGTCTGGGTCGGTTCGCTCATCGGGGTTACTCCGTGGAGACTGGCGCGCCGCCCTCGTGCAGGGCCTGGCGCAGCGCGTGCCAGGACAGTGTCGCGCACTTCACGCGCATCGGGAATTCTCGCACACCGCCGAACACGGCGAGCTTGCCGAGCTCGTCCGCGTTGGGCGCGGGAGCGCTCGGCTCGGCCGTGACGAAGGCGTGGAAGCGCGCGAAGAGCTTTTCGATCTCGGCCAGCGGCTTGCCCTTGACGGCTTCGGTCATCAGCGAGGCGGACGCGGTCGAAATCGCGCAGCCCGCGCCGCGGAATCCGGCGTCGACGACGCGCCCGCCGTCGACGACGAGATACACGCTCACCTTGTCGCCGCAGAGCGGGTTCAGGCCCTCGGCGCTGCGGTTCGTGCCCTCTGGCGTGCGGAAGTTCCGCGGGCGCTTGTTGTGATCGAGGATCACGCTCTGGTAGAGCTCGCGCAGCTCGGTCGTCACGCGAAGACCTCGCGCACGCGCAGCAGCCCGGCGGCCAGCGCGTCGAGGTCCGCGCGGGTGTTGTAGAGCGCGAGCGAGGCGCGCGCGGTGGCCGGCACGCCCATGCGCGCCATCACGGGCTGCGCGCAGTGGTGGCCGGTGCGCACTGCGATGCCCTCGCGATCGAGGACCGTGCCGATGTCGTGCGGGTGGGCGCAGTCCAGCACGAAGGAGAGCACGGCTGCCTTGTGCCTTGCGGTGCCGATCAGGCGCAGGCCGGGCACGGCCGAGAGCAGCTGCGTGCCGTAGGCGAGCAGGTCGCGCTCGTGCGCGCCGATCGCGTCGTAACCGATCGATTCGACGTAGTCGATCGCGGCGCCGAGCCCGATCACGCCTGCGATGTCCGGAGTGCCGGCCTCGAACTTATGCGGGATCGCGTTCCAGGTCGAACCTTCGAAGCTGACCGACAGGATCATCTCGCCGCCGCCCTGATAGGGCGGCATCGCCTCGAGCAGCTCGGCGCGGCCCCACAGTACGCCGACGCCCGAGGGGCCGAAGAGCTTGTGGCTCGAGAATGCGTAGAAGTCGCAATCGAGCGCGCGCACGTCCACGCGCTGGTGCGGCACGGCCTGCGCGCCGTCGACGAGCACCGGAACCCCGCGCGCGTGTGCGATGCGGCAGATCTCCGCGATCGGGTTCACGCTGCCGAGTGCGTTCGAGACGTGGGCGACCGAGAGCAGCTTCGTGCGGGGCGAGAGCAGCTTCTCGAGCTCGTCGAGCAGCAGCTCACCGCGATCGTCGATCGGAACCACGCGCAGCTGCGCGCCCTGCGCGGCACAGGCGAGCTGCCACGGCACGATGTTCGAATGGTGCTCCATGTGCGTGACGAGGATTTCATCTCCGTGGGTGAGCCGCGGCTTCGCGAAGGAATGCGCGACGAGGTTGATCGCCTCGGTGGTCCCGCGCACGAACACGATCTCGCGCGTGCTCGGCGCGTTCAGGAACGCGCGCACTTTCTCGCGGCTCGCCTCGAAGGCCGCGGTTGCGCGCTGCGACAGCTCGTAGACGCCGCGGTGGATGTTCGCGTAGTCGTGCTCGTAGACGCGGCGGATCGCGTCGATCACCGCGTGTGGCTTCTGCGCGCTCGCGGCGCTGTCGAGGTAGACGAGCGGCTTGCCGTGCACCTGCTGCTGCAGGATCGGAAAGTCCTTGCGCACGCGCTCGGCGTCGAGGCGCGCCGCGGGCGTCACGGGGCGGCCTCCGCGAGCGCAGTCGCGAGAAGATCGTCGAGCGCTGCGGCGAGTGCGCGCACAGGCAGCGCGTCGAGGATCTCGCGCGCGAAGCCGCGCGTGAGCAGCCCGCGCGCCTCCCGCTCCGCGATGCCGCGGGAGCGCAAGTAGAACAGGGCATCCTCGTCGAGACGGCCCGTCGTGCAGCCGTGGCTGCACTTGACGTCGTCGGCGTGAATCTCGAGCTGCGGCTTCGCGTCGATCTCGGCGCCCTCCGCGAGCAGCAAGTTGCGATTCGTCTGCGCGGCGTCGCTCTGCTGCGCGCCCGGGCGCACGAGCACGCGGCCGCGGAACACGCCGCGCGCGCGGCCCCTGAGGATGCCCTTGTAGAGCTCGCGGCTGCGGCCGCGCGGCAGCGCGTGATCGATCCAGGTGTGGTTGTCGACGAGCTCGTCGGCCGCGGCGGTGAAGAGGCCGCGCAGAGAAACGCTCGCGCCTTCGCCCGCGAGCTCGATCTCCGCGTCGTTGCGCACGAAGCGCCCGCCGAAGCAGAGCGTGTGCGCGGAGAGCCGGGCGTCGCGCTCGAGGCGCGCCTGCAGGTTCGAGACGTGGAAGCCGCGATGGGCCTCGCGCTGCACGAGCACGAGCTCGAGCGAGGATCCGGGGCCGCAGAACACCTCTGTCACGGCGTTCGTGAAGGGCGCCAGCGCGGGGTCGGTGCAGACGTGGTCCTGGATCACCGTGGCAGAGCTGCCGCGGCCGAGCACGACGAGCACGCGCGGGTGCTGCGCGCACTCGGAGGTGACCGCGAAGGTCAGGTGCAGCGGCTGCTCGAGTACTACGCCATCGGGCACCGTGATCACCGCGCCGTCGTCGAGGAAGGCCGTATTCAGCGCGGCGAAGGGATGCCGCTTCAGATCCACGAGCTGGGCGAGCTTTCCCTCCAGCAGCTCGGGGGCCCGGCTTCGCAGCTGTGCCAACGGGAGCGGATGCAGGTGCCCCGTGAGCGCATGCGGCGCGGCGAGGCGCTCGGAGAAGCGGCCGTTCAGGAACACGCTGTTGCTGCAGGCGTAGAAGGGCGTCGAGATCTCCTCGAGGCGCGCTTCGTCGGGCGGAGGCAGCTCGGAGGAAGCCAGCTCGAAGGGCAGCCGCAGCAGCGGCGCCGGATTCGAATAGCGCCACTCTTCCTGGTTTCGCTGTGGGAAGCCCGTCTCGGCCAGCGACTGCGCGGCCGCCTCGCGCAGGCGCGCGAGCCACGGGGCTTCGGTCGCAAGCCGCTGCTGGAAGTCTTCGGCCCGCGCGAGGTAGTGGTCGGCTGCCTCGCGCTGCGCGTCAGAAGCGCTCATGCGGGCTCTCGCTCCAGCTGCTCCTCGATCCAGCCGTAGCCCTTCGCTTCGAGCTCGAGCGCGAGCTCGCGGCCGCCGGAGCGCACGATGCGGCCCTTTGCCAGCACGTGCACGCGGTCGGGAACGATGTAGTCGAGCAGGCGCTGGTAGTGCGTGATCACGAGCATCGCGCGCTCGGGGCTGCGCAGCGCATTCACGCCGTCGGCCACCGTGCGCAGCGCGTCGATGTCGAGGCCGGAATCGGTCTCGTCGAGGATCGCGAGGCGCGGCTCGAGCAGCGCCATCTGCAGCACCTCGTTGCGCTTCTTTTCGCCGCCCGAGAAGCCCTCGTTCACCGCGCGCGAGAGGAACTTCTCGTCCATCTGGAGCCCGGCCACCTTCTGCTTCACGAGCTTCAGGAAATCGAAGGCGTCGAGCTCGGCCTCTCCGCGGTGACGGCGCAGCGAGTTCAGCGCGGCCTTCAGGAAGTACGAATTGGCGACGCCCGGGATCTCGACGGGGTACTGGAACGCGAGGAAGATGCCCTCGCGCGCGCGCTCCTCGGGCGAGAGCTCGGCGAGCGAGCGGCCCTGGTACAGCATCTGGCCGGCCGTGATGTGAACCGAGGGGCGCCCGGCCAGCGCTCCGGCCAGCGTGCTCTTGCCCGAGCCGTTCGGACCCATGATCGCGTGCACTTCGCCCACGCGGATTTCCAGGTCGAGGTCGCGCAGGATCTCCTGCTCGCCGGCGGCAGCGCAGAGCCCGCGAATCTCGAGCAACGCGTCGCTCACCCGACTGCTCCTTCCAGGGAGAGGCCGAGCAGGTTCTGCGCCTCCACCGCGAACTCCATCGGGAGCTCGCGCAGCACCTGCTTGCAGAAGCCGTTCACGATCATCGAGACGGCGTCTTCTTCGGAGATTCCGCGCTGGCGCAGATAGAAGAGCTGGTCTTCGCCGATCTTGGAGGTCGTCGCCTCGTGCTCGACGGTCGAGGAGGCGTTTTGCACCTCGAGGTACGGGAAGGTGTGCGCGCCGCACTGGTCGCCGAGCAGCAGCGAATCGCACTGCGAGTGGTTGCGCGCTCCGTGGGCCTTCGGCCCGATACGCACCAGCCCGCGGTAGGACTGCTGACCGCGTCCGGCCGAAATGCCCTTCGAGACGATCGTGCTGCGCGTGTTCTTGCCCAGGTGGATCATCTTGGTGCCGGTATCGGCCTGCTGGCAGCCGCGTGTCATCGCGACCGAGTAGAACTCGCCGACCGACTCGTCGCCCTGCAGGATGCAGCTCGGGTACTTCCAGGTGATCGCGGAGCCGGTTTCGACCTGGGTCCACGAGATCTTCGAGCGGAAGCCGCGGCAGGCGCCGCGCTTGGTCACGAAGTTGTAGATGCCGCCCTTGCCGTTCGCGTCGCCGGGATACCAGTTCTGGACGGTCGAGTACTTGATCTCGGCGCGGTCGAGCGCGATCAGCTCGACCACGGCCGCGTGCAGCTGGTTCTCGTCGCGCATCGGCGCGGTGCAGCCCTCGAGGTAGCTCACGTAGGCGCCCTCGTCGGCGATCAGCAGCGTGCGCTCGAACTGCCCCGTGCCCTTCGCGTTCATCCGGAAGTAGGTCGAGAGCTCCATCGGGCAGCGCACGCCCTTCGGGATGTAGGCGAAGGATCCGTCGCTGAATACCGCGGAGTTCAGCGTGGCGAAGAAGTTGTCCGCGTAGGGAACCACCGAGCCGAGGTAGTGCTGCACGATCTCCGGGCAGCGCTGCACCGCCTCCGAGAACGAGCAGAAGATGATGCCCTGCTTCTCGAGCTCGGCGCGGAAGGTCGTCGCGACCGAGACGCTGTCGAAGACTGCGTCGACCGCGACGCCGGTGAGCCGCTTCTGCTCGGAGAGCGAGATGCCGAGCCTTTCGTAGGTGCGCAGCAGCTCCGGATCGACCTCGTCGAGGCTCTCGAGGGTCTTCTTCTGCACCGGCGCCGAGTAGTAGCTGATCTTCTGATAGTCGATCTTCGGGTAGTCGACCTTGGCCCAGGTCGGCTCCGTTTGCGCCTCGAGCAGGTCGAGGAAGCGCTGCAGCGCCTTGAGGCGCCAGGCGAGCAGCCACTCGGGCTCCTGCTTCTTGCGCGAGATCAGGCGCACGGTGTCCTCGGAGAGGCCAGGCGGCGCGGTGTCGGATTCGATCTCGGTGACGAAGCCGTACTTGTAATCCTGCACCGCGAGCTGTTCGAGGGTTTCGCGCTGGGTTTCGGCCATCAGCTGATCCTCGAACTCTGGCGGGAAGCCGGGTCGGGCTCGCCGCGGTTGCTGCGCAGGTCGAAGAACGCGGTCACGCTGCCCGAAACCGGGTGCGCGAGATCCTCGAGGCTCACGTGATCGAGAGCGTCGTGCACGACGCGGTTGATGCGCTGCCAGGGCTCGCGGATGTGGCAGGCCGGCTCCTGCACGCAGGCACCCGGATGTGCCGAGCACTCGGTCAGCCCGATCGGGCCTTCGAGCGCGGCGATCATCTGGGCGACACTGATCTGGGACGCGCTCCGCGCGAGGCCGAAGCCACCGCCCGGCCCGCGCTGGGATACCAGCAGGCCCTCGCGCGCAAGCTGCTTCAGCAGCTTGCTCGCGACCGGATGCGGGATGTGGGTCGCGGCGGCGACGTCGCGTGCGCTGCGCGTCGCGCCGCGGCGCGCGAGCTGCGTCATCAGCACGATCCCGTAGTCCGTCATGCGGCTGAGTCGGAACATCGACTTGCCTCGGAGCTGCGTCCGGGGAGTCCGGAGCGCAGAGGAAGCTATCGGACCAAATCAGTCCTGTAAATAGAAGACTAGATCAGTCATTTATTTTCCCGCGGGGAATTCTGGATTTCGATCGGCGCTGCCGCGAATCGTGCGGAGCCGCGAGATCGACTCAGCCGCGCAGCTCCGAGGCGGCCTCGCGCGCGAGGCTGCGCAGGACGCCATAGCCATCCCGAGGCCACGCGAGCGGCGGACTCTGGAGCTCGCCAGGGCGGCAGACGCGGGAGGCCCCGAGCTCGAGCAGCTGCGCGGCGAGCGCGGGCTCCGCGGGGCCGAGGCCGGCCAGCCCGACCGCCGCGAGCTGCGCTGCGAGCGGGGCCAGGGCCGCGAGCAGCGCACGGGCATCCGCGACCGGATGCACCCGCAGGAAGCGGTAGAGCGGAGCCGGGCGCGTGCGGGCGTCGGCCTCGCGCACCACCGAGAAGCTCGCTCCGCTGCCGCGGAACAGTTCGACCGCCGAGCCGCTCGCGGCGCGCAGCTCGGCCTCCGCGAGCTCGTGCGAAGCGAGTGCCAGCGCCGCGGTCGGAGTCGCGCCGCGCGGCAGCAGCGCCTCTGCGTCCGCGAATGCGCGCGCGAGTGCGGCGGCCAGCCGCGACGACGCCGCGAGATCCCCGCCGACCACGTAAACCGCGATCGGCGAGAGGCAGCCGAGCTGGTCCCAGAGCGCTGTGTCGAGCGCGATGCGCTCGGCCCAGATCGGGAGCTCGCGCGGCGCGAGCGCCGCGAGGCCGATCACCTCGACCGAAAAGCGCTGCCCGTGCGCGACGAAGCGCCGGCCCGGATCGACCCGGCTGCGCAGCGCGGCGATGCTCTCGTCGCCGCCGGTCGCGACCACGCAGTCCGCCTCACAGGCAGCCCGCGTACAGGCCGCGTCCTCGCCCGCGAAGTCCACGACGCTCACGCAGGCGCCTAACGACTTGTCGATCTCCGACAGCGCCGCCGCGACCCGGTGCGCTGTGATGCGGTCGGCGGCGGCCGTCTTGATCAGCACTGGCGAGCGCAGTGCGAGCGGCGCGGCGATCGCGAGCAGCGTCGGCATCGGGATCGCGCCGCCCAGAAACGCCGCGGTGGTCTCGAAGCCGAAGAGTTCGCGCGCTGCAGCGCAGCCGGCCTCGGCGCCCGAGCTGGGAAGCGCCGCGCCGAGCTCTTGCCTTGCGAGCTCATGCAGCGCGGCGCTCGTCCAGGGCTCCAGTCCGCGCCGCAGCCCCTCGCGCAGCACGGGGCCAGAGAATCCGGAGCAGGGCGTCAGCGCAACCGCGAGCGCGTCGCGCACTCCGGAGCGCTCCGCGGCAAAGGCGTCGAAGAGCTGGCCGAGCGCGTGCAGCACGGCAGCGGCCGGCCGCGCCCGCAGCGCGCGCCCGGCCGCGCGCAGCTCCCGGAGCGCCTCGCGGATCTCTCGTGCGCCGGATTCCCCCGCGAGCAGCCTCACGCGGCGCCGCGCCCGAGCAGCAGATCGGCTGCGATCGAGCAGCCGCGGGCCTCGGCGCCGGCCTCGCGGCCCAGCACCTCGAAGCCGTCGCCGATGCGGCGCCCGAGGTCGGCGGTCTGGATCGCAATGGCGCTGCCGGTGTTCGCGAGGTCGAGGATCGAGAGGCTGCCGACCTCTCCCTCGGCCACCGGCTCGCCCGTCACCGGGTCGAGCACCCGCACGCGCGCCCAGGGCGGGCCGAGCTTGCGGCGCGTTTCGAAGGGGCGCGCGAGCGAGGAATCGAAAAACTGGCTCGCGAGCTCGGTCATGCCGTACTGATTCAGGATGCGCCCGCGCGGAACGCCGAGCAGCTCCGCGATGCGCGCGTGGAGTTCCTCGCGCGGGATCTCGCGGCCGCGCCCCTTGAAGCCGCCCGTCTCCATCACGCGCGAACCGGCGGGCAGCCGCAGGTGGAGCGCGCGCTCTTCGAGCGCCTCGAGCAGGCGTACGAATGCGAAGGCCGTCCCGAGCAGTGCGACAGGCCTGGCAGTGGCGCAAGCCCGCTCGAGCTCGTGCAACAGCTCGGCACAGCGCAGCTCTCCGCTCACGACGTCGAAGCCGCTGTGGTCGTCTCCGCGCTCGCGCAGCAGCACCGCGAACATGTGCGAGAGCGATGAATCGGGTGCCTCCGCGGCCGCGGGAGCGAGCACGCGCAGCTGCGTGCGTTCGCCGCGCGCGAGATCGGGAAACAGCAGCTGCTCGAGGGTCGGCAGCAGGGAGGCCTCGTAGAGCGCGAGCGTGTCGAGCTGGAGCTCGCCGCGCGCCTGCGTCGAGGTGCCGCTGGTGCGGAAGCTGTGGGCGCGGCGCTCCGGCGGGAAGCTGCAGAGGCGCAGCTCCTTGAAGGCACCCGTCGGCACGCAGGGAATCTCGTCGGAGCAGCGCACGCGCTCCGGGCTGCGGCCGCGCAGCTCACACAAACGGCGATAGGGCGCACAGTGCGCGAACTGGAACGCGAAGAGGTCGAGCGCGAGCGCCTCGAAGCGCGGCTCATCGCGCTCGAAGGAGCCGTCGGCCGCCTCGCGCATCCAGGCCAGAACCCGCGCGTCGAGCTCGGCGCGCGCGGGATCGGCGCTCACGCGAGGCACTCCGCGACGATATCGAGCGCGGCGTCGAGGATCTCGGCATCGATCGAGAGCGGCGGCGATATCGAGACGACGCTGAGTTCGTCTCCCGAGGCCGCGCAGATCACGCCGCGCGCGAGCGCCGCCGCGCAGGCGCGCAGCGCGCGCTCGCTGCGCTCGCATTCGATCCCGATCAACAGGCCGCGCCCGCGCAGCTCCGCGATCCCGGTTCGGCCCGAGAGCTGCCGGCGCAGGCGTGCGAGCGCGCGCGCACCGAGCTCGGCCGCGCGCTCGACCAGCTTCTCCTCGCGCAGCACTGCGAGGTTCGCGAGCGCGGCTGCGCAGCCCGGCGGATGTCCGAGGAAGGTCTGGGTGTGGATCGCTTCGGCGCCGGCCTCCGGCCAGGCGTCCATGACCTCGAGGCGGCCGATGCAGGCGGAGAGCGGCATGCCGCCACTGAGGCCTTTGCCGACGCAGAGCAGATCGGGCACGACGTCCTCGTGCTCGCACGCGAACCAGCGCCCGGTGCGGCCGCATCCGGTGTAGACCTCGTCGACGATCAGCAGCCAGCCCGCGCGTGTGCAGAGCTCGCGCAGCCCGCGCAGGAAGCCCGGCGGCGGAATCCGCTCGCCGCCGCGGCCCTGGATCGGCTCCACGATCACCGCGCCGATCGCGAGCGCGGAGTCGGCCGCGGCGCGCGCGACATCGGCGAGATCTCCGTAGCGCGCGAACACAGTCGCGCGCGGCAGTCGCTCGCGGAAGGGCTCGCGAAACAGCGGCCGCCAGGTCGCGTCGAGCGCGCCGAGTGCTACGCCGTGATAGGCGCCTTCGAAGGCGATCAGGCCCGGGCGCCCGCTGGCGAGCAGTGCGGTCTTGAGCGCCGTCTCGACCGCATCCGAGCCCGAAGAGCCGAGCACCGCGCGCGAGGGTCCCCCGCCCGGGAACAACGCCGCGAGGGCTTCGAGCAGCTCCACCTTGACCGCCGCGGGCTGCAGGTCGCCCATCGCGTGCAGCAGGCGCTGGCTCTGCTCCGCGATCGCGGCGACGACGCGCGGGTGCGCGTGGCCCGAGCTCGCGACGCCGAAGCCCGCGCACAGATCCACATAGCGATTGCCGTCGACGTCCCAGACGTTCGCGCCCTGGGCGCGCTCCCAGAAGATTGGCGGTACGGGCAGCACGCAAGTGACGTTGCGCGATTCGACCGCCGCGAGGCGTGCGGCGAGCGCACGCGAGCGGGGGCCGGGGATCGCGGTGCGCAGGGCCGGCGGCAGGTCGGAACCGGCGCCGGCGGGTTTTCCGGGGGAGGGCCGCGCCACGCCGTGCAGTGTAGCGGTACCCTCGCAGGCGTGATCGACGCATTCATCGGACTCGGATCCAACCTCGGCGCGCGCGAGCCGCAGCTCGCCGCCGCCGTCATGGCGCTCGGGCGCGAGCCGCACTGCGAGCTGGTCGCGGTGTCGTCGCTCTACGAGACGCGGCCGGTCGGAGGTCCGCCGCAGGGCGCCTATCTCAATGCGGCCGCCCAGCTGTGCACCTCGCTCGCGCCGCGCGCGCTGCTGCTGCGCCTGCTCGCGATCGAGCGCGAGGCCGGACGGCTGCGCAGCGCAGAGCGGAACGCGCCGCGCACACTCGACCTCGACCTCCTGCTCTACGGCGACCGCGTGATCGACGAGCCCGATCTCTGCGTTCCGCATCCGCGGCTCTGCGAGCGCGGCTTCGCGCTCGAGCCGCTCGCGGAGCTGGCTCCGCTGCGCTTGCACCCGGTTCGCGGGGAATCCCTGGCACAGCTCGCCGCACGCGTGCGCGACGCTGCGGCCGTGCGGCGCCTGGCAGTACGTGCGTCGCTGCCAGGAACCTTCCGCGCCTCGCCCCCCGCACCCGTCTGAGGAGCCCCGCGCCATGGCCATCGTCGCCGTCAGCATCGCCCCGATCGGAGAGGGGGTCAGCGTCTCGCGCCATGTGGCCGCCGCGCTGCGCGTGCTCGAGTCGCAGCAGCGCGTGCGCTTCCGCCTCGATCCGATGTTCACGACGCTCGAGGGGCCGCTGCCGGAGATTTTCGAGCTGATTCTGCGCATGCAGGAAGCGGTCTTCGCCGAGGGCGCAGTGCGCGTCTCGAGCGTGATCAAGATCGACGAGCGCCGCGACCGCGAGGTGCGCATGGAGGAGAAGCTGCGCGCCGTGGAGACGCAGCTCGGCCCCGACCGCCGCGCGCGCTGAGGGCCTGCGGCACAATCCCTATCACGAGACCGTAGATCTGTTGTCCAAAGATCGAGAACTCGGCTAGCTTGCGGTTGGATCCGCGCGCCGAGGAACCCGATGCCCGCCGAAAAACGATTGCTATCCCGGGAAGTTCTCGACTTCCTCGCATCGGGCCAGGCGGAATCGATGAGCCCCCAGGAAATTCTGACCTGGGCACTCAAGAGTTTTGGGCAGAAGGTGTCGTTGTCCTGCTCCTTCGGGGCACCCGAAGGGCTCGTGTTGCTCGACATGCTGCACCGCATCGAGCCGGCCTCGCGCGTCTTCGTGATCGACACGGGCCGCCTGCCACAGGCGACCTACGACCTGATCGACCGCGTGCGCGACCGCTACGACAAGCGCATCGAGGTGCTGTTTCCGCGCGCCGAGGACGTGCAGGCGATGGTCTCGTCGCGCGGCGTGAACCTCTTCTACGAGTCGATCGACGCGCGCCAGCTCTGCTGCCGGATTCGCAAGGTCGAGCCGCTCGACCGCTACCTCTCCGGCCTCGACGCCTGGATCACCGGGCTGCGCCGCGATCAGGGCGTCACCCGCAGCGACACGCGCAAGGTCCACCAGGACGACGCGCACGGCGGCATGCTGAAGATCAACCCGCTCGCGGATTGGAGTAGCGAGCGCGTCTGGAGCTATGTGCGCGGGCGCAACGTTCCGGTGAACCGGCTGCACGGCGAAGGCTACCCGTCGGTCGGCTGCGATCCCTGCTCGCGCGCGGTCGCGCCCGGCGAGGGCGAGCGCGCAGGTCGCTGGTGGTGGGAGCACCCCGAGACCAAGGAGTGCGGCATCCACATCACTGAAGAAGAGAAGGGCTCCGGGATCTGATGCAGGACAGGCGCGATTTCCTCTCGGCTGCGCTGGGGTTGCTCGCGGGGGGCGTGCTCGGGAGCGCGTTGCGGCCGAGCGCCGCGCGCGCCGCAGAGCGCGCGGCGGCCGTGGGCGGAGTTTCCGAGCCCGAGTTGCAGCGCGCGCTCGCGTCGAGCCCCTACGTCTACATCTCTCCGCTGCGCGCGGACGGCGCCGAGAGCCGCTGCCACGGCGAGGTCTGGTACGGCTGGATCGACGGCGGCGTCGTGATCATCACCGCGCGCGATCGCTGGAAGGCGCGCAGCCTCGCGCGCGGCCGCGACCGCGCGCGCATCTGGGTCGGAGACGCCGGTCGCGTGAAGGGGCTGCTCGGCGAGAGCGACGCGTTCCGCCGCCATCCGCACTTCGATGCGGTCGGGGAGATCTCGCCCGACGCGGCGCTGCTCGACCGCCTGCTCGCGGGCTACGAGCGCAAGTATCCCGACGAGATCGGCGAATGGCGCGAGCGCATGCGCATCGGTTTCCGCGACGGCAGCCGCGTGCTGATCCGCTACCGCCCGCTTGCGGCTCCAAAGCCGCCCTGACGCACCATCCTGCCCAACGCCGGTCGCCACACCACGGCTGCCTCAAGTCTCGCCGCTCGGCGCCGATCGAGAAGGTGGGAGCGCGCGCGCAATGGCCGACCGCCTGGATCTCGAGACCCTCTTCGGCATGCTCTGCCTCGCTGCCTGGCTGCTGCTGCTCTCCCCCGGCGTGCAGATCTCGCGCAGCGCGGGCTCGGTTCCCGGAGCCATCCCCTCCGCCTCCTCCGCGCGCTGACACGACCCCGAGGCCTCGGGCCTCGCGCCGGGCCTGCCTTTCGGGCCATGCGAACTCGGCTCGATTGCGCCTTGCTGCACTGGGCAATTTCCCTCGCTGGCCTTGCGGGTCCCGGGCCGGGAGCGGCCCGGCCCACCCGCTCTTCGCTCGGCTTCGCCTCGCTGCGCGCCGAAGCGGCTAGCCTGTGGCGGGTGCCGGGGAGGCCATGAGCCCCACGCCCAACATTTCACTGCGCCGGTCCACTGCCGCGATCGCGTTCGCGTGGGCGCTGCTCGCGATGTTTCTCGCGCTGGTCGGCCTGCGCACGCCCGACGAAAAGCTCTACTTCCCGTTCTACGACGTCCGGCTGGGCGACCGCGGGGTGGTAGAGGCGGTCACGCCCGCCGCGGCGGCGGCGGGCCTCGAGATCGGCGATTTCGTGCTCGCCGTCGACGGCCGCGCGTTGGTCCGCAACGCGCACAAGATCCACGACCTGCGCGCGGGAACGCCGAACCTCTACTCGATCGAGAAGCGGAACGGCGAGCGCCTCGAGCTCTCGCTCGCGCCCGAGCCGGTGAGCTGGGTGTTGACCCCGGGCCGCCTGATCCTGCACGCGGGCATGCTGATCGCCGCGCTGCTCTTCAGCGCGATCGGCGGCGGCGTCTGGTGGATCAAGCGCGACCGCCCCGCGGCCTGGGCCTTTCTGCTCTTCAGCAGCAGCATGGCCGTCCAGCTCAGTGTCACGATGAACACCGATCTCACGCCCTGGGGCTGGACGATCTTCAGCGCGAACGCGTCTTTCATCGGCGCCACCACCTTCCATCTGTTCACGACCTATCCGATCGAGCCGAGCTGGATCGTGCGAAATCGCCGCATTCAGGCGCTGCCCTACGCGCTCGCTGCCGCGCTCTCGACGCTCTGCCTGGTCGAGGAGAGACTGGGCCTGCCCGTTGGTCTCGCGAACCACCTGGCGATGGCCGGGATCCTCGCGATGGTCTCGCTCTCGCTCGGGATCGCCGCATCCGAGCGCAAGCGCCATCCCGAAGGCGCGATCCGCGAGCGCGCGAACCTGCTCGTGTTGAGCGCGTTGATCGCTTTCGTGCCATTGCTCTCGGGGCTCGCCCTCGAATGGCTGCTGCGCCGCCCCTTTCCGTACCATGCACTGCTGCTGTTCACGGTGATCTTCCCAGTCGCAATCGCCTACGGGATCGTCCGCCGCCAGTTCTTCGGAATCCGCACGCTGGCGAAGTCCTCGGCCGCCTACGGTGCGTCGACGCTCGCGATCACCGGACTCTTCGCGTTCGTGATCACCTTCACGGACACGCTCGTCTGGCGCGCGGGAGTGAGCCTGCGCTGGCTGCAGGTCGTATTCCTGTTCTTCGCGATCCTGCTCTTCAACCCGCTGCGCAGCCGGCTGCAGACCCTCGTCGACCGCTTCTTCGACCGGGACTTCACCAACTATCGCACCGCGGTGCGCGAGATATCCGAGGCGATGGTGTCGATGCTCTCGCTCGACGAGATCGCCGACCGCATCCTGATCGCCCTGACCGAGACGATGGGAGTCGAGCGCGCGATGGTCTTCCTCGTCGACGACGACCGCAAGGCACTGACACCAATGGCCTGGCGCGGCGACTGGGAGGAATCCGACCAGAACTTCCAGATCGCGACCGGCCATCCGATCTGGCGCCAGCTCTGGATGCGGCGCGAGAATCTCTCGCGCCCGGACTTCGACGACGAGCCCGACGCCCTGGCGCGCGAGGCGTGTTGGGACGTCTTCGACAGCCTCGAGGTCGAGCTGCTGGTGCCGATCCTCTACGGCGTCGACCTGCTCGGATGCATCGCGGTCGGGCGCAAGCTCTCGGGAGATCGGCTGGTCGCCGAGGATCGGACGCTCTTGCGCACGCTCGCGAACCAGAGCTCGATCGCGATCGAGAACGCGAAGGCCTTCGACCAGATCGCGAAGCTGAACCAGACCCTCGAGGCGCGCGTCGACGAGCGCACCCAGGAGCTGCGCGAAGCGCAGGCCCAGCTGGTGCAGTCCGAGAAGATGAAATCGCTGGGCCAGCTCGTCGCCGGTGTCGCGCACGAGCTCAACAATCCGATCGGCTTCGTGCACGCGAACCTGCAGCTGCTCGACGAGTACATGAAGAAGCTGATCGCGGCGCAGAAGAGCGGCGCCGATACCCGGGATTCGGAGCAGGTGATCGGCAAGCTGCTCGCGCGCAGCCGCGAGGGCACCGAGCGGGTCAAGAAGATCGTGCAGGATCTGCGCACCTTCTCGCGCATGGACCAGGCTCAGCGCCAGGACGCGGACCTGAACCAGGAGATCGATCGCACGCTCGCGCTGATGGAGCCGCGCTTCAAGAATGGCGTCGCGATCGTGCGCGACTTCGGCCAGCTGCCACGCGTGCGCTGCTACCCGGGGCAACTGAACCAGGTCTTCCTGAACCTGCTGATGAACTCCTGCGACTCACTCGAAAGCGCGAAGCGCAAGGGGACGATCCGGATCCGCACCCGCCCGGAATCGGACGGCGTGCGCCTCGAGTTTCCGGACGACGGCCCCGGCATTCCCGAGTCCGTGCGCAACCGGATCTTCGATCCCTTCTTCACGACCAAGCCCGTCGGCGTGGGAACCGGCCTCGGGCTCTCGATCTCGCACGGGATCCTCGAGCGCCACGGCGGGCGCATCAGCTACCAGGACGCGCCGGGCGGCGGCGCATGCTTCGTGCTGGAGCTCCCGCTCGAAGCGCCGCCCGAACAGGAACCGCGCGGGTGAGCCAGAGGCGGGATCCGCTCGCTCCCGGCGCAGCGCAGCTCGGGCTCTCGCGTGCCGAGATCGTCGCCCTCGACAAGGCGCGGGTCTGGCATCCGTACACCGAAATGAGTCGATACCGCGCCGAGGTCGACCCGCTCGTCGTCGACTCGGCGCGCGGCTCGCGCCTCTTCGACGTCGACGGCCGCGCCTACCTCGACGCCAACGCCTCGTGGTGGAGCTCGCTGCTCGGCCACGGACATCCGCGCCTGATTGCGGCGCTGCAACGGCAGAGCGCGCGGCTGTGCCACACCGCGCTGGCCGGTATCGCGCACGAGCCGGCCGCTGCGCTGGCGGAAGAGCTCTGCCGCGCGGCGCCGCCCGGCCTCACGCAGGTCTTCTACGGAGACGACGGATCCACGGCAGTCGAGATCGCGATGAAGCTATGCCTGCAGTATTGGGCGCAGAATGGAAGGCCTCTGCGCAGCTGCTTCGCCGCGCTCGAAGGCGCCTTTCACGGCGAGACGCTCGGCGTCACCGCGCTGGGCGGCGTCGAGGTCTTCCGGCGGCCCTTTGCTCCCGTGCTCGCGGAAGTGCTGCACCTGCCACCGCCGCGCGAGCCGGGCGCGGCGGCGCAGCTCTGCTTCGAGCGCCTCGAGCGCTGTTTCGCCGAGCAGGGCGATCGCCTCGCCGCGCTCGTGCTCGAGCCCGTCGTGCAGGGCGCGGCCGGGATGCTTTTTTACGACCCCGAATACCTGCGACTCGCGCGCCGCCTATGCGACCACCACGGCGTGTTCCTCGTCTTCGACGAAGTCTTCAGCGGCTACGGGCGAACGGGGCCGATGTGGGCCAGCGAGCACGCGGGCGTGGCACCCGACCTGCTGTGCCTCGCAAAGGGCTTCACGGGCGGCATGCTGCCGATGTCGGCGACCCTCGTCTGCCAGCGCCTCTACGACGGTTTTCTCGGCGCCCCGGAGCGCGCGTTCTACTACGGCCACACCTTTTGCGGGAACCCGCTCGGGGCCGCCGTCGCTCGCGAGGTGCTGCGGATCTTCGACGAGGAGAAGATCCTCGAGCGCGCGCGCCCGAAGGCCGCGCGCATCGCCGACGCCTTTGCGGAGCTGGGCCGCTTGCCCGGCGTGCTGCGCACGCGCTCTCTCGGCATGATCGGCGCGCTCGACCTGGCCGGCCCCGCCGGCTACCTGGCCGACGCCGGCTGGCGCGTCTACGAGCGCGCGCGGGCGCGCGGCGCGTATCTGCGGCCGCTCGGCAACGTCGTCTACATCACCCCGAGCCTGAACATTCCCGACGCCGACCTCGACGAGCTCCTCGCCATCGTGGGCGACAGCGTCTCCCCCTAGCGAAAACTAGCGGGGACGGTCTTCACAAGTCGAGGACATTTCTCTCCGGCCGCATTCTCGGTGCGCGGCCGCTCGACGCCCAGCATCAGCTGCGGCGCGAAGCGCCGTCAGCTGCGTGCTGTTTATCGACTCTCGCGAAACGATTGCAACGCGCGAGACCCACGACGGTGCGCACGCCCGACGGGAACTGAGCTTGCTCAGTTGCCTGGCGTTGCATTTCCGATACGTGAGTCAATAGACGCCCGCTCTCGGGCGCCCGCTTCAGAATGCTCTTCAGGTCGACATGCATCTGTGCTTGGTGTCTGCAAAGCCAATGCTAGAGGCGCTTGTAGAACATCAAGGACAGGATGTAGGTCTTGTAGTCCTGCCCCGCGGTCTTGCCGCGCAGGATGTTCGCCGCGCCCCAGAGGTGCGCTTCGAGCTGCTGGAGGTTGAGCCTCATGCCGGTCCTCGATCGGCCAGGAAGTAGCGCCGCTGCGGGTCCTGCGGCCCGGTGCCGATCTCGTGCACCAGCCCGCGGCCAACCATGCGAGCGAGCCGGGTGCGCGTGGCGCGCGGGGTGAGGCCGATCGCCGCCGCGATCTCGCTCGTGGAAAGTCCCTTGCCGCCGGCGAGGCTGGCGCGGATGGATTGGTCCGTGTCGTCGAGCACGGGACGGCCCACTCGCGCGCTGGCGATCGTGACGCGGAAGCGCGTGGCGAGCTCCTCGAACACCGGTGCCGCGAGCCCGGCCTCGCGGCAGGCGGCGGTCATCCGCTGGATGCCGCTGCCCCACTGCTCGATCAGGCCGAGGGCGTGGAGGATGCGGCCGATCACCCGGTTACGCAGCTTCGAGACACCGCGCGGCAGATCCTCGAGCGTGAGGCCGAAGGGCAGGAGGCCCGGGTTCTCGACCTCGAGGCGGTCGTCGAAGATCGAGA
>CAYTJA010000155.1:0-7241 GCA_964437835.1 uncultured Spirochaetales bacterium
GTCGAGGGACCCGTTTGGGGTCCGGTGCACGCTGGCGTCCTCCTCCGTAGGGGCGCTGCATCAAGCTCGGCTGCGATCTCGTCTGAGCTTGCTCTGACGGATCCGAGCGAAGCCCGCAGTCGCCCTGACGGGGCGGTCTCCGCGAGTGTCGTTTTCCCTTTCGATCCCTTCCGAGGTGGCTCCCGTGAGGGCTCCTCGTTCTTTGCGTCTCGCCTTCTTCGGTTCCTCGTCTCGTCTACGCGGCGGCGACCTGCGTCGTTCCCCCGCGCAACGCGTCGTACTTCTCGCCCGTCACCCACAGCCGGTGCAACAGCACCGCGAGCTTGCGCGCCACCGCCACCAGCGCCTTCTTGCGCCCGGCTCGACCTCCGCGCGCCACCAGGCGCAGCCCGAACCGACGCAGATCCGTGTCCGGTCCGAACGGCCCCAGGATGTAGTGCGCGCTCTGCACCAAGAGGCGCCGCAGGAACGGATCCCCGGCCTTGGTGATTCGCAGCAGGGGATCCTGCTCCCCCGACTGCCGCCGCCGGGGCCGCAGCCCCAGATACGCGCCCACGCTCCGGCTGCGCCGGAATCGCTGCGGATCCTCGATCGTCAGCACGTAGGCCAGCGACGTCAGCGCACCCACTCCGGAGACCTGACGCAGCCGCTGCGTCTGCGGGTAGTGCTCCTTGCACACCGCCTCGATCTCCCGCTCCAACCCTCGGATTTGCAGCGTCAGCTCGTGCACCATGGCCACTAGCGAGGCCAGGCCCGGAAACGCGTCCTCCAGCTTCTCCCGCCGCATCCGACTCGCAAAGCCCTCCGTCGTGCACGAGGGCAGCCGCAGCCCCAAGGGCTTTGCCAGGCCCCGCGCCTGGTTCACCAACAGCGCTCGCGCTCGCACCAGCCCGTCGCGCACCGTCAATCGCGACCGGTCCCGCTGCACCGACAACCCGCGATGCCGAATCGGCGACAGCAACTTCGGATCCACCCGGCCCAGCCGTGCCAGCTGCTCCGCATCCGCCCGGTCGTCCTTGCGATCGCTCTGCGTGATCGATCGCAGCCTGCGCGGGTTCGCCACGATCGCCTCGAACCCCGCCTGCTCGAGCTGGTGGCTCACCCAGGGCGAGTGCGTCCCCACCTCGAGCACCACCCGAGCTCCGGGATAACGAGCCAATCCCTTCTCAAAAGCCTTCCGCGTCGTCGCCACCCGGAACCGCGCCGCCACCGCGCCCCCCGCGTCCAGCACGCACACCTGCGAGTAGCGGTCCCCCAGATCCAAACCGATCGTCCAATCCTTGCTCGTGGTAGCCTTTTTCACGGCCAGTCTCCTTTGGGCCTCGAGCCCGTTGTTTATTGGAGACCTCATAGGTACTCCGTTGGGAGACTGGCCCTCTCATCCCAGCTCGGCTGCGCCTCGCTGCGCGCCGAGCCTTGCGGGTCCCGGTCCGGGAGCGGCCCGGTCCCACCCGCACTCCGCTCGGCTGCGCCTCGCTGCGCGCCGAAGCGGGATTGCGGCGCGTTGCCACGCCCGAACGCAGCGCGCCCCAGGGCGCAGCCGGCGTGGCCCCGCGAGCCGCCGCGTTGGCACCCGGAATGCATATCGGAGCGCCCATAGGAGGGCAGCCCGATGCCGCGCAAGGCTTCAGATCTGATGCAGGAGGACGTCGTCTCCGTCTCCCCGGAGGCGACGCTCGCGACGGTTCAGCGTCTTTTCTACGAGGAGGAGATCAGCGGCGCTCCGGTCGTCGACGACGAGGGCAACGTCGTCGGAGTGATTTCGGCCGTCGACCTGCTGCGCGCGGCTTCGGAGCAGCGCGACACGCCGTCGGTCTACCCGAGCTATCTACTCGAGCTGCTCGAGTTCTCGCCGCCCGAGTCCGCGCTCGGCGAGGCTGGGCTCCCGAGCGGGCTCGAAGAGCGAAGCGTCGCGGACTTCATGACGCGCGATGTCTGCTCGGTCGCGCCGACCGCGAGCGTGCGCGAAGTCGCGCGGACGCTGCGGCAGAACCGCATCCACCGCGTGCTGGTCGTCGAGAAGGGCCGGCTGTGCGGCGTGATCTCGACCTTCGACCTGCTCTCGGAGCTCGAGGAGCGCGGCTAGCGCTGCCGCTCACCAGCGGCGCACTCGGCCCACATCGACGTGGACGAAGTCCGGGCCCGGGTAGTAGCCCACGCCGCCGCCGCGCAGCGCAAGAGCGCTGCGGTGCAGTGCCGCGAGCGGGCGCCCGGGCACGCGCAGGTCGATGGCCTGGCCGCGCAGGTGCAGGCTGCGCGTCGAGACCCCGCCCGGGCTCTGGGCCGCGAGCAGCGCGTTGGTTGCGGCCGAGCGATAGCCGGAGATCACGTGGAAGGGCTCGCGCGTGTCGAGCGCGGCCGCGAGCGCGAACAGCAGATCGAGCAGCCTGCGGTCGATCGGATGCAGCTCGCCGCTGCGGTGATCGCGCAGCGCGCGATCGATCTCCGCGAGGCCCGAGCTCTGATACTCGCCGTCTGCGAAGTAGAGCGCGCGCGTGGTCTCGCCGGTGTGGGTCTGGTAGAAGCTCAACATGCGCGCGCTGGCGAGCCCCGCGCGCGTGCGCCGCGGCAGTGCGAGGCCGAACAGCGCGGCAGCGCCGGCGCGCAAGAGAGCGCGTCGGCCGACCGATCGGGATGCGAGGCGGCTCAGATCTCCCATTCGGGTTCCTCTTCTCGTGCGGCGAGCGCGCGCCGGGTGCGGATCGCGAGCGTCGCCAGCAGCGCGCCGCTCATCGCGAGCAGCGAGTCCTTCTGCGAGTCCCATTCGTCGCCCTGGGTGCCCAGGTAGGCCTGGCCGAGCTCGCCTCCGAACGCGAGCGCGGCCGCGAACTCGATCCCTTCGTACAGCACCGAATGCGACGCTATGAAGAGTATCGGCAGAAACAGCCGCCAGGCTCCGCGCGGCGGAGAGACGCGGTCCAGCAGCTCCGAGGCCGGCAGCAGCAGCAGGGCTCCGTAGGAGAAGTGCACCAGGCGATCGTAGTGGTTGCGCGACCAGCCGAATCGCTCGCCCAGACCCTGCCCGGTCAGAGCTTCGAAGCAGCGATCGTAGGGCACGATCGAGTAGGTGTAGTGCGCGCCGACCGCGTGTAGCGAGAAGAACACCGCGAGGCAGACGTAGGCCGCGTTCGAGAAGCGCATCCGCTCGCGCGTGAGCACGAAGCAGGGCACCGCGACGAACACGAGCAGATTCTCGAGCAGCCAGTCCGCGCGGTAGACCGGTGCGATCGCGAGCCCGAGCCACAGGGCGAGGTAGAGCGCGAAGAGCAGGGCGGGGATGCGCTCGCGGATCGCATCGCCGCGCATCATCGGGGCGCTTCCGCTGCGCTGCCGTCGCCGGGGCCCGGCGGAACCACCTCGCGGAGGGGCGGGCTGGCGCTGCGCATCTCGGCCGGGGTCGGCGGCGGCTCCACCCATCGCTTTTCGACCTCTCGAGGCGTGATCGTGAATTCCCGCGTCGGCGCGGATGTGTCGAGTGCGCGAGCAGCCGGAGCGGGGCGTGTCGCCACGTCGTGCTCGCTGCTGCAGAAATTCGCCCCAATTGCTCTTCTGCTGCACGAAGACTACCGCGGTCCCGCGGCGGGTTTAGCGCCTCGCGCGCCGGCGCCTCTGCTCGTGGATCGGGCGCTCGCGCTGCAGCCGGAGCTGCAACCGAGGTGCCGGTCGCGCGCGCAGCGCTGGCATGGAATCTGCTTTGCTGCGCTGGCGGAGAGGTCGGAGGCCGTATGGAATTCGCGATCCAGGAGCTCTCGAGCCCGGCGCAGGCGCCGTTCGAGGTGGTCGAGCGCAAGGGCCTGGGGCATCCGGACAGCCTCTGCGATGCGCTCGCCGAGGAGCTCTCCCGCTCGCTCTCGCGCTGCTATCTGGAGCGCTTCGGCGCGATCCTGCACCACAACGTCGACAAGGCGCTGCTCGTCGGCGGCGCGTCGCGACCTGCGTACGGGGGCGGTGAGGTGCTCGAGCCGATGGAGCTCACGCTCGCGGGGCGCGCGGTCTCGGAGCTGCGCGGCGCGCGCATTCCGATCGAGGAGCTCGTGGTCGAGGGCTCGCGCCGCTGGCTGCGCGAGCACCTGCACGCGCTCGACCCTGTCCGGCACCTGCGGTTCCGGAGCTGCGTGCGCCCGGGGTCCGCGGAGCTCGTCGAGCTCTTCGCACGCGGCGGCGACGCGCCGCGGCGCGCAAACGACACCTCGATCGGCGTCGGCTATGCGCCGCGCAGCGCGCTCGAGCGCACGGTGCTCGAGCTCGAGCGCTGGCTCTCCTCGCAAGGGGCGGCCGGGCAGCCGGCGCTCGGCGAGGACGTGAAAGTCATGGGCGTGCGCCGCGGCAGCCGGATCGAGCTGACGGTCGCCTGCGCGATCGTCGACCGCACGCTGCGCCACCAGGACGACTATCTCGCGCTCGTGGAGCGCGTCGCGCGCGAGTTGCGCGAGCGCGCGCGAGAGATTTCGGGCCTCGACGTCGAGCTGGCGCTGAACGCCGCGGACGCGCCGGAACAGGGCAGCGTGTATCTCACCGTCACGGGCACCTCGGCCGAGGCCGGAGACGACGGCCAGGCCGGGCGCGGCAATCGCTACCAGGGGCTGATCACGCCGGGCCGGCCGATGACGCTCGAGTCGGTCGCGGGCAAGAACCCGGTCAACCACGTCGGAAAGCTCTACAACGCGCTCGCGCAGCGGATCGCGCAAGCCCTGCTCGCGGAGCTGCCGCTGGTCGCGGAGGCGCAGTGCCTGCTCGTGAGTCGCATCGGCGTGCGCATCGACGAGCCGGCGCTCGTGCTGCTCTCGCTCCGACGCGCGGATGCAGGGCCCTCCGAGGAGCTCCGCGCGCAGGCGTCGGAGATCGCCCGGCAGCAGCTCGGGCGCGCGGGATCGCTATGGCGCGACTTCGTGTCCGGCGCGCTCGGCGCCGAGCTCGCGACACCCTTCTGAACTGCAAACGCTATCAGCGCAGGAACAGCAGCGTGACCAGCGCGAAGAGCGGGATCAGGATCCCGCCGGACCACCGCATGTAGCCGAAGAAGCTAGGCATGCGGACGCCGTGCTCCTCGGCGATCGCCTTGACCATGAAGTTCGGGCCGTTTCCGATGTAGGTGTTCGCGCCCATGAACACGGCGCCGCAGGAGATCGCGGCGAGGATCTCCGCCTGCGCTTCGCCGCGCGCGAGCAGCTCGGCGAGGTAGCGGCCCTCGAGCGGGATCTGCTCGAGGCCGCTGGCCGCGGCGGCAAAGGTCAGATAGGTCGGCGCGTTGTCGAGGAACGAGGACAGCGTTCCCGCGGCCCAGAAGAACTGCCACGGCTCGCGCAGGCCGAGCAGTGCTGCGTGTTGGTTCAGCAGCAGCAGCGCCGGGCCCATCGTCGCGAAGATCCCGGCGAAGAGCAGCGCAACCTCGACGATCGGCCCGAACGAGAAGCGGTTCGCGGCGCGCAGGCGCGCGGGCGTGCTCGCGAAGGCCGCCAACGCGATCGCGAAGAGCAGTGCCTCCTGCACGCCGAAAGGCCAGGGCTCGCCGCCGTTCCCGAAGCCGTGGCCGGCCCCGAGGATCACGAGCACGACGAGCGCGAGGAAGCCGAAGTTGCGCTGGCCGGAGATGCCGAAGGGCGCGTGCTCCAGCACGGCCTCGAGCTGCGAGCCCGCGCGTTCGCGCTCCTCGCGGTCGAGTGCGCGTTGGTCCCAGAGGTTGAAGAGCAGCAGCAGCGCGCCGTTCACGAACAGCCACTCCGGCCAGAGCTGCAGCGTCCAGCCGAAGGGCACGCCTTTCAGGAAGCCGAGGAAGAGCGGTGGATCGCCTAGCGGCGTGAGCAGGCCGCCGCAGTTCGAGACCACGAAGATGAAGAACACGACGATGTGCGCGGTGTCGCGGCGCGGCGCGTTCGCGCGCAGCAGCGGGCGGATCAGCAGCATCGAGGCACCGGTGGTCCCGATCGCGCTCGCGAGGCAGGCGCCGAGCGCGATCAGGAGTGTGTTCGAGAGCGGCGTGCCGGGCAGCGAGCCGCGCACGTAGATCCCGCCCGAAATCACGAAGAGCGCGCCGAGCAGCAGCAGGAACGAGAGGTATTCACGCGCCTTCTCGAGCAGCTCGTCGGCGCCCGCGTCGCCGTGCGCGGCGAGTAGGTAGGCGACCACGGGCAGGCTGAAGAGCCCGGCGACGATCCCCTTGTTGCGGTTCGGCTCCCAGAAGTGCGGCGCCGCGAGCGGCAGCACCGCAATGCAGAGCAGCAGCCCCGCGAAGGGCAACACGCTCCAGACCGGCAGCTCCAGGGCGTGATGCACTACCCCTCTCCGCGCTGGGGCGGGAGCGTAGCCGCCGATTCCGGTCGCCGGGCGACGCGGGGCGGCTCCCGCGTCACTCCAGCGCGCTCAGTGCTTCGCCTTCAGCGTGAGCACCGCGCAGGGCGCGAGTCGCACGGTGCGCTCGGCGACGCTGCCCAGCATCACGTGCTTGAGCCCCGAGAGGCCGCGCGTGCCCATCACGATCAGATCCGCGTCGATCTCTTTCGCGAGCTCGACGGTCGCCTGACAGGCGGGCGTCGGCGTGAGCGAAGTCTCGGCCACGAGTCCCTCGGCGCGGGCCTTGTCCGCCCACTGCCCGAGCTGCGTCGCGGCCGCCTCCCGCACGTCGCGATCGAGGTTCGCGGGCAGCGCGTAGCCGTAGGGCGACAGATCTGCGACGAAGATCGGATACGAGTGCAGCAGGTGCAGAGTCGCCTTGGCGGGCTTGGCGAGTTCGATCGCAGCCTGCAGCGCCGCGCGCGAATGCTCCGAAAAGTCGACCGGAACGATGATCTTCCGAAATTGCATGGAAACCTCCTTCTCGCAATCTACGAAAAGCACGATGCGTGCCAGGAATCACGCCAACGGTTGGGACCTCGGGACCGTTGCTGGGGAGAATCGCAGCAGGAAGGCTCATTCCAGCCCCAGTTTGCCCCAGCGGGTAGCATTTTTGAGTCTAGCCCCTACCGGGGTCGGCTTGCTCCTTGCAACCTCCCGCGTCTCGAAGGGGGTGATTTCCATGTCGAAGCCGCTGCGCGCCGTCGCGCTCTCGATCTGCTGCGCTGTCCTCGCAGCTGCCGCTGCCCTGGCCGCCGAAAAGGAGAAGGGCACCGGCCTCACGCTGGGGGTCCGGATGCGCGAGCTGCTCGGCGCGCTCGAGCGCGTGTTGCCCGCCGCGCTCTCCGAAGAGCGCTTTGCCGAACCCGCTCGTCGCGGCGAGATCGGAGCTGCGCTCGCGCAGCTCGCGC
>CAYTJA010000156.1:0-3472 GCA_964437835.1 uncultured Spirochaetales bacterium
CGAGCTCGCGCGCGAGCTCGCGGCGCGCGTCCTCCCAGACCTCGGGATCGTGGCTCCACTCGCCGGGCTCGCCGCTGCGGCGCCGGGTCTGGTCGAGATTCGCGCCGAGCACGCGCTCCGCGATCGCGAGCGCGCGCTCGCGACCGCCCGCCGCGGCGAGCAGCGCGAGATAGTCCGCGTCGAATGAGCCGCGCCGCAACAGCTTGAGCCGCAGCGACGGGATCGGGCCCGCGAAGCCGACCTTCGCGCCCGGGTAGTAGAGCACCCCCGCGCTGTTGCTGGGCCACGGATTGTTCTGCGGCTCGCTCCAGATGTCCGGGCTGAGCTGCCATTTGCAGCACTCCCAGAGGTCCGCCGCATCGAGCCCATAGCGCCAGCCGATCCAGGCCCAGCTGCGCAGCGCGAGCGCCTCGGCGTCGAGGCTCTCGGGACCGACCGCCGGCGAGGTCGCCTGGTAGAACCAGAGCTGCGCGCGCGGGCGCGCGGCGTCGCGCCAGCGCAGCAGCTCGGGCAGCAGCCCGCGGAAATGCGCGGCCTGGACCGCCCAGACGTCGACCCAGGGCCCCGCGCGCTCGATCAGCGCGCGCGTGAGGTTCTTGTCGATGTCGAGCCGGAAGCGCAGCTCCGGATCGGCCGCGCGCAGCGCGCGCGCCTGCTCCTCGGCCAGCGCGACCCCCGGCTCGTCGTTCGGCTCGTCGACCGGAAAGGCGACCCGCTGCGTGCGGTGCCAGCCCCGCGCTCGAAAATGCGTGCGAAACTCGCGCGCGTAGTCGGCGAGCTCGCGCAGCCAGCGCTCGCGCGCGGGGCCCGAGGCCTCGGCGGGGGCCGGCAGGTTTCGCTCCGTGCCGAGCTCGAAGTAGTCGAGCGGCGCGCCGTCGGGAAACGCCGCGCCCGAGAGCAACGGGCCGAAGCGCGCATCGAAGCGACGCCAGTCGAGCGCGAGCCGATCTGGCTGGCGCAGCAGCGGGATCGAGACACCGCGCGGGTGCAGCAGATGGCGGTGCGCGCGCGCCATCCGGTAGAAGCGGCGCTCGAGCTCGAAGTACTCGGGGCTGTCCAGCGCATAGCGCCCGCCGAAGCCCGAGCGGAGCGCATGTCCGCCGATGCCGGCTTCGTAGGTCGCGACCTGGATCCGGAAGCTCGGCTGCTCGGGCAGCGCGAAGGGATAGACCTCGAGCTCGAGCTCGAAGCTCGCGAGCTGCGCGCTCGCCGCGCGCAGCTCGACCCGCGCGCGGTGGCGGCCCGGCGCGGCGCGGCGATCGATCGCGACGTCGACGAAGAACCCCTGCGCGCGCTGCGGCGGGACCTCGAGGGGGCCCAGCGCTGCCGCGAGCTCGAGCGGGACCAGCGCGTCGGGATACCAGCCGGGTCCGAGAGATGGGCCAGGAGACCGTGTCGGTTCAAGTACTTCAGTGTAATGAACGCGAAACGACTCGAAGTTTGCGACAGGCCCCGCCTCAGCCCACTCGGGTTGGATTTCGAGCGTGAGCGAGCGCAGCGGCTCGCGCCCGGCTTCGACCTGGAGCTGGAAGCCGAGCGTCTCTCCGCGTGCGCCCGCGAGCGAGATCCGCGCGCGCGCGGCGTCGAAGACCGCATTGCGCTCGCGATAGCGGCGCGCAGCGACTGCGGGCTCGAAGATCCGGCCGCGGGGATCGACCTTGAGCGCGTCGGGGCAGGCCCAGACGCGGGGCCCAACGAGCGGCGGATCTTCTGCCGCACAGCCGCAGAGCGCAGCCGCGAGCGCGGTCGCGGCTCGCAGGCAGCCGCCGCGCGACCGCGGCCGCATCAACCCGCGCCCGGCTCTGGCCGCGCCCCGGGCAGTCGCAGCAGCTCGGCTGCCAGGGGCAGCAGCGCCGCGGCGGCGATCGCATGAGCGCGCGCGTTCGGGTGCTGATCCCAGCTCGAGACCCAGAGCTCGGCGTCGGGCTGGCCGCGGAACGCGTCGAGCATATCCAGCAGCGGCAGCTGGTTCGCTTGCGCGAAGCGCGCGAGCAGGTCGCAGATCGGCTGGAACGGGTACTCCGCGTCGAGGTTCACGAGCACCGGGAACAGCGCGAGGCCGACCGGGATCGATCGCGCGCGCGCGCGATCGCGCAGCGCGCGCAGGTTCTGCTGCGCTGCGCGCCACTCCGTGGTCTCGCTCTCGGCGCCGAAGTACGCGTCGTGGAAGCGCTGCGTGTAGCGCGAGCCGACTTCCTGGCGGTCGCGGCCGTCGCGGTAGCTGCGGTACAGGAACGAGAACGAATACAGCCGCGACGCCTGGTTCCGCTGCGTGATCTCCTGGTAGATCTCGCCGAAGAAGTCCGGGATCGATCCGGTGCGCGTGCCGTCGCGCAGGAAGAACACGATCAGCAGCGCGTCGGGCTCGATCTCGGGCGCGACGCGATCCCAGAGCTCGACCCAATCGCCGGTCAGGCTGCCCGGGATGCCGCCGTTGTGAACCTCGACGCCGGCCTGGCCCGCTTGCTGCGCGCGCGCGGCGAGCGCGCGCTCGAGCTGTTCGGGGAATGGCGCAGCGTCGTCGCGCACGCTGAGGCCGAACGTGAAGGAGTCTCCCAGCACGAGCAGTCGGCGCAGGCCCGCGGGCTTCGGCACTGCGAACTCCGCATCGCGCAGGCCGAGGCGGTTCTGCCGATAGTCGGCACGCGTCGAGAGCGCCTGCGCCGCCGCGAGCTCGTCGATCCACGGGCGCGTGTAGAGCAGGCGCGCGCCGACTTCGAACGCGAGCGCAGCCACCAGCGCGCCGAGCGCGATCAGGAATCCGTGCGCTGCCCAGGAGGGTTGGATCTCGGGCCGAAGGGATTCCGGCAGCGGCTGCGATTTCGGATCCGTCACGCGCCGGCCTGTGATACCACAGGGCGCCGTCCGTCCCCGAGCCGGAGATCCGCGCGATGTCGAGCTTCGCCGTTCCCGACGCGATCCGCTGCGGTCTCACGCTCGGCGGCAGCAACCCGCGGGCCATCCTCGATTTCGCGCGCCGCGCGGAGGCCGCCGGCTTCGACTCGCTCTGGGCGGGCGACCACATCGCGTTCCACGTGCCGATCCTCGAATCGCTGACGCTGCTCTCCTGCGTTGCGGGAGTGACGCAGCGGGTGCGGCTCGGAACCGCGGTCTACCTGCTCGCGCTGCGCCACCCGACCCTCGCCGCGAAGATCAGCGCGAGCGTCGATCAGCTGTCTGGCGGGCGCCTCGTGCTGGGAGTCGGCGTCGGGGGCGAGTTTCCGCCCGAGTGGGAGGCGGTCGGCGTCCCGGTCGCCGAGCGCGGCTCTCGGACCGACGAAGGCATCGAGGTGCTGCGCCGGCTCTGGCGCGAGGACCGCGTCGCCCACAGCGGCCGGCATTACCGCTTCGGCGCGGTCAGCCTGGATCCGAAGCCCGCGCAGCCCGGCGGCCCGCCGATCTGGATCGGCGGCCGCCGCGCGCCCGCATTCCGCCGCGCGGGCCGCGCTGGCGACGGCTACCTCTCGCACAT
>CAYTJA010000157.1:0-11173 GCA_964437835.1 uncultured Spirochaetales bacterium
AACCCCGCCGTCCGCTTCTCGCCCTCCTAATTCTTACGCGATCGCGCCCCCGGAGTCAATCTGCATCGATCGGAGGGAGGCTGCAAATCCTGAAAGCCGATAGGCGATCCAATCGGGGTTCTCGCGGGTGCGCGCGAGGTCCGATAACCCCGTGATCTCCTGAGAAACTGGCTGGCAAGTCCCACCGGGGAGCGGGCGCGTAGGAAGGAAAGCCTGGGAATCGGAATCGACGGCCTATAAGAGTCAACCTGCCAACTCCCGCGGGGCAATGACCGGAAGCGGGGAATTCAAGCGTGCCGCGGCGGCCGCGCGCGGCGGTGCGCGGCGAACGCGGGGTATGCGGGGGCTGGCCGTGGGGCGCACGAGTCGCGTCGCGGGCCTACTGCATCCCGCGCACTGGGGCTCTCAGGTGATCGTCTCGGAGCCAGGGAACGCGGCCGTCGTGTCGGTCAGGCTCCGAAATCGAAATCCGTGTCCGCGTGCCGGTCGGCGCCGGCTTCGAATCCGGATTCCAGATCGATTTCGTCGGGGAAGGTCGCAGTCGTCGGGGGGGCTCGGGCCGGTCAGTGCCCCGCTGGATTTGTCAGCAGCCTACGCGCCGTTGCCGCGAGCCATCCCGCAGAAACTGGCCAGGGCCGCGCGTAGGAAGAATAGGGGGGAGAATCGACGGCCGATAAGGCGCATACTGGCAACTCCCGCGGGGGAGCTGACCGGCGGCGGCCTGCGCGCGCTGCTCGCGGTGATCGAAGGGGACCCGCCGCGCGCCTCACGCGCCGCGGAGGTCCGCGCGGCTCGCGCGCTCGTCGAGGACAGCGTTCCGAGCCCGTCGCGCGGATCTCCAGCGCCCCAGTTGCTGAAGCGCTCCGGCAGGTCGCGGTACGCGTCCGGAGTCGCAGATCTGCGATCGGCGAGCCCCATGCAGAGTCTCCTGCTGCGCGCTGCCTCGGAGCGGAGTCAGGCAAGGGCGAATCCGCGGGCGACCGCTGCCCAATCAATGGCAAAGTCACGACTCCAGCGGGAGCAATGACCCGGACGCGGCGGAATCTCCGACGGGAGTCGCGCCTTTGACGCTCCCGCTGACCGATGCGATGAACCGAGGCCGGGGCGGGAGGGGCGTGCGGCAGATCGTCCTCTGCGAGCGGGAAGCTGTGGCGAGCGCACGCCGCGGCGCGCTGACGCCGCGGCTCGCGCAGCTCTTGCGCGAGGGTGGTTAGGCGTGCTCGCGCTCCACGGCGTGACCAAGCGCTTCGGCGTCGCGCCCGCGCTGCGCGGGATCGACCTCGCGATCCCGGCCGGGGGTACGACCGTCCTGCTCGGCGGGAGCGGCAGCGGCAAGTCGACACTGCTGCGCATCGCGCTCGGCCTCGTCTCACCCGACGAGGGCAGCGTGACGCTCGCCGGCGTTCCGATCGACGCCGCGAGCGCGCGCGGGCTGCGCCTGCGCATGGGCTACGTGATCCAGGACGGCGGCCTGTTCCCGCACCTCGACGCGCGCGCGAACGTGACGCTGATGGCGCGCTACCTCGCCTGGGACGCCGCGCGCACGCAGGCGCGCGTCGCGGAGCTGGCGGCGCTCACGCGCTTCCCGGCGGACGCGCTGCGACGCCACCCCGCGCAGCTCTCCGGCGGACAGCGCCAACGCGTGGCGCTGATGCGCGCGCTGCTGCTCGATCCCGAGCTGCTGCTCCTCGACGAACCCCTCGCCGCTCTCGACCCGCTGATCCGCGCCGACCTGCAGCAGGAGCTCCGCGAGATCTTCCGCGCCCTCGGCAAGACGGTCCTGCTGGTGACCCACGATCTCGCAGAGGCGGCGTTCTTTGCCGACCGCATCGCGCTGCTGCGCGACGGCGAGCTGCTGCAGGAGGGGACGCTGGCCGACCTGCTGGAGCGCCCGGCGGACCCCTTCGTCACGCGTTTCATCAGCGCGCAGCGCGGCGCGTTCGGCGGGCCCGCATGACGCGCGAGCGCGTCGCTGTCTGCGTGGCGCGGCTCGGGGTGCTGGGGCTCGCCCTCTCGCTCGCCGCGTGCGCGCCGCCGCGCGATCGGCCGCTCGTGCGCATCGGCTCGAAGAGCTTCACCGAGTCCGTCGTGCTCGGAGAGATCGCGGCCGCGCTGCTGCGCGAGGCCGGCTTCGCGGTGGAGCACCACCGCGAGCTCGGCGGCACGCGGATCCTCTGGAATGCGCTGCGCCGGGGCGAGCTCGACGTGTATCCGGAGTACAGCGGTACGCTCGAGCAGGAGATCTTCGCGGCGAGCTCTGTGCGCGGCCTGGACGCGCTGCGCGGGGCGCTCGGCGCGCAGGGCATCCTGCTCGGCGCGTCGCTCGGCTTCGACAACAGCTATGCGCTAGGCATGAAGCAGGCGCTCGCCGAGCGCCTGCGCATCCGCACGATCTCCGAGCTGCGCGAGCATCCGTCGCTGCGCTTCGGTTTCACGAACGAGTTCATGCAGCGCGCGGATGGCTGGCCATCCCTGCGCGCGCGTTACGCGTTGCCCCAGACCGACGTGCGCGGCCTCGATCACGATCTCGCCTACCGCGCGCTCGAGGCCGGGACGCTCGACGTCTCCGACCTCTACTCGACGGACGTGGACATCGCCTATTACCAGCTGCGCGTGCTGCAGGACGACCTCCAGCATTTTCCGGAGTACGCGGCGCTGCTGCTGTGGCGCGCCGATCTCGAGGCGCGCGCGCCCGGCACGACGTCCGCGCTCGCGCGGCTCGAGGGCGCGATCGACGCCGCGACGATGATCCGGCTGAATGCGCGCGTGAAGGTCGAGCGGGAGGACGAAGCCCTCGTCGCTACAGACTTCGCCGCCGCGAGGCTCGGGATCGACGCGCGGGCGCCGCGGGAGGGCCGCGCCGACCGCATCGCGCGCGCAGCGCTCGACCATCTCGGCCTCGTCGCTGCGTCTCTCGCCGCGGCGATCGCGGTGGCACTGCCGCTCGGCGTCCTCGCCGCGAAGCGCCCGCGCGCGGGCGCGATCGTGCTCGCGTTCGTGGGCGTGCTCCAGACGATCCCGACCCTCGCGCTGCTCGTGTTCATGATCCCGCTGCTCGGGATCGGAGCGCCGCCCGCGGTCGCGGCGCTCTTCCTCTACGGCCTGCTGCCGATCGTGCGGAACGTGCACGCGGGGCTCCACGACATCCCGAGCGCGCTGCGCGAATCCGCGGAAGCCCTCGGGCTCCCGCCCGCCCAGCGGCTCTGGTGGATCGAGCTGCCGCTCGCGTCGCGCTCGATCCTCGCCGGGATCAAGACGTCGGCGGTGATCAACGTGGGGACGGCGACCCTCGGCGCGCTGATCGGCGCCGGCGGCTTCGGCCAGGCGATCCTGACCGGAATCCGCCTCGACGACCTCGGCCTGATCCTCGAGGGCGCGCTGCCGGCAGCGCTGCTCGCGCTCGCCGTGCAGGGCGCGTTCGATCTCGGCGAGCGCTGGATCGTGCCCGCCGGGCTTCGCCACGAGCGGAGACCCTGATCGCAATTTCCGCTTTCGCTGCGCATGCGAGTCGTCATAGACTGCGGGCGTGACCGCGCCGGCCTCCCTCCCGACGCCGCAGGCCGACGCAGGCCGCTACCACGCGATTCGTCGCGCGACGCTCGCGCTCGCCGCGCCGCTCTCCGCCGAGGACTGCGCGCTCCAGTCGATGCCCGACGCGAGCCCCGTGAAGTGGCACCTCGCGCACACGAGCTGGTTCTTCGAGACCTTCGTGCTGCGAACCTCGCTGCCGCGCTACCACGAGCGCGATCCCCTCTACGCGCAGCTGTTCAACTCCTACTACCAGAGCGTGGGCGAGCCGTATCCGCGCGCGCGGCGCGGCCTGCTCACCCGGCCGGGCCTCGATGAGGTGCAGGCCTATCGCGCGCACGTGGATGAGGCGATGGATCGGCTGCTCGCGGGCGGAGTGGATCCGCAGGTCGGGGAGCGGATCGAGCTCGGCCTGCAGCACGAGCAGCAGCACCAGGAGCTGATCCTCACGGACCTGAAACACCTGTTCTTCTGCAATCCGCTGCAACCGCTCTACCGGTCGGCGCCCGCGCGGGCGGGCGCTGGCGCTGCGCCGACGGGCACGAGCGGCGCGCTGCGCTGGCACGCTCATCCCGGAGGCATCGCGCGCATCGGAGCCGGCCCGGGGGCGGACGCCGGCGCCTTTGCCTTCGACAACGAAGGCCCGCGACACCGCCGGCTGCTCGAGCCCTTCGCCCTCGCGCATCGCCTCGTCACGAACCGCGAGTGGATCGCGTTCATCCAGGACCGCGGCTACGCGAGGCCCGAGCTGTGGCTGTCCGACGGCTTTGCGGCAGCGCGCGCCGAAGGCTGGACGGCGCCGCTCTACTGGGAGGAGCGCGACGGCGCATGGCACCACTTCACGCTGCACGGCGCCCGACCCGTCGATGTCGATGCGCCCGTGTGTCACGTGAGTGCCTACGAGGCGGACGCCTTCGCGCGCTGGGCCGGCGCGCGCTTGCCGGGCGAGGACGAGTGGGAGCTGGTGGCAGCCCCCGTGCCCGTGCGCGGTCACTTCGTCGAGAGCGGCCTGCTGCAGCCCGCGGCGATCCGCGCGGACGCTGCGGACGCCGCGCAGCCCGCTCAGCTCTTCGGCTCAGTCTGGGAATGGACGCGCAGCGCCTACGCGCCCTACCCCGGCTACGCAGCGCCCGCCGGCGCGCTCGGCGAGTACAACGGGAAGTTCATGATCAACCAGCTCGTGCTGCGCGGCGGCGCCTGCACGACGCCCGCCTCCCACGTGCGCGCGAGCTACCGGAACTTCTTCCCGCCCGCCGCGCGCTGGCAGACGAGCGGCGTGCGCCTGGCGCGAGATCGCGTATGAACGCGGCAGCGCCCCTGCTGCGCCAGGCGGAAGTCGTGCCGGCGACGAGCGCGTTCCTCGCGGACGTCGCCCTGGGCCTGAGCCGCCCGCAGAAGACGCTGCCCTGCAAGTACTTCTACGACAGCGCCGGCTCGGCGCTCTTCGAGGAGATCTGCGACCTCGAGGAGTACTACCTGACGCGCACCGAGATCGGGATCCTGCGCGCGCACCTGCCGGAGATCGCGCAGCGCCTCGGCGCGCGCTGCGTCGTCGTCGAGTACGGCAGCGGCAGCGGCACGAAAACCCATCTCCTGCTGGACGCACTGAGCGAGCCCGTCGCCTGGGTGCCGATCGACATCTCCAGCGCGGCCCTCTCGAGCTCGGCGACGCGGATCGCGTCGCAGCACCCCTCGCTCGACGTGCTGCCCATCTGCGCTGACTACACCGCCGCGCTGCGCCTGCCGCCGATTCCCCGCGGCGCCGCGCGTCGCGTCGGATTCTTCCCGGGCTCGACAATCGGAAACTTCGCGCCCGCAGAGGCCTCGCGCTTCCTCGCCGGTGTCGCGCGCACCTGCGGCCCGGGCGGGGCGATCCTGCTCGGTGTCGACCTCGAGAAGGATCCGCGCGTGCTCGAGCGCGCCTACGACGACGCCATCGGCGTCACCGCGCGCTTCAATCTGAACCTGCTCGCCCGCGCGAACCGCGAGCTCGGCGCTGACTTCGACCTCGATGCCTTCCGTCATCGCGCGCTCTGGGTGCCGGACAGTGCGGGGGCCGGCCGGATCGAGATGCACCTCGTGAGCGCGCGGGCGCAGCGCGTGCAGGTCGGCGGGCGGGCGTTCGACTTCGCGCGCGGCGAGTCGATCCACACCGAGTGCTCGTACAAGTGGCGCCTCGACGCCTTCGACGCACTGGCGCGCAGCGTCGGCCTCGCGCGGCGCGCGAGCTGGACCGACCCCCGCGGCTGGTTCGCGGTGCTGCTGCTCGAGCCGCTCGCTCAGCCTTCGATCGTGACCCCGCGCCAGAACGCGACATAGCCCGCGATCTCCGCCGCCGCGGGCTTAGGCTCCGGATAGAACCATGCGGCGTCGCGATTCTCCGCAGCGTCCACCACGACGTCGCAGTAGCTCGCGACGCCCTTCCAGCTGCACGTGGTGTGGGTTGCGCTCGCGCGCAGGTGCTCGCGGCGCACCGCGTCCGGCGGGAAGTAGTGGTTGCCCTCGACGACGCGGGTGGCGTCGCTCTCCGCAATCACCCGCCCGCGCCAGATCGCCTTCGCCATGGGTGCTCCTGCGTCGGTTGGTCCCATACGACCGTAGCTCGTTCGGCTGTCTCAGTGTTGCGGAGTGCAGCTGAAGCACGGGGGCATCTCGCCAGCCGCACAGGCTGCGCGCTCGCAGACACCCAGCGGGCCTTCAGGAAGCTGGCACTGAGCCCCCGCCTCGGCGCACTCGGACGCAGGCGGGGCGGAGAGCGAGCCAGGGTCGCATGCCCCAATGATCGGCAGCGCGGCCGTCAGCAGCGCGCCGACGCTTCGGAGCCAGAACGGGCGCGCGGCTCTCAGCATGATTCCAACCTGCGCCAGACGCTCGCCAGCCAGGGCTGCTGTTCGGGCGGCAGGCCGGCAGGGCGGTAGTAGTGAGTGAGCTCGGCGAACCCCGCACCGGTCATGTAGCGGCGCCAGGACTCGAGACGGTGATACGCGCCGTAGCGTCCGTGGTTCCAGCCTTCCTCGTCCTGGCCGTGCGGGTTCGAGCTGAACAACACACCGCCCGGCTTCAGAGTTGCGTGCAATTCGAGCAACACGCGCGGCAGCTCCTGGCTGGGTACGTGGAACAGCGCGGCGTTGGCGAACACGCCATCGAAACGGGCATCCGGCAGGTCGAGCTCGAGGAAATCCTGCTGCCAGACATCGCACCCGCTGTAGGCGCGCGCCATGACGGCAAAGCGCGAGGCGCCTTCCAGACCGACCGCCACGTGCCCGAGCCCGGCGAACGTCTCGAGATCGCGCCCCGGGCCGCAGCCAAAATCGAGGATCCAAACAGGCGGCTCAGCCTCGATGTATTGCAACAGCGCCGCGATGTTGCTGCTCACGTCATGCTCGCGCGTGCCTTCCCAGAAGTCCCTGGCGCGCTGGTTATAGTGTTCCAGCGTCCGATCGGAGAGGTCTTTCAGGTCTTGCGGCTTCAGCTTCATTTCGATCGGGTCAGGCTGCTGCACGGCCGCTGCGCGCGGCGGGACCCCAGCCGCGGTGGGCTGGCCCGGGCCCGCCGGCCTTGCCCTATCGCCGCAGATCCGGTCCCCTGGCGGTTTGCCAGGGGGAAGCCGGCGGCCTCGGCGCATGCAGAGGCCCCGGGGACGACGCCGAGATGCAGAGCCAAACGGGTTGGAAGCGGCGCGTAACGGAGTCGCGAGTGGCCCGGCTGGCGACGCTCGACCCCGACGGTCGGCCGCACCTCGTGCCGATCACGTTTGCCCTGGTCGGCGAAACGCTCTACTCGGCCGTCGACGGCAAGCCCAAGCACTCGCGAAGGCTACAGCGGATCGAGAACGCGCGGCGCAGGCCGGAGGTCACGGTCCTCATCGACCACTACGACGACGATTGGCCCCGGCTCTGGTGGGTGCGACTTCGCGGCCTGGCGCGCGTGGTCGAGGCCGGAGAGGAGGTGGCTCGCGCTCTCGAAGCGCTGACCGCCAAGTACGAGCAGTACCGCATGACGCCTCCTGGCCTGCCGGTGCTTGCCATCGACATCGTCGACTGGCACGGTTGGAGCGGCAGCGAACAGGCGGTCACGTGACCGTTTCTGCGCGAATCAGCACTACTCTCAGCGCATGCCCGACGACCCCGAGTCGGTGATCGAGATCGATCCCGCCGCCCTCGGCGCCGACACGCTGCGCGCGCTGGTCGAGGAGTTCGTGACGCGGCGCGGTACCGATTACGGCGCGCGCGAGCGCAGCCTCGATGAAAAGGTGAGCGACGTGATGCGCCAGCTCGAGCGCGGCCAGCTGCGTATCGTCTTCGACCCGGAAACCGAAGCCGCGAACATCGTGGAAGCGGCGTAGCAGCACAGGCCCCTTGCACGCGCTGCGCCTGCGCCCTGAAACCCGGGGCGGTCCCCGGGCATCCAAGGCCTGCGATGCAGCGAAGGCGAAGCGCGAGCGCGGGGTGCGGCCTCGTCCTCGGCGGCTGCCTGTGGCTGCTGATCGCGGGCGCGGCGCTCGGATCCGGGAACGAGCCCGCCCCCGCGGTGAATGCGACTGCGGGCCTCGGCCTGCAGGGCTATGACCCGGTCGCCTACTTCCGCCTCGGCGAAGCGCGAGCCGGCTCGCCCCAGCTCACGCAGGTCTGGAACGGCGTCACCTATCGCTTTGCTTCGGAGCAGCACCGCACGTCCTTCGCAGGAGATCCCGACCGCTGGCTACCCCAATACGGGGGATACTGTGCGTTCGCGATGTCGTTGAACCGGCTCGCCGACGTCGATCCGCACCGCTTCGCGATCATCGGGGATAGACTCTTCCTGAACAACAACCGCGCGGTGCACGCGCTCTGGCAGCTCCGCACGGCGAACCTGATCGAGGCGGCCGATCGGAATTGGGAGCGTGGATCCAAGGAGCCGATCCGCCGATGATGCCGCTAGACCCCGCCTCGAGCGCGACCCCGCCCCCGCGCTGCTGGCGAGATTCGCGCAGCCTGCGCGTGCTCGGCATGGGCACCGCGCTGCCCGGTCCTGCGGTCTCGACTGCGGAGCTGCTGGAGCGGATCGAAACGCGATTCGGCGTCGCGGTCGCGCGCCGCGGCGCCGCCTACGCCGCGCGCCTCGGCATCGCCTCGCGCCACGTCTGCCGAAATTTCGACGCGCGTCGCGAGGGACCGCGCCCAAAGCATTCGAACCCCGACCTCGCAGCCGACGCGCTGCGCACCGCACTGGCAGAAGCCGGCATCGAAACGGAAGATCTCGACTATCTGATCGGTCACACGACGACCCCCGCCTGCCTGGTTCCGCCAAACATCGCGCTGGTGGCCGACCGCCTCGATTATGCGGGGCCCTACCTCGAGCTGCGCCAGGCCTGCACCGGCTTCGCGAATGCGCTCGTCGTCGCGCAGGGGCTGCTCGCGGGCGGCGCGGCGCGCGCGGTCGCAATCGTCGGCTCGGAGACGGGCTCGGTCTACTTCGACCCCGTGCGTGCCGCCGACGACACCGCGCAGCTCGTGAATCTCGTGCAGATGGGAGATGCTGCAGCCGCGATCGTGCTGACGCGTGACGACGGCGCTCCGGGTGCTCGCATCGGCGGGAATTTCTTCGGCCAGATCGGCCTCGGCCGCACACCCGGCTTCCAGCTCGCGGCGGGCGGCTCGAACGCGCCCTTCTCGGGCCCGGGTCCGCTCGAATTCGAGCACGACTACGCAGGGGTGCGGGCGAGCGGCCCGGAACTCTTCGCGCAGGGCGCCAGCGTCGCACGCAGTCTCGGCGCTGCCGTGGAGGAGGTCGACCGCGTGGTCCCACACCAGGCGAACGGCCAGCTGGCGGCCCTGCTCGGCGCCTTCTTCGGAATCCCCTGCGAGCGCGTGTTCGTGAACGCAGACCGGCGCGGCAACACCGGCTCGGCGGCGATCTGGCTCGCGCTCGCGGAGCTGCGATCGGAGCTCGCTCCGGGCGAGCGCGTGCTCGCGCTAGGCGCCGAAGCCACGAAGTACATGTTCGGCGGTTTCCAGTATCTGCATGCCTGAGGGGAGCGCGACGAACGCGGAACCGGACGCAGCACTGATCGAGGTCGCTGGCCTCGAAAAGCGCTTTGCGGCGCGTGTCGCCGTCGCGGGCATCGATCTGAGTCTGCGCCGCGGCGAGCTGCAGGGACTGATCGGGGCGAACGGCGGCGGCAAGACGACGATCCTGCGCCTGCTGGCCGGCCTGCTGAAAGCCGACGCCGGGGGCGGTCGCGTGCTGGGTCTGGAACTCGGCCGCGACGCCACGCAGATCCGCCGCCGCATCGGCTACCTCCCGCAGCGCCTCTCGCTCTACGCTGAGCTCTCGCTGCGCGAGAACCTGCGCTTCCGAGCGTCGGTCTACGGCCTGCCGCGTCCGACTGCAGCGGCAGACCTCGCGCTCGAGGACTTCGGCCTCTCCGATCGCGCGCGCCTACCCGCGGGAGCGCTCTCGGGAGGCCTCGCGCGCCGGCTGCAGTTCGCAGCCGCGCTGATCCACCGACCGCCCCTGCTGCTGCTCGACGAGCCGACGGCAGGCCTCGACGCGGAGTCGCGCCAGGACGTCTGGCGTCGCATTGCCGCGCTCGCAACCCGGGGCGCCGGGATCCTGTTGTGCACACACGACCTCGCCGAGGCCGAGCGCTGCGGCAGTCTCAGCTTCCTGGTCGCAGGGCGTTGCGCCGCGCGTGGGACTGCGAGTGATCTGGTGCGACACGCAGCCGTTCAGGCCTATCGCATCGAGGCGGCGGCGGCATTGAACGCGATCCCCGCGCTCGAGGAGATTTCCGGCGTGATCGCGGTGCATCCGCAGGGCGCGGGACTCCGAATCGTCGCGCGGCCGCAGGCGGCCGAAGCCCTGGCGGCTCGCGCGCGCTCCCTGCGCGCGGAGCTGCAGCCGGTGCGCGCCGGGCTCGAAGACGCGGCGCTCGCCTTCGTGTCGGCGCGCAGCTGATGCGCGGCCGGCTTCGGCGCATGCGAGCGGTCGCGCGCATCGAGACACTCCATCTCGCACGCGATCGCACCTCGCTCGCACTCGTGCTGAGTGTCCCCGCGCTGCAGCTCCTGCTCTTCGGCTATGCGGTGAACCTCGATCCGCGCGGGATCCCGCTCGCGATCGCGCGCGCGAATGCATCTGAGGGCGATCGGATCCGGAGCACGATCGACGCGAGCGACTATTTCCGCGTCGTCGCCGATGGCCTCGCGCCCGGCGCTGCCGCGCAGCGTGTGCGCACGGGAGAAGCGCTGCTCGGAATCGAGCTCCCGGAGCTCGACTACGACGACCCCGACGCCAGCATCGACCCACCGCGCATCATCGCCGACGGATCGGATCCGGCCGCGCTGCGCCCCGCACTCGCCGCGCTCGAACGCGCGTGGTCGCGCGCGCGCGCGGAGGCCGGCGGGATCGGCCCGGGTCGAGTCGAGGTCGAGTGGCTGCACAATCCGGAGCTGCGCACGGCTTGGACGATCGTGCCGCCGCTCGCGGGTGTCGTCGTGATGATCAGCATGCTGATGCTCGGCGCGCTGACGCTCGCGCGCGAGCGCGAGCGCGGAACCTGGGAGGCCCTGCTCGCGACGCCCGTGGACGGATTCGACGCGCTCGTCGGCAAGCTCGCGCCCTACGTCGCAGTAGGCACGCTGCAGGCAGCGGCACTCCTCGC
>CAYTJA010000158.1:0-2044 GCA_964437835.1 uncultured Spirochaetales bacterium
GCATCGAAGTGGTGCTCGCGGACGGCTGCCGCGTGTGCGTGCCGCGCGACATCGCGACGGAGCGCCTGGCTGAGCTGGTTCGGGCGCTGCGCTCGTGCTGAGCCGGCTCGGTCAGGGACGTATCTTCCTCTCGACGGGCGCGACGGACATGCGCAAATCGTTCAACGGCCTGAGTGGTCTCGTGCGCTCGCGCCTTGCCGAAGATCCCTTGTCGGGCGACCTCTTCGTCTTCTGCAACCGCGGCAAGAACCGGCTGAAGATCCTCTTCTTCGACTCGACGGGCATGTGGGTGCTGGCGAAGCGTCTGGAGCGCGGGACCTTCGACTGGCCGGCGGAGCTCGCGGGCCGCGAGCGGATCGAGCTGCGCTACGAGAAGCTGCTCTTGATGTTGAACGGTCTCGAAGCAGGCGAGCTCTCTCTGCGGCGGAGATGGCGACGCCGATCGTGATGGGCACGCACTTTGTCGCGCGAAAAAAAGAAAGAGTGGTGCATGGTTATCTGTCTTGCACCGATGGATAGAGAGTGAGCGTGAGTGGAGAACTGCTGGAAGAGAATCTCGCGCTGAAGCAGATGCTCATCGCGCGCGACGAGAAGATCGCGACGCTCGAGCACCAAGTGGCGCGCATGGCCGAGCTGGAGCGCGAGATCAAGGAGCTGGAAGAGGATCTGCGCGGCGCAGCCCGCGATCGCGCGAAGCTCGAGGCGCGCCTGAAGGATCTCTTGGCGAAGCGCCGCGCGCTCGCGGATCTGGTCGCGCCTGGTCAGCTCGCGCTCTTCAGCGCGGAGGCGCCGCTCGCGACTCCGCCGTGCGCGAACGAAGCCCCGGACGGGGAGACGGGCACGGACCGGATCCGCCCGCGGCACGAGAAGAAGCACGCGCCGCGCGAGATCGCCTATACGGCGCTGCCGCGCGAGCACGTGCAGCACGAGCTCCCGCTCGAAGAGCGGCTCTGCCCGGTGACGGGGAAGACGCTGGTCGCGATCGGCGAGAAGACCACCGAAGAGCTCGAGTACCGGCCGTCGAAGCTGGTCGTGCTCGTGCACCACCGCGCGATCTACGGCCTAGGCGAGACGGATCTCGTCGAGCGCACGGCGGAGCTCATCGTGACGCCGATGGCGCCGCGGCCGATCGAGAACGGGCTGGCCGGGCCGGGCCTCCTGGCGCGGATCCTGACCGCGAAGTACTGCGAACACCTGCCGCTCTACCGCCAGCAGTCGATCTTTTCGCGCGATGGGCTCGAGCTGCCGCGCCAGACGCTGTGCGACTGGGTGATGACCTGCGCCTTCAACCTCGCGCCCATCCAGGACGCCCTGAAGAAAGAGATCCTCGGGAGCGGAGTAGTGCAGCTCGACGACACCCCGGTCGAGTGCCAGGCCGGAAAGGGCGCGCCGAACTTCAAGGCGCATCTGTGGACCTACACGAGCCCGCTGGTCTCCGGCGTGGTCTTCGACTTCGCGATCGACTGGGGCCACGAGCACGTCGAGCGCTTCCTCGGGAACCAGATCGAGGGCTACCTCGTCGGCGACGGGTACGCGGGCTACGGCGTGATCGTGAAGAAGCATCCCGCCCTGATCGAGACTGGATGTTGGGCGCATGTCCTGCGGAAGTGCCGCGACGCGCTGAAGGAGTCGCCGGTCGAGGCCTCGCGGATGATGCGGCGGATCGCGAAGCTCTTCGACGTCGAGCGCGAGGCCGTCGATAGAAAGCTCGAGCCCGAGGCGGTGCGCGCGCTGCGGCTGGAGAAGAGTCAGGTGATCCTGGACGAGATCCAGAAGGACCTCGAGACGCTGCGCGGAAGCGGCAGCGATCAGGGCCCGCTGGCCAAGGCCCTGACCTATCTCGCGAACCAATGGCCGACCCTGGTGCGCTTCCTCGAAGAAGGCCGCGTGCCGATCCACAACAATTCCTGCGAGAACGCGATCCGCCCCGTGGCCATCGGACGGCGCAACTGGCTCTTCGCCGGCAGCGAACGCGGCGGACACGCAGCCGCCACGATCTACTCCCTGATCGAGAGCTGCCGGCGAGTGGACATCGATCCCTTCC
>CAYTJA010000159.1:0-17748 GCA_964437835.1 uncultured Spirochaetales bacterium
CTGCTCTGCTCGGACGGACTCTGGGGACTCGTGGACGCCGCCCAGATCCGCAAGCTGTTGAGCTCGCTCGAGCCCGACGCCTGCGCGGAAGCCCTCGTCGACGCAGCCAATCGACAGGGGGGCCGCGACAACATCACGGTCCAGATCGCGCGCATTCCCGGCGCCGACGGCCCGATGCCGACGCAGCGCTCAACCGATGCGGACAGCGACTCCCCGACGGCGCCGCAGTTGATCCTGCCGGCCGAGCTGCTCGCGAGTGCGGAGCTCGCTCGCAGTCGGATCGAGAGCGCGCCGACCTCGCAGCCCGCCGGGAGCCGGCGCATGCTCTGGCTCGTGATCGCAGCCGCGGCGCTCACCGCCCTGCTGCTCGTGCTGCTATGAGCCCCCGAGCGCTCCCCGCGGCACGCGCAACCTGAAGCCCTGCAGCGGCGACGCGTTCCAGCGGATGCGGTCCTGGGTGTCGAGCAGCAGGCGCTGGCCGCTGGCGTCGTAGACGCGCAGGTAGAGGTCTGGATTGGCTTCGCCGATGTCGCGGAAGTCCGCCGCGCGGAAGCGGATCCGGAAGCGGCCTTCGGCGTCGGTTACGGCGAAGCCCAGCTTGTCGTCGAAGAGCAGGTCGCGGTCGAAGGCGCGCACGACCAGGTTCGCGAGTGGGTGGCCGGACTCGAGCTCCTCGACGTGGCCTACTACCTCGTAGACTTCGCTGTCCTGCACATCGCCGGGCATCGCGGAGTCTGGAACCCGGCCGCGCCGCTACAGCCCGACGCCCTGCTTCAGCAGGCCGAGCAGGTTCGCCCAGTGGCGCGACAGATCGTTCCAGAATGCGAGGCCCATCAGGAACAGCAGCAGCGTCACGCCGACCGACTGGAACAGCTCGCGCGCGCGCTGCGAGAGCGGGGAGCGGCGCAGCGCTTCGACCATCGTCATCACGGCCTGGCCGCCGTCGAGGACCGGGATCGGCAGCAGGTTCAGTACGCCGAGGTTGATGCTGATCGCGATCATCACGTGCAGATAGGCCTGCCAGCCGATCTGCAGCGCGGTGCCCGCGATCTCGGCGATGCCGATCGGGCCGGCGAGCTGCTTGGGCGAGACGTTGCCGGTGAAGAAATGCGAGATCCCGACCACGATCGCGGCGACCTCGGCGCCGGTGCGCGCAAACGCGCGCGGCAGTGCTTTCAGCGGGTTCCGCTCGCGGTCGACGCCGAGCGCGCCCGGCAGCGTGTTCTGCTGCGACTGGACGCCGACCTGGTAACGCTCCTCCTTGATACTTCCGATTCCGGTCGGGGCGTCTTCCATGCGCGGCGCGACGTCGAGCGCGAGCAGCTCCCCGCGGCGCGCGACGCGCAGCGCGAGCGGCTTGCCCTGGCTCGCGCGCACGTGCTCGGCGAAGCTCGCGAAGCTCCCGATCGGTGCGCCGCCGACCTCGAGGATCAGGTCTCCGGCCAAGAGACCTGCCTGCTCGGCCGGAGAGCCCTCTGCCACTCCGGAGATCAAGACGTTCGCGGGGATCACGCCGAGCGCAGCGATGTCGCCTCGTGCAGGGATGCGCAGCAGGAGCTTCTCCAGCGCGGGCTCGGAGCCCGCTGCCGGATCCACAGCGCCCGCGGCCGGCGCAGTGCCCTCTGCGCTCGCGGCCGGCGCAGCGCCAGCCGCACCCGAGGCATCCGCCGCGACGACGCGCTCTACCTCGATTTGGAATTCCCCGGCCGCCGCCGCGTAGGCGCGCGCGAAGCCCTCCCAGTCTTCGATCTTCTCGCCGCCGACGGAGGTCACGAGGTCGCCCGAGCGCAGCCCGGCGCGCGCCGCGGGCGAATCCGTCGCCGGAACGCCGACCACCGCGCGCAGCCGGCGGTGCGCGAGGCCCGCGAAGCCGACCTGCGAGACCTGCTGAAAGGGATCGATTTCCGAACGCGCGCCGATTTCGAGCGGCAGCGTCAGGCGCTCCCCGTTCCGCTCGATCTCGAGCGGCAGCTGCTGATTCGGGAGCTCGCGGACGCGATCGTCGAAGGCGTCCCACCACGCGACCGGCTCGCCCGCGAGCGCGAGGATGCGATCGCCCGGCGCCAGGCCCGCGCGCTCGGCCGGCGAGCCGAGCTCGACCATGCCGACCACCGGCAGTGGGCGGTCCTCGCCGATCGCCATCAGCGCGAGGAAGAAGAACACCGGCAGGATCAAGTTCATCGCGGGGCCTGCGAAGAAGATCGCGAGCTTCTGCCAGGTGGGCTTGGCGCCGAGCGTCTCTTCGGGCGACGCCTGCACTTCGCCCTCGCCCGCGTCCTCCGGGTTCTCGCCTAGCATCTTGACGAAGCCGCCGAGCGGGAACCACGCGATCGCGTACTCCGTGTGCCCGTGGGTCCACGCGAGGCGGTAGCGGCCGAAGCCGATCGGCGAGCCGATGCCGAGGCAGAACTTCAGCACCCGCACGCCGCAGGCCTTCGCGACCACGAAGTGGCCGAGCTCGTGGAAGAAGATCAGGACTCCGAGCAGCACGACGACGGCGATCACGTAGGTCACGACGGCAAACCCTCCGAAAGCACGGCCCCGGCCTCCGCGGCCAGCCATTCTCGCGCGCAGTCGCGCGCCCAGCGATCTGCGGCGAGCACCTGCTCCAGATCCCGCAATTCCGCAGCTGCCCCGCGAGCAGCGTGCGCGTGCAGCACGGCCGCATTGCAGCGCGCGATCCAGCCAAATCCGATCGCGCCCGCGAGGAAGGCCGCGACGGCGACCTCGTTCGCCGCGTTCAGGACCGCAGGCGCGGCCTCGTCCACTGCCAGCGCCTCGTAGGCGAGGTCGAGGCAGGGGAAACGCTTGCGGTCCGGGGCCTCGAAATCGAGACGGCCGACCTGCCCGAGATCGAGCCGCGGCGTGCGCAGCGGCAGGCGCTCGGGCCAGGCAAGGGCGACCGCGATCGGCACACGCATGTCCGGCATCCCGAGCTGCGCGAGCACCGACCCGTCTACGAATTCTACCAGAGAATGGACAATCGACTGAGGGTGAACCACCACGTCAATGCGCTCCGGGGGGAGGTCGAAGAGCCAGCGGGCTTCGATCACCTCGAGCCCCTTGTTCATCAGCGAGGCCGAGTCCACCGTGATCTTCGGCCCCATCTCCCAATTCGGATGATCGAGCGCTTCCTTGACCGTGGCGGCCTCGATCAGCGAAGCGTCCCAGCAGCGGAAGGGGCCGCCGGAGCAGGTGAGCTGGAGCCTTGCCACGTCCTCACGGCGCTGCCCGGAGAGGCACTGGAATAGCGCGCTGTGCTCGCTGTCGACCGGCAACAGCCTGGCCCCGTGCGCGCGCAGCTCGCGCAGCACCAGCGCGCCCGCCATCACCATGACTTCCTTGTTCGCGAGCGCGATGTCGCGGCCCGCCTGGATCGCGGCCAGGGTCGGACGCAGCCCGACCGCGCCGACCAGGCCCGCCACCACGAGATCCGCCGCATGCGTGGCCACGGCAAGCAGGCCCTCGGAGCCGACGCCGATCTCGGGCAGCGGCACGCCGCTCCGCTCGAGCAGGCGCGCAAGCTGCTCGGCTCCAGCCGCCTCCGCGAGCGAGACGCGCTCGGGCCGGAAGCGGCGCACCTGCTCGGCCAGCAGCTCGACGTTGCGGCCGGCCGCGAGCGCGCTGACGAAGTAGCGCTCGGGGTGCTCGGCGACGACCTCGAGCGTCTGCGTGCCCACGCTGCCGGTGCTGCCGAGCAGTGCCAGGCGCTTCACGAGGGCTCCCGCACCTGCGCGCTGGTGAGTCCGAAGCGGCGCTCGCGGGACTGATAGTCGAGCAGCGCCAGGGCGAAGTGCGGCGCGCGGAACTCCGGCCACATCACGGGCGTCGTGAAGAGCTCCGTGTACGCGATCTGCCACAGCAGGAAATTCGAGACGCGCTGCTCGTTTCCGGTGCGGATCAGGAAATCCGGGTCCGGCAGCTCGGGGTCGTAGAGAAACGACGCGAAGGTCTTCTCGTCCAGCGTGTCCGGGTCGAGCTTGCCGAGCTCGGCCTCGCGCAGCCGCTTGCGCGCGGCGTCGACGATCTCCGCGCGGCCGCCGTAGGAGAGCGCGAACACGAGCCGCATCTCGCGATTCGCACGCGTGCGCTGCTTCGCCTGCTCGACCTTCCGCTGCACCGAGGCCGGCAGGCGCTCGGAGCGCCCGATGCTGCGCAGCTGGATCCCGTTCGCATCGATCTCGTCGATCTCGCGATCGATGAACTCCTCGAGCAGCGCCATCAGCCCGTCGACCTCGGCCTTGGGGCGGTTCCAGTTCTCGAGCGAGAAGGCGTAGAGCGTGAGCGTTCCGATCCCGATCCTGCGCGCCGCGCGCACGATCTCGCGCACGGATTCGAGGCCCTCGCGGTGGCCCGCGAGGCGCGAGGTGCCGCGCGCCTCGGCCCAGCGCCCGTTGCCGTCCATGATGATGGCGACGTGGCGCGGCAGGAGATCCGGCTGGAGCGCTCGCTCCGACATGCCGAGTCAGACCTCCAGGATCTCCGACTCCTTCTGCTTGATCAGGTCGTCGATCTGCTTCACGAAGTCGTCGGTCAGCTTCTGGATGTTCTTCTCTTCGCGGTGCTTGTCGTCGGCCGGGAGCTGGCCGTCGGACTCGAGATCCTTCAGCATCGCAAGCGCGTCGCGCCGCGCGTCGCGCACGCCGACCTTGTGGTCTTCGGCGAGCCGGTGCACGTGCTTCACCAGCTCCTTGCGGCGCTGTTCGGTCAGCGGCGGGATCGGGATGCGCACGACCTTGCCATCGTTTCCGGGGCTGAAGCCGAGGTCGCTGGTCTGGATCGCGCGCTCGATCGCCTGGATCGCGCCCTTGTCGTAGGGGGAGATCACGATCAAGCGGGCGTCGGGTACCGACATGTTGGCGAGCTGCCGCAGCGGGGTCGGTGTGCCGTAGTAGTCGACCTGCAGACCGTCGAGCATGCCGCTGTTCGCGCGCCCGGTGCGGACCTTCTGCAGGCCCTCCCGGAGCTTGCGGAGCGCGCGATCCATCGCGTCTTTGGCCTCGCTCTGCACCAGCTCGGCGTCTCCCTTCGCCATGCGAGAGCCCCCCTAGCCTTCCGTCGGCGGCCGCGGGCGCGGCACGTCGGCCACCCAGGTGCCGATCGGCTCGCCGGCCGCGACGCGCCGGATGTTGCCGGACACGCCCGAATCGAAGACGATGATCGGCATCTGGTTCTTGCGGCACTGCGAGAGCGCCGTCTGGTCCATCACGCCGAGGTCGTCCTGGATCGCGCGCTGGAAGGACAGCACTTCGTAGCGCGCGGCCTTCGGGTCCTTCTTCGGATCCGCGCTGTACACGCCGTCGACGCCGGACTTCGCCATCAGGATCACTTCGGCCCCGACCTCCGACGCGCGCAGCGCGGCGGCGGTGTCGGTCGTGAACTCCGGATTGCCGGTGCCGCAGGCGAAGATCAGCACGCGGTTCTTCTCGAGGTGGCGCAGCGCGCGGCGACGGATGTAGGGCTCGCTGACCGCCTGGATCGCCAGCGCCGACTGCACGCGCGACGGCAGCCCCGCCTTCTCGATCGCATCCTGCAGCGCGAGCGCGTTGATCAGCGTGCCGAGCATGCCCATGTAGTCGCCGGTGTGGCGGTCGATGCCCTGGGCCTCGGCCTGCACGCCGCGGATGATGTTGCCGCCGCCGATCACGATCGCGACCTGCGTCCCGAGCGCCTGCACGCTCACGATCTCGCGGGCCAGATCCGCGATCACCGCCGGCCGGATGCCGAATCCCGCGTCGCCGGCGAGACGCTCGCCGGAGAGCTTGATCAGGACGCGGCGGAAGGCGGCCTTCACGCCGCCGCGCCCTCTCCGAGCTTGAAGCGGCGGAAGCCGACCACGCGCACGCCGGCCCCGGCCTCCTGCAACAGCTTCCCGACCGTCTTGTCCGGGTCTTTCACGAAGGCCTGCTTCACCAGGCAGATTTCCGAGATGAACTTCTGGAGCTTGCCCTCGACGATCTTCTCGATCACCGGGGGCGGCTTGCCGCTGCTCTCGGCCTGCTTGCGGAAGATCGCCCGCTCGCCCTCGAGCAGCTCGGCCGAGACGCCGTCCGGATCGACCGCGACCGGCGTCGGGTCGTGCGCCGCGACGTGCATCGCGATGTCCTTCGCGAGCGCGTCGAGCCCGGCGAGCGGCTGCGCCGCCTCGAGCGCGACCATCACACCGAGCTTTCCGCCCGCGTGCACATAACCGCCGACCAGCCCCGCAGCGACTTCGATCCGATCGACGCGCTTCAGCTGGATGTTCTCGCCGATGCGCGCGACCGCGGACTTGATCTTCTGCTCGCCCGTCTCGCCGCCGATCACTGCACCTAGCAGTGCAGCTGCGCTCGAGAGCTTCGGATCGCCCGCAGCGGCCTGGGCCAGGCTCTCCGCGAGCGAAACGAAGGCGTCGGTGCGCGCGACGAAGTCCGTCTCGCAGCCGAGCTCGAGCAGCGCGCCCTGGCGACCGCAGAGCGCGAGCGCGATCACGCCCTCGCTGGTCGCGCGCCCCTCGCGCTTGACGGCCTTCGCCAGGCCGCGCTCGCGCAGGATCGCGCCGGCCTTCGCAGGGTCCCCAGCGGCCTCTGCGAGCGCGCGCTTGCAGTCCATCATGCCCGCGCCCGTCGCATCGCGCAGGCGCTTCACGGCATCTGCCGAGATCTCCGCCAAGACCGCTACTCCTTCCCCGAACTGCCGCCGGTGGCGCCCTGCGGCGCATCCCCGCTGTCGCGCCCGTAGGACGCGGTGCCGCTGGTGCCGCGGCCGCGGCGCGGCGGCTGCTTGATCTCGACCACCAGCCGGCCCGTGCCGACCGCGGGCTTCTCGTCGGAAGCGGCCTTGTCGTCGCGCGTGCCGTCCTTGCGCAGCTGGTCCTGGTGCTGCGCGGTGCCCTCCAGGCAGGCGTCGGCTACGCGCTGGCAGTAGAGGTGGATCGCGCGCGTCGCGTCGTCGTTGCCCGGGATCGGGAAGTCGATCTGCAGCGGATCGCAGTTCGAGTCGACGATCGCGACGATCGGGATGCCGAGACGGCGGGCCTCGGAGACCGCAATCGCCTCGCGCTCGATGTCGATCACGAATAGCGCGTCGGGCAGCCGGCTCATGCCCTGGATGCCGTCGAGCGACTTCCTGTACTTCTCGATCTGCCTGGTGACGCCGGAGAGCTCCTTCTTCGTCAGCTCGGCGGCCTTCTCCGGATTCGAGACCTGCTCCTGGAAGGCCTTGAAGCGATCGATCGACTTCTTGACCGTCTTGAAGTTCGTGAGCATCCCGCCGAGCCAGCGGTTGTTCACGTAGTACTGCCCCGCGCGCTCGGCTTCGAAGCGCATCGCGGCCTGCGCCTGACGTTTGGTACCGACGAAGAGCAGCTTGCCGCCCCCCGAAGTCGTCTCGCGCAGGAAGTCGAGCGCCTCCAGGAAGAGCGGGAGACTCTGATCGAGGTCGATGATGTGGACGCCATTCCGCTCGCCGAACAGGAACGGCTTCATGCGCGGATTCCAGCGCCCGGTCTGGTGTCCGAAGTGCGCGCCGACTTCCATCAGCCCGCGCACATTCAGCTCGCTGCGCTGGAGCTCGGCCGCTGTGGCACTGAGTTCGGGATTCGTGGGGGCGGAGGCCAGCCCCGCCGCGGGTTCCGTCACGCGTTCTCCTTCGCGGTTGTGCGTTCGCTCCGGACTGTCTGCGGGCCCGCCGCCGCTCGCGGCCGCCTCGCCCACTCTCCCCAAATCCGCAGCCGAGCCGCGGACACCGCCGGGGCAGTTCCGAAACGTGTAGATTGGCCGGCTTTCTTAGCAGGCCCGCGGGGCAGGCGCAAAAAAGCAGTCGACCGTCCCGCGGGGCTCACCGCCTACCCGAGCCGCCACAGCAGCGCGCTCAAGAACGCCCACGACCGCGGCAGCGGGATCAGCAGGTAGGCCGCGACCGAGAGCGCGGCCCCCGCCCACTGCCAGGGCCGCGGTGGCTGCGCGCGCCAGGCGCCGCTCAAGAGCGGGCCCAGATACAGCAGGTAGAGAGGCAGCAGCGCGACCGCATAGCGCGTGATCGCGTTCGCGAGCGTGTGCAGGCCGTTCAGGTACAGGACTGCGAGCGCGGCCAGCAGCTGCAGCGGGCCGCCCGGCACCAGCCAGAGCGCCGCGATCCCGGGGGCGACGAGCAGGTAGTGTCCGAAGAGCTGATAGGCGACGAGCGCGCGCACGCGCGCGGGCGTCGTCGCGATCCAGCCCTCGTCGACGAAACGCAGCGCCTCGGAGCGGACCTGGTACAGGCCGTCGACGGTGGCGAAGAGCTTCCTGGGCAGCCAGCCCGGGAGCTGGCTGCGGATGCTCTCGAGTGCGACGCCGCGGTAGAAGGTCTCCTGATGCAACGCGGGCAATCGGGTGGCCTCGCGCATCAGCTCGCGCTTCGCCTCGAGCGTCGGATTCGCGAGGTTCCCGATCGCGATCGGCCACCACTGCATGCTCGAGACGAGCACGAAGTCGCCGAAGGCGAAGGCGTTGCGCAGCGTCCACGGCGCGAGCGTGAGCAGCAGCGCCGCGAGGCCCGCCGCGAGCGCGCGCAGCACGCGCCTGCGCTCGAAGCCGAGCCGCCACGCGGCCCAGAGCGCGATCGCGATTCCGAAATAGAGCCAGGCCTGTTTGGTCAGCACCAGCAGGCCGAGCGCCGCACCGCCCCAGGCGAGATCGCGCGCGCGCATTCGCGCGTCGAAGCGGTCCAGCAGGAAGAACACGAGCGCGAGCAGCATCGCGGCCAGGCTCTCGGCCCACAGCAGGTGGCTGTACTGCACGAGCGGCGGCGCGAGCGCCGCCGCGAGGCCGGTTCCCGCGGCCGAGCGCGTGCCGAAGCGGCGCGCGCAGATCTGGAACAGCAGCGCGACCGTGAGCAGCGAGGGCGGGATCTGGAACGCGCGCAGCCAGCCGTGGGGCAGCGCCTCGGCGAAGTGCGACGCCAGCCAGAGCTCTGCGCCGAGCAGTCCGGCAAAGAGCGGCGGGCGCAGGGCCGTCGGCTCGGCGCTCCCGTAGCTGCGAAATCCCTCGCCGGCCGCGATCGAAGCCGCGACGCTCGCGTACCACTTCTCATCGAAGACGAGGCGAGCGTCCCAGAACAGCGAGAGCGAGAGCAGCCGGGCCGCGAGCGCAATTGCGAGCACCGCAACCAGCGCGCGGCGACGCGCGCGGCGCTCGGCGCACGCGCTCCCGCTCGCGGCTCCCGCGCCCGCGCCGGCCGCGCAGACGCCCGGCGCGCTCACGGGCTCCCGTCGGCCACGCGCTCCGCATAGCGCGCGGCCACGCGATCGGCGTTCGCCATGATCGTGAAGGTCGAGTTCTGCGGCGGCAGCTGGGGCAGCGCGGAGCCGTCGACCGCGAACACGCGACGCGTCCCGCAGACGCGCCCGTCGGCGTCGCTCGCGAGCCCTCGAGGCGCGTCCGAGAGCGCGAGCCCGCCGACCAGGTGCCCGCCGCTGTTGCCCGAAGGCGTCGAGCGGATCGGCGGCGCCAGCGGGGCGAAGCCGAGCGCGCGCCGAGCGCGCCACAGCCAGCTCGTGGCCGCGCGCGCGAGCCGCGCACTCTCGGGATTGCGCCGCTGCTCGAGCTCGATCGTCGCCACCGGCGCTCCCTCGCGCAGCCGCGCCGCAATGCGCGCCGAATGCGCGCCCGGAAGGTAGAGGAAGCCGAGCAGCAGCCGGCCCTGCAGCGCGCTGGCGCGGCGCTGCAGCGCGCGCGGCAAGAGCGCGAGGCCCGCGCGCTCGAGCACCGCCGGCGAGAGCGCGTAGAGCTGGAGATGAAACGGGACGCCGTCGACCGCGAAACGCAGCGCGAGCTCGTTCAGGCTGAAGCGCAGCGCGGACAGCTCCGCGCGCCCTCCGGCGCTCCGCAGCAGGGGTAGCAGGTAGAGGTCGTTGTCCTGCAGCGGCACGCGCTCAGCCATGCGGCCGAGGGAGACCGCCGCAATCCGCAGCGACGCGAGGGTCCCCGCGGCGAGGAACAGCGCGTCGCAATCGGTCTGCAGCGGCGCGCCCTGCGCCGCGCTCTGCGCGTGCACACGCAGGCCCGCCGCGAGCTCCTCGAAGCGCGTGACGAGCCAGCCCGGGCGATAGCGAAACCCGCTGCGTCGCTCGAGGCCGCGCAGCGTCCAGTCCGCGCGGTAGATCGAATCCCAGGGACAGCCGTAGAGGCAGAGCCCGCAGGCCTGGCAGCCACTCCCCTCCGCGCTCGTCTCTGCGCGCACCGCGAGCCGCGCGCGCCCCGCGGCGACGCCGAGCGCGGCCAGCTCCGCAGCCCCGCGCTGCCAATGCTCGAGCAGCCGCGCGCTCGCCGTGTTCAGCGGCAGCGCCGCTCGCGCCTCGGAGTGCAGCGCATACGCCTCGCGGAGGCCGTCCTCGGACTCGCTGAGCGAGAGCAGGCGCGCGGCGCGCGCGTAATGCGGGTCGAGCGCGCCCACTGCTAGCGGCCAGCCCGCGTAGTCCTCGCGCGCGAGCGGATAACAGGCGGCGCCCCAGACGTTCGAGAGCCCGCCACGCGCGAGCGACCGCGAGGCCGGCGCGCCGGGACCGAGCGCGATCAGCGGGTGCCCCCGCTCGAGCTCGCGAAACACATAACCCGAGCCGAGCCGCGTCTTCTGCGTGAGGTCGAGCAGGGCCTCGCGGCCCGCGAGTTGGCGCAACAGCCGCGTGGCTCCCGCGAGGCCGCCACTATCTGCGCGCGACGCGAGCGCGCGCAGCCGCTCGCCGGCCTGAGGCCCCGCCGCGCGCAGCTCGGCGCCGAGCGCCTCTAGCTCCGCGGGCGGCTCGACGCCGTAGTCGAGCAGCTCGACCGCGAAGCCCGCGTCGAGCAGCCGCGCGGCCGCGCAGACCCCCGCCGGCCCCGAGCCTACGACCGCGACGCGGCCCCGCGGCGTCGGATCCCCGCCGCCTGCCGCACTCACGCCGGGTTCGGGCCTCTGCCAAAGAAGTCGCGGATCGCCGCGACGTTGCGATCGACGTCCCGCAGCGAATAGCGCGGGTAGGTCGGCAGCAGGATCAGCGAGCGGGCCGTCGCTGCGGCGTCGGGGCAATCGCGCCGCCACTGCGCGAAGCAGGGCAGCTCGGCGCAATTCTTCAGGTGTTGCGCGGCGAGGTCGCAGCGGCGCCGCATCAGGTGTCGGATCAGCGCCTCGCGCTCGCCGAACTGGATCGCGAAATAGCTGTAGCCGTGCGAGCCGTCCTCGCGCAGCGGCGGGAGCGAGAGCTCCGGAACGTCGCGCAGCCCCTCGTGGTAGCGCTTTGCGAACGCGACCCGCGCGCGCAGCTCGCGCTCCACGCGTTCGAGGCGGCGCAGCAGCAGCTCGGCCTGCACGGGCCGCATCCGGCAGGCGTAGAGCGCCGGGAACTCGCGCCGCAGCTGGGGGTCGTCCTCGACGCGCACGCGTTTATTGAGCCACTCGATGCCGCGCAGATAGCCGATCCGGAACAGCGGGAAGGTCAGCGCGCCGAAGAGCGGCGGCCAGGTCGCGAGGTCGGTCGAGAGGGCCAGCCGCAGCTCGCGCAGCCAGGGCCCGAGCGGCTGCGGCGGCAGCGCCGCGAGTTCTCCGCTCACGGCCTCCGCGAGCGCGGCATGCGACGTCAGCAGCGCGCCGCCGGTGAAGCTCGTGAGGCTCTTGTAGGTGCCGAAGGAGAGGATGCCGGCGTCGCCGGCCGTACCCACCGGGCGCCCATCCGGGAAGCGCGTGCCGAAGGCCTGCGCGCAGTCCTCTACCAGCGCGATGCCGCGCGCGCGGCAGGCCGGCGCGAGCTCCGAGAGGTCCATCGCGAGGCCGTGCAGATGCGTCACGAGCACCGCCCCGACGTCGCCGTCGCCGAGGCGCTCCAGCGCGCGCTTCGGATCCAGGTTGCAGGTCGCGCGCTCGATGTCCGAAAAAACGGGCTGCCCGCCCGCGCAGATCACCATGTTCACGACCTCGTGGATCGTGTAAGGCGACAGCACGACCTGCTGTCCCGGCCGGATCAGGCCGCGCAGCGCGTAGTAGATCCCCGCGCGCGCACGCGGCATCGCGAGCGCAAACGCGAGCCCGTGCTCGGCTGCCAGCGCGGCCTCGAGCCTCGCGACGGCGTCGCCGCGCAGCCCGCCGCCAGCCGCGAGCGAACGCGCCGCGCGCGCGTAGGTTCCCGGATCGGTGTAGAGGCGGAAGCGCGGCAGCGGTCCGGGACTCACGCGCAGCCTTCCGCAGGCGCGGCAAGCGCCTCGCGCAGCGGAGCCGCGCCCCGGACGCGCAGGCGCGCCGCGAAGTGCAGCCCGCGCTCGAACGCGAAGCGGCTCCACCAGGGGTAGAGACCGAGCGCGGGGCGCCACTCCTCGACCGCGAGCCCGAGCTTTGCGAGCTCTTCGCGCCAGCGTGCGCCGGGCCAATAGTGGTGCGGGATCTCGATCCCGTGGCGCCGGTTCGAGACGCGGTCCATGAAGCCGAGCGTCGCGTGCGCGAGCAGGCCGTCGGCGCTGTGGTCCTTGAGCACCAGCCACTGCCTCGAGACGCGCGCGCCCTCGCGCAGCAGCGCGGCCGGATCCGCGGCGTGGTGCAGCACGTCGACGAACATCACCGCGTCGAAGCTGGCGTCCGCATAGGGCAGCTGCTCGCCGTCGAAGCCGTCCACGGGCACGTGGGTGGCGCCGCGCACGAAGACGTCGACGCCGCGCAGCTCGAGATCGGGGCGCAGGTCGGCGACGAAGCGCGTCAGCAGGCCGTCGCCGCAGCCGACGTCGAGCACGCGTGCGCGCGGCGGCAGCAGCTGGTTCAGATGCCGGCCGAGCACTGACAGCCGGCGCTGATGGTGATGGCGATCGTGCGCGCGTTCGAGCCAGTTCACCGGCGGCCCATCCCGAGGATGCTCACGAAGAAGCTCCAGAGCACGGTCTGGAAGCCGAGCGCCGCGAGCGTGACGCCCGGGATCACGAGGCGCATCGTGCGCGCGTAGTCGAGGTCGCCGAAGTTCGCCGCGCGCCACTGCGCGACCGCCAGCCCGAGCAGCAGCGCCCCGAACGCGAGCGCGCCGCCGCCGAGCAAGAGGCCCGTCTCGAGCCGCAGCCACTCGAAGAGGCGCGTGAGCCGCGCGTCTTCGGGCATCAGGCCCACGCTGGTCGCGAAGGTCTTGCTGAGCAGCGCGAAGAGCACCGACTGGTAGCCCATCAGCACGAAGAGGCTCGCGAAGAGCAGCGTGTGCGCGTCGAGCTGCGCGCCGAAGACCGCGAGCCCCGGCAGCGCGAGCGCATAGCCCAGCAGGCCGAGCGCTCCGAGCAGCAGGCCCGGATACAGGAAGAGCCAGCGGGGGCTCCACATCAAGAAGAAACGCAGGCTGCGCCAGCCGTCGCGGAAGCTGCGCAGGTGCGGGCCGTGCGAGCGGCGGCCGTCCGGGTGCAGCGTGATCGGCACTTCAGTGACGCGCGCGCCGCGCAGCCCGGCCTTGACCAACATCTCGAGCGCGAACTCCATCCCGGTGCAGCGTTGATCGAGGCTGCGCTGGAAGTCGGTGCGAAACGCGCGCATCCCGCAGTAGGCGTCGTGCAGCGGCATCCGGAACATGCGCCGCAGCATCGCGGTCATCAGCGGGTTGCCGATCCAGCGGTGCAGCGCGGGCATCGCGCCGGGCAACACGCGCCCGCCGCCCGCGGGCAGTCGGCAGCCCTGCACGAGGTCCGCACCGCGGCGCAGCTCAGCTATGAAGCGCGGCAGCTCGCCGAAGTCGTAGCTGGCGTCGGCGTCGCCCATCAGCACGTAGCAGCCGCGCGCTGCGTGGATCCCGCCCGCGAGGGCGCTGCCATAACCGCGCTCGGCTACCGCGACGACCCGCGCGCCACAGCTCCGCGCAATCTCCGGAGAGGCGTCGCTGCTGCCGTTGTCGGCCACGATCAGCTCCCCAGAAATCTCGTTCTCATCCAGTGCCTTGCGTGCCTTTTCGAGAACCGACGCGAGGGTGTCGGCCTCGTTCAGGCAGGGCATCACGACCGAGAGTTCGAGCGGGGCGGCGGCGGCCGGGGCGCTCATGACCGAAAAGTCTCTCACATGTCGCGCGCCGTCGCGGCCTCGGGCCTCCCGGCGCTGCCAAGGCTCGCCGCGCGCCACGCGCTCGCGATGCAGCTCCACGAGCGAGGCAGCGGCAACAGCAGCGCAAGCGCGACGCAGAGGCCCGCTCCGAGTGCACGCCACCGCGAGGGTCTCGGCAGCTCCCGGCGACCGGCGAGCAGCGCCCCGGCGTAGAGCGCGTAGATAGGCAGCACGGGGACCAGGAAGCGCGGCACGGCGTTCGCAATCCAGTGGACGCCGTGAAGCAGCAGCACGGCCGAGAGCAGCAGCCATTTGAAGCGATCTCCGGGGACCCACCAGAGCCCGAGCAGTCCGAGCCCCACGAGTCCGACGTGTCCGACGACTTCGGTAGCGATGAGCCATGCCGCGACTGCGCGGCCCGGCCGGATCCAGCCCTCGGCGAGGAAGCGCAGCGGCTGGCTGTCGGCGGCATAGAGATTGATCGCCGTGCGCGCGGCCTTGCGCGCGAGCCACCACGGCTGCTGCTCCGCGATCAGCGCGAGCGAGAGCTCGCGGTAGAAGCCTTCGCGCTGCTCGCGCGGCAGCGTCTTCGCGCGCGCGATCACGCCGCGTCGGATCGCCTCCGGCGTCTCCGCGAGCCAGTCGTCGGGCGCGAACAGGTTGCCCATCGCGATCGGGAACCAGCGATTGCTCGAGATCAGCACCGGTTGCGCGAGCTGCCGCGCGTTGCGCAGCGCCCACGGCGCGATCGGCAGCGCGACGCAGAGCGCGAAGAGCGCGGCAGCAGCAGCGCGCCGTGCCGCTCGGCCGCTGCCCACCCACGCGATCCACGCCGCGGCGACCGGCGCGAGGAAGAGCCAGACCTCCTTGGTGAGCGCCGCGAGTCCGAGCAGCGCGCCCGCGGCTGCGACGCGATCCCAGCGCGCGTCGCGCTCGAAGCGCTCGAGACACACCAGGCAGAGCACGAGCAGGATCGCGGCCAGATTCTCGGCCCACAGGAAGTGCGGGTAGTGCACGAGCGGCGGCGCGAGCGCCGCCGCGAGGCCGGCCGCGAGCGCCGCGCGCGCGCCGAAACGCCGCCGCGCAAGCGCGAAGACGCCCGCGACGACGGCCAGCGAGGGCAGGATCTGGAATGCGCGCGCCGCACTGTGACTGCCCTGCGTGAGCCAGACGACGGGCGCGAGCGCGAACGAAAGCAGCGGCGGCCGCAGCGCGCCCGGCTCGTACACGCGCGCGAGTCCGAGCGTGTGGCCGCGCCCGAGCGCGATGTCCTTGGCCACCGCCGCGTAGTAGGACTCGTCGAAGGCATAGGGAGCCTGCGCGAAGGGCGCGAAGGCCAGCAGCCGCGCTGCCAGCGCCACGCCGAGCACGAGCGCGAGCGCCGACTTCGTCTGCATGCTCCTCGCACGGTACCCGAAGACACCCGCTCGAGGGCCCTCGCCTGCGCGGCCGGGGCCGCCGCGCCTGGCCCGCGCGCTCGGCAGGCATGCGGAGTCCCGGTGGCCAGCCAGACCCCGCTACACGCTAGGCTCGGTGCGATGGCGAGCGGGTGGAGGCAGGGACTCGCGGCGGTGGCGCTCGCGCTGGCCGCGCTCGCGGGGCTCGAGCTCGCCGCCCGGCTGCTCGAGCCGCGCGATCGCCGCAGCGCCGCGCTCGCGTTCCGCGCGCCGCCGCCGAAGGCAGCCGGCGCACTGCGCATCTTCGTCTTCGGCTCTTCGGTCGCCTGGGGCGCGCCGGTTCCGGAGCTCGGCTTTGCCGCGCAGCTCGAGTACTGGCTCGCGCGCAGCCGTCCGGATCTGCGCGTCGAGCTCTACAACTACTCCGTGCCGGGCCGCGACTCCGAGCGCATCCTCGACGCGCTGCGCGGCGCGATCGGCTGGCAGCCGGACCTGCTGCTGATCGAGCCCGGCTTCGGCGCCTTCATGCGCGATCGCCCACTGTCCGAAGCGCGCAAGTGGCTGCTGCGGCTACAGCGTCGATCCGCGCTGCTGCGCCTCGGACGCCGCAGCGCCTTCGAGGCGCGCGGCGGCGACGCGCGCCGCGCGACCACGAGACGCGGGCCCTACTTTCCCGAAGACGCCGAGTACCGCGAGCGCCTCGCGAGTTATTTCGCGGACATCGACGACATGCTCGACGTCGCCACCTCCGCGCGCGTCCCGCTGCTGCTGCTGACCGCGACTTCGAACCTCGCGGACTGGCCGCCCGGAAACCGCAACATCGCCGAGCGCGTCTACGCGCAGGATCCGGGCTTTCCCGCGCAGCTCGACGCGCTCGAGTCCACCCTGCGCCAGGGCCGCCTGGACGACGCGACCGCGCGGCTCGCCGAGGCGCGGGCGCGGCGCCCGGAAGATGCCGCGCTCGACTACTGGCAGGGCAAGCTCGAGCAGACGCGCGGCCACGCTGCGCGCGCGCGCGAGCTGTTTGTGTGCGCGCGCGACCGCGACCCCCTGCCCTGGCGCATCACGAGCGAGGCCAACGACTTCCTGCGCCGCGCGGCGCAGCGCGACGGCGTGGCTCTGGTCGATGCCGAAGCCGCGCTGGCGGCCGCAGCGCTGGACGACCTGGTCGGCCTCGAGTGGATCGTCGACAACGCGCACTTGAGCGCGCGCGGAGGCGACGTCGTCGCGGCCGCGATCCTGCAGCGAATGGCCGAGGGGGGTCGCTGGCTGCCGGCCGACGCCGAAGCGCTGCGCCTGCCCGCCGCAGAGCGCCTGCGGCAGTTCCTGGGCGCCGCGCGCGCGAAGAGCAGCCGCGATCTCGACTCCCAGGTGCTCGCGGAGTCGGCGCTCTACTGCATGAAGTTCCCGTTCCAGAAGTACGCGATCGCGCGCCGCTACCTCGAGCAGCTGGCAGCCCGCGAAGCCCCGGACTGGGAGATCTGGGGCAATCTGGCGAGCGCTGCATTCTTCCTCGGCGATCTCGAGACCGGCCTGCGCGAGCTGCAGCGCGCTGCCGAGAGCGGACCCGACGAAGATCTTCTTCACTCGCGCGCGGTGCCCTACCTCGCCGAGGCGCTCGAGCGCGCGGGGCTCCGCTGCGCGTTCGAGGCGCCGCAGGCGCTCAGCTGCGCGCCCAGCGCCGGTGCAGCGGCAACAGCGCCGCGATCAGCGCGTAGACGGCGAGGCCCAGCCAGACCGAGCGCTGGAAGCCCGCGAAGAGCGCGAACACGCGCGTCGCGAAGATCCCGATCACCGAGAAGCAGCCGTTGATCGCCCAGGCCCAGGGCACCAGCGCCGCGCGCTCCGCCGCGAGCAGCCGCACCGCGCCCGGAAAACACAGCCCCATCGGCAGCGCGAGCGGCAGCAGCAAGACGCAGGCGAGCGCGGCGCGTGCGAAGAGCGGCCAGTGCAGCGCGGCCGCGAATAACGGGGGGGCGAGCGCCTGGTGCGCGGCGCCTAGCGCAGCGATTCCAAGCGCCGCGGCTGCGAGCACCCGGTGCAGCGAGGCCTGCGGAATGCGGTTGCAGACGCGGCTGCCGAGCGCGCTCCAGGCGAGGAACGAGAACAGCGCGACCGAGAGCCCGAGGGCCGGGCGCCCGAGGAAGAGCTGCAGCTGCAGCAGCACGCCGATCTCGACCGCCATGTAGCCATAGCCCAGGCACGCGAAGACGCCGAGCAGCGGCCACGCAGAGCGGCCGGGGCGCAGCGAGGCCGTCGAGTCCGCTTCGGAGCTCGGGAGCAGGAAGAGCGGTGCGAGCACCAGCAGCAGCGCGACTGCGCTGAGGCTGAGCCCGAGCGAGACCAGCGGATTGCCTGCCAG
>CAYTJA010000160.1:0-3955 GCA_964437835.1 uncultured Spirochaetales bacterium
TCCAGGCGAGCTCCCGGATGGCGCTCGTGCCGCCCTGCCCCTGGAAGGCCTGCCACGGCGGCGTCACCTGGAAGGGTCGCAGCGCGACGAAGAGGCGCACGCGTGCCGCCGCAGGGCCGGCATTGGCGACCCGATAGAGGACGCGTGCGGCGGCATGCGCCGCGTCCCCGCTCGCAAACGCGGTGATCGTGAGCGCGAGGTCGCCGCGGCGCCAGCAGGACGACGGGATCGGCAGATAGGCCTGCGCGAGGGACTGCGAAATGTCGGCGTCGGCCCAGCTGACGAGCTCGCCGCCGGTGAACAGGAAGGGTTCGAGCGAGAAGCTCCCGCGATCGGGCTCGAACATTCCCTCTTCGTTCAGGATCGCGGCCGTGCTTCCGCCGTCGACGCCAACCGGTGACCAGCTGGTCTGCTCGCGGTGAAGCCACTTCGGGTGAAGCCCCCTGCGCTCGTCGGCCGCCACCGCGTGGAAGAAGTCGTTGCGCGAGCGCGCGAAGTCGTAGGGCCGCAGCTCGAGTGCGGCGATCCCGAAGGGCTCGGCGCCCGAGGGCTCGAGCAGCTGCAGCCGCAGCCGGCGCGAGCGGTGACCCTGCGAGAGCGGGACGTAGCTGCGCGTTCCTTCCGCCTGGCGCGCGGACCACAGCGTCGTCCAACGACTGCCATCGTCGGAGACCTGCACGTCGAAGGCGCGCGGCTCGCAGCCCGGCACCCAGTCGATCACGAGCCCACCGACCTCGTGCTCGCGGCCAAAGTCGAGCGCGAGCCACTGCGGCGCGACGCCCGACTCGCTCCGCCAGCTCGTCTCCGGCGAGCCGTCGAGCACATGCTCGGGCGCGTAGCCCGCTGCCGCGCTGGATGCGCGGACCTGCGGCGGCTCCCGAAGCGAGAGGTCCTCGAGCTGCAACGCCTCGATCCAGATCGTTCCCCGGCCTCCGGGCCCGGCGGCGATCGCGATCTCGAGCGCGCCGAGCTCCCGCAATGCGCCGCCTCCCGCCGGGCCCCAGGCGAACTCCAGCTCATGGCTTCGGATGCGGAGCTGCTGCCAGTCGGCGTGGAACTCGAAGGCATCGCGGTGCCACCACCAGACGTTGCGGTTCGAGGGATCGGCGAGCTTGAGCTCGAGACGGTTCGCCGGCGCCGCGCCGCGCACGCGCAGATCCAGGGCCCAGCAGAGCGGCAGCGTGCGCGCAAAGCTCTTGCGCGCGACCACGAACCCGCCGCCTCCCTCGAAGTCGAAGTCGAGGCGCAGTGCGCGTCCGCCGGGGCTCTCCTGCTGCGAGATCGCGAGCCGCGCATGGCCGGATGCGATCGAGCTCCACCCCGAGATCTCGCTGAAGTCGTCGAGCGTCTCTCGCTGCATCCGCGGCTCAGCCGAGCTCCACCACCAGGGTGTGGGCCCCGTCGCGGAGCCGCTCGCGCAGCGTCTCCATCGACACCAGCGCGCCTCCCTCGCGGTAGGGGTGCTCCGCGCGTGCAAAGGGCAGCGGCGCTCCGTCGAGCCGCAGCGAGCGCGGACCGTGGCCGCGCGGGCCGACCCGGTAGACGACCTCGAGCGCCTGCCCCGCCAGCTCCAGCGTGGCGCGCAGGCCATCGAGTGAGCGCGGCAGCACGGGATCGATGCCGAGCTCGGCGCGACGCAGGCGCAGGCCTAGCAGGCACTCGCGGACGAGGCGCACCGCGATTCCCGCACCGCTCGAGTACACGCGCCAGCCGCCCTCGAAGCCCACCGCGCCGGTCCGCACCTCGCCGTAGCGCGCGAGCGCGTCCTTCCGATCCTTGAAGTCGGCGTCCGAGCTCGAGCTGTAGCAGTTTGCCTGGCGCAGGCGCGCACCCGGAACGACCTCGCGCAGGCCCACGGGGTTGGCCTGGCGCAGCGCCAGGAAGAGGGCCTCCGCGTCGCCGAGTGTTGCCATCGCCTCCGCATAGCGAAGGTGGGCGTGGACGTACATGAGGCCGATCTCGCGGCCGAAGAAGCTGCTAGTTTCCGCGCGCTGGAAGTGGCGCCGGGTGCCCCCGCGATACGGGAAGGGGCGGTCGAAGAGCCGCGCTCCGTCTGCGGCGAGCAGGTGTTGGCGGATCACCTCGACGTGTCGCAATGCCTGCTCACGGGTGAAGAGACCCGTGAGGATCGCGTGGATCATCGGGAGCAGGCTGTAGTGGACGCCGGTCTCCCGGTCCTTCGGGTGGAGCCACGGCACAACATTGGTTGCCTCGCCGAAGTGGGCGAGGCCCGCGACCACGCCGTCGATGACGAGCAGGCGCTGGAAGTCCTCGCGGATGCGTGGGATCACCGCCTCGAGTTCCGCGCCGAGCGGGGCACGACCCGCGCGGCGCAGTGCGTCCGCGAGCGTGGTGAAGGTCTGATGATGCAGCGTGACCGTCCACGCGCTGCATAGCCGCGAGGCCAACGAAGGGTCGGCTGGCTGGAGCGCGTCGTTCCAGTCGCCGTTGCCGTAGACCGCGAGCTGCGTGCCCGGGATCACGCGCCGCGCGATCAGGCCGAGCGCGCGCTCCACGTGGGCAAGCAGCGTCGCTCGCTCGGCGCTCGCGTCGCCCTCCGGATGGAAGAAGGGGAGCTCTTCGTCGAGGATTGCGGCGTCCTCGGACGCCAGCAGGTATTGCGCCAGCGCCAGCAGCGGCCAGAAGACGACGTCTCCGTGGGAGTCGTCGGGGCGGATCGCGCGCTCGCGCTCGAAGAACATGAACCACTGCGGCCAGTCGCCGTCGCGATTCTGGTTGCGGAAGACCTGCAGCAGAAGGTCGCGCACCGGCTCGCTGCGCCCGAGTCCGAGCAGGAGCTCCACGGGCCCCTGGCAGACGTCGCGCGTGCCCCAGCCTCCTCCCGAGTACTGCTCGAGCCCGCGCGGTGCGAGGGCGTGGATGAGTGCATCGTGGACGAACCACGGCAGGATCTCGGAGAGCTGCTCGATGGCGCCGGCCGACGCGGCGTAGGTCGGCGCGCTCATGTCGAGCGGACCGCTCATCTGCTTCCAGAAGCGCTCGGATCTCGTGCCGTCGGCCGCGGCGCGCTCGCAGGCGTCGCCGGCAGCCGCGCCGGCCGGAGCGCCGTCGACGAGCTGGCCGGTGATGCGCAGCCCGAGCGACGCGCACGCTGCGCTGACCAGCACGAGAAAGGGTTCTCCGCGCGAGCGGCCGTCCAGGAAGAGCAGCTCGTCTGCGCCGATCTGCTCGAGCGTGGTTCCCGCTGTCGTGTCGATCCGGAAGCTGCCCGTTGGGAAGCGGCGTCCGAGCTCGCTCTCGGGCAGCAGGCCGATCGAGATGCCCTCCGCGTCTCGAGAGAAGCGCACCGGTACGGCCTCTGCGCCATCGTCGCCATTCACGGCCAGGTGGTGGGAGACGAGGAAGCGGCAGGGCGGACCCGCGAGGAGCCGGACGGCAAGCCACAGCTCGTGGCGGTCCACCGGCGCCCAGCTGCGAATCTCGATGAGACCCTCCGCGTGCTTGTACAGCCAGCGGGCTCCGCTCGGAGTCATCTCGAAAGCCGATGGCAGATCGAGCAGCCGCCAGCCGTCGTGAAGCTCCGCGAAGATCCGCTGGCCGTGCGAGCGGAAGAGGCCGAGATAGCCATGCGTCGTCGAGAGCAGGCGGTTGATGCTCACATGGCCCTGCGTGAGCATCGAATGGAAGACTCCGCCCATCCAGAGCGTCGACGTGAGCGAGGCCTCTTCTGGAACGAGGCGCTCGCCGCTGCGCAGGATCTGGCCGTGCGGCCGCAGGCTCGCGCGCTCCTTCGCCGGGAGCACCACGTGAGCATTCGCGCCGCTGAAGAAGGACAGCAACCGATCGCCCTCGCGCTCCGCCGCGCGGCGCTCTGGGCCAAAGTGCGCGGAGAGCTCGGTCGCTTCGAGCTCCTCGGCGTCGAGGAGCTTCGGCGCACTGAAGAGACTCGTCGCCGGCGCGGCGCCGCGTTGCGAGACTCGTTTCGCGGGCGGCC
>CAYTJA010000161.1:0-15447 GCA_964437835.1 uncultured Spirochaetales bacterium
GTCTTCGTCCGTAACGTCGCAGCGAATGGGTATGGCGCGGACGCCCATGGCGCTCAGTTCATCGGCCGTAGAGAAGATGGTGCCCGGAAGCTTGGGATCCTTCACTTCCTCGGTGCGGGCCGCGACGACGATGTTGCAGCCTTCCTTCGCGAACTCCCGCGCCATGTACTCGCCGACACCCCGGCTCGCACCCGTGACGATCGCGACCTTTCCATCCAGCGAGAAATCGGCGACGGGCATCGGGCTCCTCCGGGGTGGTGGGCTGCCCACTCTAGTGGCTGGGGCCGCGGTGGCGCTAGCATGCAGGCCTGCCCGCGGACCCTTCCCCGTGCCGGCTGCGCTCGAACCGAGGACGCATGGTCGACTACGATCCCTTCTCCGCCGAGATCATCCAGGGCGACCCGCACCGGGTCTACAAGCAGCTGCGCGACGAAGCGCCGGTCCACTACCTGCCGCGCTGGAACACCTGGGTGCTCTCGCGCTTCCGGGACATCTGGGACGCCTGCACGGACACCCTCAGCTACTCGGCGGCTCAGGGCACCACGATGTCCCACCTGCTGACGAAGGTGCAGCCGGTCACGCCGACTCTCAACAACATGGATCCGCCCGACCACACGCGGCTGCGCGCCGAGATGCGCAAGTTCTTCTCGCCGCGCCGGGTGGCAGAGCTCGAGCCGGTGTTCCGCACCTTCGCGATCGAGGCGATCGAGGGCTTCGAGCAGCGCGGCGAGTGCGAGGCGGTCTCCGAGCTCGCGCAGGTGGTCGCGACGAGCGTCGGCTGCGAGGTTGCCGGCTTCCCGCGCGAGGACGCGGCCTACCTGCGCTCGCTAGTCGATGGCTTCTTCGAGCGCGACCCCGAAAAAGAGGGCATGACGCAGGGGGGGCTCGCCAAGCTGGACGAGATGTTCGGCTACTTCGCAAAGCTCTCCGCGAAGCGTCGCGGCAAGAGCTACATCCACGACCCGATCGGAATCCTGCAGCAGATGGAATTCGGCGGCAGAAAGCTCGACGACGCCGAGATCGCCTCGCACCTGTTCCTGCTGCTGGTCGGCGGCACCGACACCTTCCCGAAGGTGTTCTCGAACCTGCTGCTGCGCCTCTACCGCAACCCGGACGCGCGCCGCCGCGTGGCCGCGGATGCGTCGCTCGCACTCGACGCCTTCAACGAGACCGTGCGCATCGACATGCCGACCCAGGTGATGGCGCGCCTCGTCACGCGCGACCACGAGATCCAGGGCCACCAGATCCGCGAGGGCCAGCCGATCCTGCTGCTCTACGCGTCCGGCAACCGCGACGAGCGCGAGTTCCCGGAGCCCGAGCGCTTCGACCTCGAGCGCCGCCCGCCGCGCACGCTCTCCTTCAGCCACGGCACGCACGCCTGCATCGGCCTGCACGTGGCGCGCGCCGAAGGGCGCATTCTGATCAACGAGCTGCTCGCGCGCTGGCCCGACTACGAAGTCGACGAATCCGGCCTCGAGCGCTACGCGACCGAATTCGTACAGGGCTACTCCCGCATGCCGGTGCGCTGGCGCAGCTCCTGAACGACATTCGCCCACGGGGTCGCGGCCTGGGCGCCGCGCGCGAGGATCAGGAAGCTCGTGTCGAGATGAATCACTTCCCTCGGCCTTCGTGCCGCGCTGACCTCGCGCGCCGCTCGGAGCGCGCCGAGGCTCGCCAACGCCGGGCGGCCGCAGGCGTAAGAGCGAGCAGGCGCTGGGCGCGATCGAGCGCCGCCAGCGCATCCTGAGCGGGAGTAGCTTCGCGATCTGCCGCGACGCGAACTGCACGCCTGAGCGCCTCCGATTTCGAGACCTTCCAGCGCCGCGCCATGCGCTCGAGTGCGCAAATCGTCTCGGGGTCGAGCGCGTAGGTCGCCTTGATCTTGGGGTCGGCCATGACCCTCCGTACCTTACGGGCATAGGGATCCTCGTCAAGACGATGCACCCGCGCGCCTCGCGCCCCGCTTCGAGCCGGGTGTATGCTCGCTCGCCGCGATGCCCGAATACACCCTGACCGTGAACGGCGTGGCGCGCACGCTCTCGGCGGCGGCCGATACTCCGCTGCTCTGGGTGCTGCGCGACGTGCTCGGCCTGACTGGAACCAAGTACGGCTGCGGCGCCGGCTTTTGTCGCGCCTGCACGGTGCACGTCGATGGCGAGGCGGCGATCGCATGTCAGCTGCCGATCGCGAGTGTCGCGGGTCGCGTGGTCACGACGATCGAAGGCCTATCGCCAGATCGCAGCCACCCGCTTCAGCGCGCCTGGATCGAGGAGGAGGTGCCGCAGTGCGGCTACTGCCAGCCGGGGCAGATCATGAGCGCCGCGGCGTTGCTCGCGCGCAACGCCGCGCCTGACGAATCTGAAATCGACGCCGCGATGTCCGCGAATCTGTGCCGCTGCGGCACATACAACCGCATCCGGCGCGCAGTGCAGCGCGCGGCCGCGGGGCCGCGCGGCGGCGGGGCCGGAACGTGAACGCCGGTGTGGAGCTCTCGCGGCGCGACTTCCTGCGCGTGTCGGGCGGCGCGGGCGTCGGGCTCGTGGTCGCATTCTCGCTCCCGAGCTGCACGCGCGGCTCCGAATCCGCGCTCGCGCCGACGCCCGGCAGCGGCGAGCTGAATGCGTTCATCCGCATCGCGCCCGACGGCGTCGCGACCTTCACGATTCCGAAGGCCGAGATGGGTCAGGGCGTGTGGACGGCGCTCTCGCGCCTGCTCGCCGAGGAGCTCGAGATCGACTGGTCGCAGGTGCGCGCGGAGGCGGCGCCGGTCGACGAAGCGCGCTACGGCATGCAGCTCACGGGCGGCAGCTCCAGCGTGCGCAAGAGCTACGAGCCGCTGCGCCGCGCGGGCGCCGCGGCGCGCGAGCTGTTGATCGCCGCCGCAGCCGCACACTGGAGCGTGCCCGCGAGCGAATGCCGCGCCGAGAGCGGAAAGGTGCTGCATGGCGCGAGCGGGCGCAGCGCGGGCTACGGCGAGCTCGCCGTGCGCGCGTCGTCGCTCACGCCGCCGGCGGATCCGCCGCTGAAGCCGAAATCTGCCCTGCGCCTGCTCGGCACGTCGGCCGCGCGCCTCGACACGCCGGCCAAGGTCGACGGCTCCGCGATCTTCGGCATCGACGTTCGCCTGCCCGGGCTGCTCTTCGCGCAGGTCGAGCGCTGTCCGCAGCTCGGCGGGAAGCTCGCTTCCTTCGACGCGAGCGCTGCGCTCGCGGTCGAAGGAGTGAAGCAGGTCTTCGAGATCCCGAGCGGCGTCGCCGTGGTGGCCACCGGCTTCTGGGCCGCGAAGCAGGGGCGCGAGAAGCTCCGGGTCAGCTGGTCTCCGGGCCCGCACGGCGCGCTCGACAACGAGGCGATTCGCGCGCGCTGCACAGCCGCGCTCGAGCGCGGAAAGAACGCGCGCGACGACGGCGACGTCGAGCGCGCGCTGAGGGGCGCGGCAAAGCGCGTCGAAGCGCTCTACGAGTTTCCCTACCTCGCGCACGCGACGCTCGAGCCGATGAACTGCACGGCGCGCGTCGGCCCCGACCGCTGCGAGCTGTGGGTGCCGACGCAAGCGCCCGACCGGGCCGCAATGGCCGCCGCCGAGGCCGCGGGCGTCCCGGCAGCGCGCGTCGAGGTGCACTCGACCCTGATCGGCGGCGGCTTCGGCCGGCGCGCGGAGACGGACTTCGTAACCGAGGCCGTGCAGGTCGCGAAGCTGGCGGGCGCACCGGTGCAGCTGATCTTCACGCGCGAGGACGACATGCGCGCGGGCTTCTACCGCCCGGTCGGCGCGAACGCGCTGCTCGGCGGCCTCGATGCCGAGGGCTGGCCGATCGCGTGGCAGCACCGGATCGCGAGCGCGTCGATCCAGCGCTCGAAGGGCCAAACACCTCCGAATGGAATCGACGGCTCCGCGGTCGAGGGCGCGCGCAATCTCCCCTACGCGATCCCGAACCTGCGCGTGAGCTGGTCCGACGTCGAGCTTCCGATCAAGGTCCACTGGTGGCGCTCGGTCGGCAGCTCGCAGAACGCCTGGATCACCGAATGCTTCTTCGACGAGCTGTGTGCCGCCGGCGGAAAAGATCCGATCGAGGCGCGCATGAAATTGCTAGGCCCTCACCCGCGCCACCGGCGCGCGCTCGAGCGCGCCGCGCGCGAGGCCGGCTGGGGCCGCGCGCTGGCAAAGGGGCATGCGCAGGGCGCAGCGCTGCACGAATCCTTCGGCAGCATCGTGGCGCAGATCGCCGAGGTTTCGCTCGAGCCGGACGGCACGCCGCACGTACACCGCGTGGTGTGTGCGGTCGATTGCGGGGAAGTCGTCGACCCGGGCGGCGTGCGCGCGCAGATCGAGGGCGGCATCGCCTTCGGCCTCTCGGCCGCGCTGTGGGGCGAGGTAGTCGTTCGGGGCGGGCGCATCGCGACGTCGAATTTCGGCGACCATCCGATCCTGCGCATCGGCCAGATGCCACGCGTCGATACCCATATCATCGCGGAGGGCGATCCGATCGGCGGCATCGGCGAGCCCGGAACGCCGCCGATCGCGCCGGCCGTCTGCAACGCGCTGCTGCGCTTGACCGGGAAACCCGTGCGGCGGCTGCCGATCGGCCGGATCAGCTGAGCCCGCGCGCCGCGAGCCGAGGCCGCGTGGGCGCGATCTCCGGCAGCGCCGGAGCCGGCTCGCTGGCCGAGCGGCGCGCAAGCAGGCCGGGCTGAAGCGGCTGCGGGCCACCGCGAAGCGCAGCGCTTGACGCCACCCAGCGGCGTCGCGCAGAGTGGCGCGGTGCAGGTCGCCGCCGCCCCCGCCGCCGTGGCCTCCTTCCTCGGCTGGCGCATCGTGGGAGTCGGCTTCGTCGCGAATCTGCTGAACACGAGCTGCACCTTCGGCGCCTTCGGCATCTTCGTGATCCCGCTCGCGGAGGAGTTCGGCGCGAGCCGCGCCGCGATCACCTCCGCGCCGGGCGTCGCGATGCTGCTCAGCGCCCCGCTCGGCCTGCTGATCGGCCGCTGGGTCGACCGCGGCCCGGTGCGGCTGATGATGGTCTGCGGGCTCTTGCTCTGCGTCGCCGGCCTGCTGCTCCTGGCGCGCGCGGCGGAGCTGTGGTGGATCGGCGCCCTGTTCTGCACGCTCGTCTTCGGCGGCGCGAATCTGTGCGGGCCCTTGCCCGCGATGGCGCTGCTCGGCAAGTGGTTTGCGCGACGGCGCGGAATCGCGATCGGCCTCGCGGTCGCCGGTTCGACGATCGCAACCGCCGCCGCGCCCTACGCGGTGGCCCGACTGGTGAGCAGCATCGGCTGGCGCGGCGCCGTCGACGTCCTCGCGCTGACGGCGCTCGTGATCGGACTGCCGACCTTTGCGCTGCTCGTTGTGCGCAGTCCGGAGGAGGTCGGTCAGCATCCCGATGGCGCCTCGGAGCCTCCGCCCGAGGTCGCGGGCGGCGCCATGGCCGACCGGGTCTCGATCTTCCTGCGCGAGCGGAACTTCTACCTGTGGGCCTTCGGCTTCGCGCTGCTCTTCACGTCGCCGATCGTGAACGCGACCTTCTTCATCCCGTTTGCGCAGGACCTCGGCCTCACGCGGGAACAGGCCGCGCTGCCGCTGATCCCGCTCGCGATCTTCTCGCTCGTCGGCAAGCTCGCCTTCGGCGTGATCGGCGATCGCATGGATCCGAGACGCGCGACGCGCCTCGCGATCGCGGTGCTGATCGCGGGCTGGTTCGTGCTGCTCACCCGCCCGAGCTTCGCGTGGCTGCTCGTGGGCGGCGGGCTGATGGGCCTCGGCGTCGGCGCGGTCGCCCCACTCTACGGGGTGTTCGCCGGGCGCTGCTTCGGGCGCGATGCGTTGGGGCGGATCTTCGGCATCGGCGGGATCTTCGGGCTGCCGGTCATCGCGGGTTCGACGCCGCTCGCGAGCGTGCTATCCGCGTCGAGCGGTGGCTACCAGCTCGCCTTCGCCGTGGAGACCGCAGCGCTCGCACTTGCGGGCGCACTGCTCTCGCTGGTGCGTCTGCCTCCACTGCTCGCAACCGCCTCGGCGCCCGACGCGTCGCCGCGCCTGTCGCCCGTGAAGTCGACGTAGATCGGCGACGACCACGCGCGTTCCTCGACCGGCGCCAGACGGTCGTCGTCCGGGCCCTGCGCGCCCGCATTCACGTCCGCACACTGGCCGCTCTCGTCGCGCTCGCAGGCGAGCAGCGCGCCGTTCACCGCGGGCGACGGCTCTTCGATCGCGCGCACGTAGTACACCGCGTCACGTCGCGCGATCGCGAACTCCGGATCGCGGAAGAACACCACGCAGCCGGCCGGATCCAGCGGGCACTCGAGCGTCTGCCAGGGATCTTCGATCAGCGTGTCGACGCCCTCGCCTTCCCAGACCTGCGGGCGGATGCGCACGACCTCGATGCGTGTGATCCGCTTGCGCTGCTCCGACGGGTGGAAGCACTCGCCGCGGCACAGGCGCGCGAGGCGTTCGGCCGAGAGCCCGCGAGTCGCGATGTCCGGACAGCCGGGGAGCTGCAGCTCCGAGCCGACCGCGCGCACGCGAAATTCGGGCGGAATCGACTGCTCGACCTGCGAGCCCATCTGCTCCGTGCCCGAGGGCCCGTTCAACAGCTCGAACCAGAGCAGCGTGCGCTGGCCGCTGGTGCCGTAGACCCGCTTGCGCTGCAGGGCCTCCCAGATCGCCTCGCGGCTGCGGCCATCGGAATGCAGCGCCACGAGGCCGCCGGTGAAGAAGAAGCTGCCCATGCGATCGTCGACGGCTTCGCCCGGGCGCAGCGCTCCGGGACCGGGCAGATCGCCGTAGGGCACGGAGGCAGGCGGGCGCGCGGGCGGCTCGCGCTGCGCGGGGCTCGCGCCGCCGGGCGCAGCGTCGTAAAACTGGAAGTCGGCCATCTGGCGCCGCGCGAATTCCTTGTAGCCCGTGCCGGGGCGCGCGCTGTGGACATCGCTCGAGGCCAGGAAGCCGAAGCGGAAGCGCAGCGGGTGCAGCGGGTCGGCGACGTTGCTCTTCGCGAGCGCGTACTGCAGCGAGCCGCGCGGGCGGTAATACCAGGCCGGCAGGAAGCGGCAGTCGCGACACTGTCCGGCGTCGCTCCACTCGTCGCTCGTCGCACCCGGAACCGTCGTCTCGCCCGAGAGTGCCGGGGCGAGCAGGTAGTTGCGGCGCGCCACGGTGGCGCGCTCGTCGCAGTCGGCGACATCGAAGCCGGAAGCCTCGCAGCGCGCGCGGATGATCTCGCCCGCCTGCCAGCACGCGGGCAGGTAGTCCGGGCGCGGCTCGGGGCAGCGCTCCTCGCCGGTTCTCGGGTCGGTCGTGACGGGAACCCAATCGCGGTATTCCTCGGAGTTCCCGTGGCCCGAGTAGACCTCGATCAGGCTCTGGAACTCCGGGTCGTGCTGTTCACGCGTGAGTTGTTTATCGAGGCTGGATCCGGGCGGCGTGTAGATGCCCCACGCGGTGCCGTGCGGGATCACGAGCGCGGCGTGCCCCCACTCGCGGAGCTTTCCGAACAGGTCGGCGGGGGTGTCCGCGCTCTCGAGGCAATCCGCGGGCAGCTCGCGCGTGGGTACGCCCTCCGGGCAGAGCTCGGCGTCGGCCTGTTCCGCGGCATAGCGCGCGAGGTCGTGCAGACGCGATTCGCCGAGCTGGCTCGCGAGCATCGCCGCGCGCGCGCCGGTGCCGAGGCCCTGCAGCAGCTCGTTCGCGCGCGTCCGCGCGTGGATCGGGCGCGCGGGGATCTGGTCGTCCGCGAGATCGCGCAGCACGACGTTCTTGTGTCCCCAGTGGTCTTCGGGCGTGGCGCCGATGTTCGTCCACTCCCAGCCGAGAAACGCGACCGTGTCCGGGGAACGAGGGTCTCCCGAGCGTGCGTTGCACTCGCGGATCGACTCGACGGTCTCGCGCCAGCGGCGCTGCGTCAGGTATTCCGCATGATCGTTGATCGACCAGAAATCGAGCGCCGAGCAGTAGCGCGCGAAGTCGCAGGCGTCGGCCTGCGGATGCGAGCCCTCGCCGCCGGTCTGCGGCAGGCTCATCAGGAAGGCGTCGAGCGACAGCGTCGTGTGCACGTGGAAGTCGCCGAACAGGATTCGGCGCTCGCCGCTCTCGCCGGCCGCCTCGGAGGCGCGCCGCTGCGCGTCCGCGCGCTGGGTCACGGCCGCCGGCGGAAGCCCCTTGCCCTCGATCTGCCCGGGCCCCTCGTGGCGGCCGAGCCAGCCGCGCCCGAGGCCGTAGCCCAGCGTCACGAGCGCGAGGGCGCCGACCGCAGCGATTCGGACCCACGGGATCATCGGGCTCCCATCCCATTCATCTCCTGACCGCTACCGCTTTCCTCGAATGGCGCGGCCCGCGCACGCCGTCAAGCGCTAGGGGTCCACCGAATCCCCCGAGGGAAATAATGAGACGAAATGAGAAGCTTTGTCGTAAGTGTTGGTAGCGGAGCTAGACTTCGCCGCGTTCATCGTCTAGCCCGAAGGAGGCCGCGGATGCAGGACGATCGCTGGGGTGCTCCGCCCACAGCTGTTCGCAGCCGCAGCCGCGCACAACCCGGCCAGCCGAACGAGCGCCTGCGCCAGCGCACCGAGGAGAAGCTGCTCGACGCCGCGCTCGAGGCGATCGGCCGCTTCGGCGTCGGCAAGCTCGGCATGGGCGATGTCTCGGAGCTCGCGGGCGTCTCGCGCGGCACGGCCTATCGCTACTTCGAGAGCTGCGACGAGCTGCTCGCGGAGCTCGGCCGCCGCGAGGCGCAGCGCTTCGAGGCAGAGGTCTGGCGGCTGCTCGCCTACACGCCCGAGGAGCAGCGCCTGCGCGCGGCGCTCGACCTCGCCTCGCGCATGGCCCGCGAGCATCCGCTGCTGCAGCGCCTGCCGGAAACCGATCCGTCGCTGGTGCTGACCGAGCTGCGCCGGCGCTTCCCGGAGATCCGCCGGATCTTCCAGGCCTTGCTAGGTCCGCTCTACGCGCGCACTGCGCCAGTGCGGGCGGGTCTCGTCGACCCGGACCAGCTCGTCGACTGGACCGTGCGCCTGCTGATTTCGACCTTCCTGTTCCCGGACGACCGCCTGCCCGGAAGCGCCGACCGGCTCGGCGCGATCTTCGAGCTGCTCGCTCCCCCGCCCACCGCCAACCCCCCTCACCAGGAGAAAGCATGAGCACCGCGCCTGTCCGACTCGAGGACCTCTTCGGCGGATCGATCGTCGGACCGATCCGCGATCCGCACTCCGTGTACCGCAGGCTGCGCCGCGAGACGCCCGTGCTGCCGGTCGTGATGGGCCCGGAGACCGGCTACTTCGTCTCGCGCTACGAAGAGGTCAAGGAGGTGCTGCGCAACGACGAGCTGTTTTCGAACCACTCGAACGCGAAGGGCGTGAGCCTCGTGATGGGCCGCACGATCATCGAGATGGACGGGCGCGAACACCTGAAGCACCGCAACCTCGTCACGCCGGCGCTCGCGCCGCGCGCGCTCAAGGGCGACTTCCAGAAGCGCGTGCGCGAAATCGCAGACGAAGTGATCGACCGCTTCGCCGGGCGCGGGCACGCGGATCTGGTGGCCGAGCTCACCTTCAACTACCCGCTGCGCGTCTTCACCGAGATCCTCGGCGTTCCGGCTCAGCATCTCGAGCAATTCCACCACTGGGCGATCGACCTCACGCACGTCGCGGACGACCCCGGGCGCGGTCTCGCGGCTGCCGCGAAGCTCCGCGAATACCTGATGCCGCTGGTCGAAGAGCGTCGCGCGAAGCCCACCGATGACCTGATCAGCCGTCTCGCCCAGGCGCAGGTCGACGGCGAGCGTCTGACGGACGAGGAAGTCGTGAGCTTCCTGCGCCTGCTGGTCTCGGCCGGCGCCGAGACCACCTACCACCTGATGGGCACGACGCTCTACGCCCTGCTCACGCACCGCGAGATCTTCGAGGGGCTGGTCGCGGATCGCAGTCGCATGCGCGCGGTGCTCGACGAGGCGCTGCGTTGGGACAGCCCGGTGCAGATCGTGACGCGCGAGGCAAAGGCCGACCTGACGCTCCAGGGCGTAGTCATCGCCGCCGAAGCCCCGCTCATCGTCGGCATCGGCTCCGCGAATCGCGACGAGCGCCAGTTCCCGGATCCGGACCGCTTCGACCCCGCTCGCCCCGACGCCGAGCAGATCGCATTCGGCTTCGGCAAGCACTACTGCGCGGGCTCGCGCCTCGCCTACCTCGAGGCCGAGATTGGCCTCGAAGCGCTCTTCGACCGCCTGGGCACACGCCTGCGCCTCGAGCCCGACCCGGACTGCGGCATCGTCGGCGTCGCCTTCCGCGGCCCCAACCGCCTGCCTGTAGACTTCTAACGAGGCTCCGCCTCAGACCGACGAGACCTGCAAGCCGAGGAAGATCGCAAGCCGCTTCGGCGCGCAGCGAGGCGCAGCCGAGCGGAGTGCGGGTGGGACCGGGCCGCTCCCGGCCCGGGACCCGCAAGGCTCGGCGCGCAGCGAGGCGCAGCCGAGCGGAGTGCGGGTGGGACCGGGCCGCTCCCGGCCCGGGACCCGCAAGGCTCGGCGCGCAGCGAGGCGAAGCCGAGCGGAGTGCGGGTGGGCCGCTCCCGGCCCGGGACCCGCAAGGCTCGCTAGGTTCCCTGCCAGCGCGGGGGGCGTTTTTCGGCGAAGGCGCGCGCGGCTTCGGCGGCGTCGCGCGTGGCGCGGAGGCCGCGGCCGAGCTCTTCCTGGCGCCGGTAGGCCTCGGGCAGCGGGAGATCCCGAAGCTCGCGCAAGCCCTGGCGCGTGGCCCGAACCGCGAGCGGCGCGTTCGCGGCGATCGCGCCGGCGGTCGCGAGCGCGGTTGCGAGCAGCGCCTCCGCGGGCACGACGTCGTTCACGAGCCCGATCCGCTGCGCGCGGTCGGCATCGATCGGACGCGCGGTCAGCAGCAGCTCCTGTGCGTGCACCCAGCCGATCTGGCGCGGCAGCTGCACGGTTGCGTGGCCAGTCGGGTAGAGCCCGCGCGCGACCTCTTCGAGCGCGAAGCTCGCGTGCGGAACCGCATAGCGGATCTCCGCCGCGAGCGTGAGGTCGAGGCCAGCCGCGCGCGCGTGCCCGTTGATCGCGCAGACGAGCGGCACACCGAGATCGAAATCGACGAGCAGCGCGGTCGACACCGCGCGCAGGCCTTCGAAATCCGCGGGGTCGATCTGCTCGCCGCGCGCGAGCGCCTGCGAGGCCGGGATCGTCGTGCGCATGTCCATGCCCGCGCAGAACGCGCGCGCACCTGCGCCCGTCAGCACCGCACAGCGGATCTCGGGATCGGCGGCGACGCGCCGCCACGCGGCCGCGAGCTCGCGCAGCATCGCGGGGTCCAGCGCGTTCGCACGCTCGGGCCGCTCCAGGGTGATCAGCGCGACGTGAGCGGACGTGGCAGGAATTTCGAATCGGACCGGCACCGCCCCTCAGGCCTCGAGCCGTTTCAGGATCCGACTCGCGAACGCGCGCAAGTCCCCGAGCCGCTCGCGCACGATCGACTCCAGGATCGCCGGGTCGAGACGGCGGTACTCGTGCACCGCGATGTTGCGGAAGCCGGTCATGCGACGCATTTGCTCGGCCAGCTCGGCATCGAGGATGCCGGCCCGCTCGAGCAGGCTGAAGCTCGCTCCAAGTGAATCGGGTGTGCCTAGCCCCTCGCTCGCGACGATATGGGCCGCGAGGTCGATCATCGCCTGCACCGCGCGCTGGAGATTCAGGACCGTGATGTCCTGTACGTCGAGCGCCGATCGTCCGGGTCCCGTCGTGCTGCGCAGCTCCGCGATCCGAGCCAGGCAGCGCTCGAGGCTGTCGACCTTGGCGAGGACGAGGTCGCGATCAGCCACGGGTCATCCGATCGACTAATGCCGCCTCCGCCGCCGCTCGCGTGCGCTTCAGATCCGCGTAGCGGCTCGGCAGGATCGCACTGAACTCCGCGAGGGCACGCGCCTTCGCTCCGAAGCTGCAGCGACCGTCGCGCAGGATCTGCCTGGCCAGGATCGGCGAAGCGGCCGCGAGATCCACGAGATCCACGCCGCGTCCCAACAGCCGTTCGAGGTCGGCCGTGGCCTCGAGCAGCGCCACCGCGGTGGGGCGCTCGCGGAACAAGGCGGCCAGATCGACATCGGAGTCTGCTCGCGCTTCGCCTCTCGCCTCGGAGCCGAACACGAGCAGCGCCTCCAATCCGAAGCGGCGCTCGAGCAGGGCGACGACGTCGGCGAGTGCAGTTCTGGAAAGCATCGCAGCGGAGCATCGCGCCCTGCCCCTGCGCCTGCCAGAGGCAACCGAAGCGGCTCCGCATCGCTTCCTCCTCGTGGCCTAGGATCTCCCGAGACACCCGGCGGCGACGGGGGAAACGAAGGCGCGAGATGAAGCTCGGAATCTTCCTGCGACTGATGGGTCCGCAAGCGACGCGCGAGACGCTCGCGAGCTGCGCGCGCGCCGCGGAGCAGGCCGGCCTCGACGACCTCTGGGTGCCGGACCACATCGCGATCCCGCCCGACGACGCCGAGGGCTCGGGCGGCCGCTACCTGGATGCGCTCGCGTCGCTCGCGTGGCTTGCGGGCCTGACGCAGCGCATCGGGCTCGGCACCGCCGCACTCGTGCTGCCGTATCGCCCCGAGCTCCCGACCGCGAAGTGGATCGCGACGATTCAGGAGCTCTCTGGCGGGCGCCTCTCGCTCGGCGTCGGCGCGGGCTGGATGGCGGCAGAATTCCGCGCGCTAGGCGTTCCGCGCGCTCAGCGCGGGCGCATCACCGACGCGACCCTGGCATTCCTGCACGCGTGCTTCGCGAGCGATGAGGTCGAGAGCCACGGCCAGCGCTTCTTGTTCCTGCCACGTCCCGCGCGCCCGCCGATCTACGTCGGCGGCTCGGGGCCGCACGCACTCGCGCGCGTGCTGCGCTACGGGGACGGCTGGATGCCGATGCTCGCAGACCCCGAGAAGCTCGCCGCAGCCGCGCGCGAGCTGCGGGAGCGCGCGGAGGCCCTCGGCCGGCCCGCGCCCGAGCTCGTGGTGATGACCTCCCTGTTCGCGGAGAGCCCCGCGCAGGCACTCGACCGGGTTTCCGGGCTGCACGCCGCGGGGGCGACTCGGCTGGTGCATGCGTCGCGCTATGCGGACGCCGACGAACTCCGGCGTCAGATCGACTGGATTGCGGAGCATCTGCAGGGGCCCGCGAGGAGCCTACGCGATTGATTTCGCGCGCCCCGCGCTTCTCGTCTTCACGCTCGACGGGAAGCTGCGCTCGCGGCGAGGCGCCGGTGCGCGACGAACGCGAGCAGACTCACGGCCGCGAGCAGACTCGGCCAGGGCAGCGCCGGCGCCGGCACCACTGCTAACACCGCCTGGCCGCCGAGCACGATCAGGTTGCCGACGTCGGTCGCGCCTGGCTGCACCCCGTTGCCGAGCATCTCGTTCAGGATCAGGTCGGGGCGGCCGTCGTTGTTCAGGTCTCCGCTCGCGGCGCTGTAACCGATCATGTCGCCCGCGTCTCCAGAAGTACCCAAGGCGCCCCAGATCGCCGTGACTTTGAGCTGACTCTCCGGCGGAAGATTTGCGAGATCGACGTCCGCGGGCCAGCCGCCGGGCTGGCCGAGCAGCACGTACACCGCGCCGGCCTCGACGCGGCCGAGCGGCGTGTGGTGCGGCGAGGCGACTGCGAGATCGTCGAAGCCGTCGAGGTTGAAATCCGCGTGCAGCGCGGTATCCGACGCGATGTCGTTCGCAACGGCGCCGAAGATGTCGGTCACGACGACGCCGCCCGGCGGCGCGTCGAGGTCGAAATCGAGATTGCGCAGGCCCGCCGCGCTGAAGAAGACGTGCCCCGAGCCCGCGGCGATGCGCCCGCCGAAGCAGTTGCCGACGATGTCGCCGACGAAGAGTTCCGGGTTGGCGTCGCCGTCGTAGTCGCGCCCGCCGAGGATCTCCTCGCCGAAGCTCACGTTGCAGCTCCCGCCGTTGATGCGAGTCGAAGCTCCGGGCCCACTCGTGATCTCGAAGCTGAATCCGTTCGGCCACGGCCCCGTGAAGTTGTCGTCCCAGGCGACGTAGAGCGTGCCGTCGACCGCCCCCCCGCTCGGGTGTGCCGAGCCGGGCGCGGCCCCGGCCGGCAGCAGCGCCGCGCCGGAGCGGTTCAAGGTCGAGGCGACGATCACCTCGGCGCGGCCGTTGGCGTCGAGGTCGGCGAGCTGCAGCGTCGCGCCGAAGTGGTGGTGTGAGGAGCCCGCCGGCGGTGTCAGGCGCGCGATCAGGCCGGGCAGCGCAGTGCTGCCGAATAGCGCGAGATCGACCGTCTGGCTGGTCGCGAGGTGGGGCCCGCCGCGGATCAGGTAGACGGCGCCGCGGTGGTTCTCGCCGAGCTCGCTGGTCTGATCGGCGCCGACGAGGATGTCGGCGATGCCGTCTCCGGTCACGTCGCCGGTGCGCATCCAGATGCCGAGGCGATCCAGCTGCGCGGCTCCCAGGAAGGTCACGACCGGGAGAATGGCGGTCGGGCTGCGCAGGTCGAGCGGCTCCAGCGAATTGGCCACGCTACGCAGGTTAGGCGACCCGACGACGATCGTGAGCGCGCCGGCGCCGATGCGCGCGCCATCGGGCGTGTGGTTCTGGCGCGCGATCAGCAGATCGCCGCGGCCGTCGCCGGTCACGTCGTCCATCCAGATTTCGCTGCCGCAGGCCTCGTTCAGATCGTCGCCGGCCACAGCGAGGATGCGCGGGCCAGGCACGCTGGTGTCGTAGGCGCCGGAGAGGGTTCCGTCGCCGAAGAACAGGTGCACCATTCCCGCGCCGCTGCGGCCGAGCGGCGATGCGCGCATCGACGCGATCGCGACGTCGCGGTGCCCGTCGCCGTCGGCATCGAAGCCGCCCGCGACCGGTACCCCTGAGCCACCGGGCCCGCTACCTCCGTGGACGCGCAGCAGCCGTCCGGCGTCCGTCGGGATCTGCAGCAGGTCGACCTCGCGCGGGTTCGCGGCATGCACCTCCGGCGTCGCGGACGCGAGCAGCGCAGCTGCGGCTGCTGACGCCGCCGACCAGCGGCGCAGCACTGCCGCAGCGCTCCACAGGCGAGGCGCGCTCATCCGAGGCTGCCATCGAGCAGGTGCCCACCGGCGTCGAGCACCTCACAGGCGGGGCGCTGCGTCTGGACTTGCATCGCGAACCAGTCTACCTCGCGTGCAAGCTCACCGATGTCCGGCTTGACACCCTGGATGCACTGACGTACTCCTCCAGCCATGTGCTTGGTTCGCCGCGCGACCCCGCTCGCACTGGAGCTGCTGCTTCGGAACGCCCTGCTGCTTAGCAGGGCGGGGGTGGGCTAGCGTCCGGGCCGGAGAGCCTCACAGACGCGAAACCCCCTCCCGCCGCAGCGGCCGGAGGGGGTTTCGCGTTTTGGGTCCAGGAAACGGCATCCTCCAGTCGCCGCGGCGCTCTGCGCCAGAATCTGCGCCAGAAAGGTCGGCGCCAGAAGGAACGAC
>CAYTJA010000162.1:0-18175 GCA_964437835.1 uncultured Spirochaetales bacterium
TGTTCGAGTGCGTCAGCTCGAAGAGTTCGTAGGGCGCCGCGAGCGTCTGCATCCAGCTGCCGACACTCGACACCACCGCGGCGCTCCAGATCACCGCGAAGGGCCGGTGCCGCAGCGCCGCGAGCGCGCCGCGCTCGCGACCCGCAGCGGCGCCCCTGGCTTGGCTTTCGCGCTCCACGCGGGCGAGCATCGTCGCGCGCGCACAGCGGCGCAATGAGCGCAGGCGCAGCGCGCGATTGCATCTCGCACGCACCACTCATAGAGTGGCTCCGAGGAGGCCGAGGCATGGATCTCCGAGGCAAGGTGGCGCTCGTGACGGGGGCCTCGCGCGGCGTCGGCGCAGCCGCCGCCGTGGCGCTCGCAGAGGCGGGCTGCGACGTCGCCTGCGCCGCGCGCTCCACGCGTTCCGCACCGCGGCGGACCTCCGGAACCCTCGACGAGACCGTCGCGCGCATCGAGGCCGCCGGCCGCAAGGGACTCGCGGTCCCGACGAATCTCGCCGACGAGCAGGACGTCGTGCGCATGGTCCAGCGCAGCGCCGATCACTTCGGGCGCCTCGACATCCTCGTGAACAACGCCGCGATCACCTTCGTGGGTGATCTCGAGATTCCGCTCGAGCGACACGACCTGATCCTGGAGGTCAATCTGCGCGCGCCGCTGATCGCGATCCGCGCGGCGCTCCCGCACCTGCGCGCGCAGGGCGGCGGCGCGATCGTGAATGTCTCTTCGGTCGCCGGGCTCACGTTCCAGCCCGGACTGCTGTCCTACGGCATCTCGAAAGCCGGCCTCGAACGCCTCACGGTGCACGCCGCAAACGAGCTCGAGCGCGACCACATCACTGTCAACTGCTTCCGGATCGACCTCCCGGTAGCGTCCGAGGGCTTCGTCGCGAACACGCCCGGCGCCGACCATTCGAGCTGGGAGCCCTGCGAGGTCGCCGCCGAGGGCATCGTGTGGCTGTTGCGCCAGCCGCTCGAGTTCTCGGGCCAGCTGCTCAGCATGCTCGACCTGCGCCAGCGTCTCGGGATCATGCCGTCGCGCGTCGCAAAGGCCTGGAACGGCACGCCGATCCTGCAGCCACAGGACGGCCTATCGCCGCTGCGCGAGAACATCTTCAAGTAGCGCTGTGCGCAGCCGCACGCGGCCGCGCGGGCGTCCCCGGGAGACCGAGCAGGATCAGCGCCGCGAGCGAGAACAGGCCCGCGAAGAGCAGCAGGGCCGAGCTGTAATTTCCGCTGGTGTCGTGCAGCCAGCCCGCGACGATCGGGCCCAGCGTCGCAAAGGGCAGCATCACGAGCCCGGCGAGGCCCATCACCTGACCGAAGGAAGTCGGCCCGAACAGGCGCCCGATCAACGCGACGTAGACCGGCATCATCCCGCCGCCCGGAAAGCCGAGCGCGACCATGCAAACCGCGGGCGCGCTCCAGCCGGGACTGAAGCCGAACACACCGTAGCCGAGCACGTGCGCGACGAGGATTCCGAGCAGCAAGCGCCGCGGATCCACGCGGTCGGCGAGAACGCCGAAGGAAAACGCGCCGAGCAGGCCGAAGGCCGCGCCGCCGAAGAGCGCGATCGAGGCCTGTTGGATCCCGGCGCCGCGATCCGCTGCAAAGGCCGCGAAATGCGCGACCCAGCCGCTCGAGAGCCCCATCAGCAGCCCCATCGGCACCACGAGCAGCCAGAAACGCCGCTCGCGCAGCAATTCCGGCACGCCCCATCCCGGATCCGCATGCGCTCCGAGCCCACCCGCGATCGGCGCGGCAGCGCCGTCCGGGTGTTGGCCTACGTCCTCGGGCCGGTTGCGCACGAACCACCAGATCGGCGGGATCACGAGCAGCGTGCCCACGGCGTAGATGCGGAGCGTCGCGCGCCAGCCAAAGCTCTCGATCAGCCAGCCCGCGAGCACCACCAGCAGCAGCGGACCCGCGGGGCCGCCCATGTTCGTGAGTCCCTGTGCGCGCCCGCCCTGGCGCACGAACCACTTCGCGACCACGGTCGCCGACGAGAGCGGGCCTAGCATCGCTGTGCCGACCGCTGCGCCGATACCGAAGAGCAGGCCCAGCTGCCACAGGCTCTGCGCGGCGGACATCAGCGCAAAGCTGAGTCCGCTCGCGAGCGCACCCGCGACCATGACCGCGCGGATCGAGCCGCGATCGAGCAGGCGGCCGATGAAGGGCCCCACGAGCGTCATCACGGCCATGAACACGCCCTGCCCCGCGCTGACCGACGCGTGGCTCGCGCCAAACTCCTTCACGAGCGCAGGCAGGAACAGGCTGAAGGTCCCCACCGTGAAGCCGATCGAGACGGCCTGCGTGAGAAACCCGACTCCGACGATCTTCCAGCCGTGGAAAGATCTGCCCGCCGCTGCCGCTGCTGCGCTCATTCGCAGCGCTCGAACACGTACTCGCTCATCGGATGCGACTCGATCTCGTCCATCGCCAGGAATCCATGGCAGCTCTCCTGCATGCGCTGCGTGTTGCGCTCGAACTTCTCGCGGTCTCCGGGCGCGTCGTAGAAGAGCATCGGATCCGTCAGTGCGCCGATCGGGAATCCCTCTTCGACGATCGCCGCCCAGCGGGGCGCCTCCGGCGTGAGCGCTCGCACGACCTCGTTGCGGATGTACGAGAAGGTCGACTGCGTCTCGATCGCGGTGTCGCGCTGGACCCGGTACCAGCGGTCGATGAACTCGGCGTAGGCGAGATCCGGATGCGGCGCGATGCAGGTCACCAGCGAGAAACCCGGCGTGCGCTCCCCGGGCTTCGCGAGCTGGGTCGTGTTCACGATCGGGCGCGACTCGACGACCAGATAGCCTGCGAGCTGCGCCGCGCAGCCGCGAATCGCGGCCTCGCAGCCCACCACGTCCTGCGACTGCTCGAGCCAGAACGACACGCTGCCCGCCTTCGGAAGATGCATCTTTCCGATCCGCAGCCGGGCCCCCGCGGCGACCTCCGCGTCCACCGCGGAGATCTTGAGCCCGCGCGCGCCGCGCTCGCGCAGCTGCGGCGCGAGCGCCTCCCGCAGCGCCGCGGCGAAATCCGCATCGGCGCGTCCGGGCGGCTTCCAGACCACGTAGACGATTTTTTCCACCGGCTGTCCTTTCGCGCGCCTGGGTCGGGCGGCTAGCGCGCCGCGGCGGCAGCACTGCTGCCCGCGCGGCGTCCGAAGAAGCTCGCATCGCCGAGCGAGAGCCCGCTGCTGTAGCCGCCCTTGCTGATGCCCGAGCTGGTGCGACCGGCCGCAAACAAACCCGGCACCCGCTCCCCGCGCGGCGAGAGCACGGCCGCGTCGGCGTCGATGCGCAGTCCGCCGAGAGTGAAGACCGAGTACATCGCGCGGCTCGGCGAGAGATCGAGCGCGGCGAAGGGCGAGACCGTCAGCGGCTTCAGGTGCTGCGGTCGTTTGTGGAAGAGCGGATCCTCGCCGCGCGCCGCAAAGCGGTTGTAGAACGCGACGCTCTGCTGCAGCGCCTGTTCCGGAAGCCCGAGCTCGGCCTCGAGCTCCGCGATGCTCTCGCCGACCGCGGCGACCTCGAGCGCGAAGTGCTGCGGCCGCGCGTAGATCTCGTCGTCGACCAGCAGCCAGACGCGGCCCTGCTGGTGCAGCAGCGCATGCTCGCCCGCGCGCCCCATGTAGGCGTCCTCGTTCAGGAAGCGTTGCCCGCAGCGATTCAGGTAGATCCCGCGTTTGAGCCCGACCGGCGGAAACAGCGCGAGCGTGATGTCGGCAGCCGCCATGTGCAGCGCCTCCGCGCCGGCCGCGAGGCCCATGCGGATCCCGCGGCCGTCGTCGCCGTCGGTTGCAACCAGGTGCCGGCAGGCCAATAGCTGCGGCGCATGCCGGTGGACCATTTCGCGGTCGAGGATGAAGCCTCCGGCCGCGAGCACGACCCCGCGGCGCGCGCGCAGCGTGAAGCGGCGTCCCTCGCGCATTCCGGCCACACCGACGATGCGTCCATCGTCCTCGGCGATCAGCGCCTCGCAGAGCACTCCGGTCTCGCAGTGCGCCCCGGCCTGCTGCGCCGATTCCGAGAGCACGCGCATCAGCAGCGCGCCGGCATTCAGGTCCTGCTGCGGCCGATGCCCGCGCGGGGCCGGGCGCGCGATCTCGCAGAAGGGATACACCTCTTCGCTGCCCGAGTAGGTCAGCCCGTGATCGGTGTCGGGCTCGTGGGAGTCGGGAAAGAAGGACGCGCGAAAGGGCAGGCCCTGCCGCAGCAGCCAGTCGAAGTGCGCGGCGCTCTCCTCGCAGAAGGGCGAGATCAGCGCGGGGTCGCTGCCGTTGCCGCAGGACGCCATCAGATAGGCGTACATCGCGTCGGGGCTGTCCTCGAAGCCGCAGGCCCGCTGGAGCTTCGTACCGCCGCCTAGATAGATCAGCCCGCCGGAGTTCGCCGAAGTGCCGCCCGCGCCGCCCGCGCGCTCGAGCACCACGACGTCCGCGCCGGCCTCGCGCGCGCCGATCGCCGCGCAGGCGCCCGCGCAGCCGAAGCCGACCACGGCGACGTCGGTCTCGGCATCGACGCCGCGCAGCTCTCGCGCGCGCAGCAGCGGCGGGAACGCGGATGCAGCAGCGGAAATGCGCTCGCTCACTCGCGGTCCGGCATCAGCCAAACGAACGCGCGCGCGCGATCGAGCTGCCGCCGTCGACCTGCAGCGTGACGCCGGTGATCACCTCCGCTTCGCGGCTCGCGAGGAAGAGCACCGCGTAGGCGACGTCGAGCGCGGTCGGCACGCGCGTGAGGTGCATCTGCTCGATGCGCTCGCGGCGCTCGGACGAGATTTCGGCATCGCGGCGCTCGTGCCAGATGTAGCCCGGCTGCACCGTGTTGCAGCGGATTCCGTGCTGCGCGTAGTCGGTCGCGACCGAGCGCGTGAGCGCATTCAGCCCGCCCTTCGCAGCCGTGTACACCGCGACCTTCGGCGTGGCGCGCTCGGCGGTGCGCGAGGAGATGTTCACGATCGACCCATGGCCCGCGCGCATCATCTCGGGAATCGCTGCGCGGATCAAGAGGCCTGGCGCGATCAGGTCGACGCGCAGCTTCGCCTCCCAGGTCTCGGGAGTGACCTCCGCGACCGCTGCGTCCGCGCCGGGTCCGGCCGCGCCGACCGCGTTGTTGACGAGCAGCGTGAGGGCGCCGAAATGTCGCCGCGCCGCGTCGACCAACGCCTCTGCGCTCGCGGGCAGCGCGAGGTCCGCGCGCTCGAATTGCACCTCGCCGCCGGCCGCGCGAATCCGCGCGGCGATGGCCTGCCCGCGCTCGGGGCTGCGGCCGGTCACGACCACGCGCGCGCCTTCGGCCGCGAAGAGGCGCGCGATCTCGGCTCCGAGCCCCGAGGTCGATCCGGTGACGAGCGCGACCTCACCCGCGAGGCGCGGCACGGCGCTAGAGGTCCCCGCGCGACGCCGGACTCGCATCGCGCAGCAGGCCGCGCAGCAGCGCGTCGAAAGCGACGTCGAAGAGGTCGCGCGACCACGGGAAGTCGGGCCGCGAGAGCTGCAACGCGTTCAGGCCGTGCAGCAGCGCCCAGAGCGCCTGCCCGGCCGTCGCGCCATCCACGCTCCGCAGTCGGCCCTCGCGCTCGAGCTGGCGCAGCGGCGCCTCCATGATCTCGCGCGCGGCCTCGGCCGAGGGCGGCGTGCGATCGCGCCGGTTGCCGCTCGTCAGGATCAGGCGGTAGAAGTCGAGGTTCTGGCGCGTGAAGCGCAGGAAGGCCTCGGCCATCAGCTTCAGGTTCACGACCGCGTTGCTGCCCAGCTCGATGCGCCGCACACGCGCGAGCAAGCGCTCGAAGCGCTCCTCGAGCAGGGCGTCGAGCAGGCCCTCCTTGTCGCCGAAGTAGTGGTAGATCGTCGGCGCCGTGTAGCCGCACTGGCGCACCAGGCTGCGCATCGAACACTCGCCGCCGTTCTCGACCAGGATCGATTCGGTCGCATCGAGGATCGCGCGCCGCGCCTGCTCGCGATTGCGGTGGCGCCGCAGGTCGGCATCGCTCGCGCGGATCGCGGTACGGGAGGGCATGCAGGGCTCCGCTCAGCGCCGGGCGGAGCTCTGGCCGCGCGCAGGCTGCGCGGCCCGAAAAGCTGGCTAACGGCGTTATACGACTCGGCCTGTTGTACCCGAGCCGAGGCCGCGAGACAACCGGGGCCGCGCGCCGGCTCCCGCGGGATATGCTGCTGCATCGCATGCCCGCCGCGCCCGGCAGCTCGCCCCTCCAGCGCCGCTGGGACCTATTCACCTGTGCCGCACTGGCCTTGCTCGCCGCCGGACTCTACGCGCGCAGTCTCGCGGCGCCCTTCCACTTCGACGACTCCGTCAACATCCTCCAGAATCCGCACATCCGCTGGAGCCACTTCGACCTCGCCGGAGCCTGGCGCGCGGCCAGCGCCAGCGCGAACCGGCGCCCGCTCGCGTACTTCTCGTTCGCTCTGAACTACCGCCTGCACGGCTACTCCGCGCCGGGCTTCCACGCCTTCAATCTCGCCGTGCACGCGGCCTGCAGCGTCGCGGTCTTCTGGCTCACCCGCCGGCTGTTGGAGCTGCATGCCGCACTTCCGGCGCAGCTCGGCCCGCGCCTCTCGGAGTCCGGGATGCGCGCCACCGCGGCCCTTGCCGCGGCGCTCTTCGCGACCCATCCGCTGCAGAGCCAGTCCGTCGTCTACGTGGTGCAGCGCATGAACAGCCTCGCCGCGCTGTTCTACCTGCTCGCGCTGCTCGCCTGGCTCGGCGCGCGCCGCGCGCCGCAGCGCCGCGCGCGCAACCTGCGCTTCGCGGCGGCTGCGCTCGCGTGGCTGCTCGCGCTGGCCGCGAAGGAGATCGCGATCACGCTGCCGGTCGCGATCTGGCTGGTCGAGTGGTTCTTCCTGCGCGATCTCGATCGCGACTTCGCGCGACGCAGCGCCCAGATCGGGCTGCCGCTGCTCGGCGTGGTCGCCGCCGCGCTCTACTACGCGTACTTCCAAGGGCCCGACTGGGGCTACCGCAAGCGCGACTTCGGGCCCCACGAGCGCGGCCTCACCGAGCTGCGCGTGCTGGTGTTCTATCTGAGCCTGGTGTTTGCGCCGGTGCCCGCCCGGCTCTCGATCCACCACGCGTTTCCGCTCTCGCGCGGCTGGCTCGATCCGCCGTCGACGCTCGCGTCGGGCCTGCTGCTGCTCGCCGTCGCCGCTGCGGCCGCTGCGGCGGCGCGCAGACTGCGCTGGCTCTCGTTCGGGCTGCTGTGGTTCTTCCTCCACCACGCGCTCGAGTCTTCGATCCTGCCGCTCGAGCTCGCCTATGAACACCGCAACTATCTCCCGCTGGCGGGGCTCTGCGGCGCACTCGCGTGGGCGCTCGCCTGGCTCGCCCAGCGCCTGGCACTTTCGCGCGCGCTCTGCGCGAGCGCCGCGCTGCTGCTCGTACTCTCGCTCGGGGTCGCGACCGCGCGGCGCGTCGAGGTCTGGCTCGACAGCGAGACCCTCTGGCGCGATGCGGTCGAGAAGGCGCCCGACGAGACGCGGCCGCTGCACAATCTCGGTGTCGCGCTCGCCGGAAAACGCCGCTTCGGTCAGGCGATCGCGATCTACGAGCGCGTGCTGCGCAGCGATCCCGAGCACACGGACGCGCGCCGCAATCTCGGTGCGGCGCTGCTGCAGCAGGGGCGAGCGGCCGACGCACTGCCGGTGCTCGAGCAGGCGCAGCGCGGCGAGCCCGAAAACGCCTATGCGAACGCCGCACTCGCCGACGCGCTGCGGCTGCTCGGCCGACCCGCCGACGCCGAGCACTACTACCGCCGCGCGCTCGGCCGGCATCCCGACGCGCAGTTCTTCTACGGTCTCGCATTGGTGCGAGCCGAGCAGGGCGAAGCCGAGGAGGCCCTGCACTGGCACGCGATGGCGCTGCGGATCCTGCCCGAGTTCGCGCCTGCCGCGGTCGGTCGCGGCGTCCTGTTCGCGGAGCTCGGCCGGACCCAGGACGCGATCGCGAGCTTCGAATCGGTGCTGATCGATTGGGACGACCCGGAGACCCACTCCCAGCTCGCGACTGCGCTCTGGGAGGTGGGCCGCTACGCAGAGGCGCTCTCGCAGGCGGAGGCCGCACACCGCGGCGCTCCGCATTCCGCGATCGGGATCCGCCAGCTCGCGTGGATGCTCGCGACCTGCCCGAGCCCCGCGCTGCGCGATCCCGCGCGCGCGGTCGCGCTCGCGCAGGCGCTCGTCGAAGCGCAGACAGACGCGCCCGAGCCGCGCGCGCTCGACACCCTGGCCGCCGCGCGGGCGGCCGCCGGCGACACGGCACGCGCCGCGGAGATTGCGGAGCGCGCGACGGCCGCGGCGCAGGCGCAGGGCGAAGCGGCGCTCGCCTCGGCGATCGCGGAGCGGCGCGAGCGCTACGCCGCGGGCGAAAGCTATTCCGATTCCGGGGCGCGCTCCGCGCTGCGGAGCCCCGGGCCGCCGAGCCCTGCGGCGAGAGACGCCTCGCGATGAGTCGGCGCGCCGCGCTCGTTCTCGTCGCAGCGGTCTGGCTGCTCTTCTTCGAGCCGCTCTGGCTGCGCGGTCACGTGATCGCCGCGCACGACAACCGGTCCGAGCTCGGCCTTCCGGCTGCGGCGGCTCCGGGGCCGCCCCAGGCGCGCGCGCTCTCGGACCAGAGCTCCGTCACGCTCCCGGAGCTCGCGCACCAGCTCCGCGGCGCGCGCAGCGGCTGGCTCGCGACCTGGAATCCGCACACGCAGCTCGGACGCCCCGCGATTCACGTCGCGGGCTTCAGCCGCGCGTACTTCCTGACGCGGCTGCTCGCGCTCGCGAGTGACGATCCGCTGCGCGTGTATACGGCGCAGGTCGCGTTGCACAGCGCGGGCGCGGCGCTGTTCGGTTTCGCGCTCTTCGCGACGCTCGGCCTGCAGCCGCTCGCCTGCGCGATCGGCGCACTCGCCCTCTCGATCGGCAGCTTCTGCGCCTTCTGGCTCTGCTTCGGAATGTTCGTCGCGGGGATCTGCTGGACCGCCGGCCTGCTCTGCGCGATCGCACGGCTGGCCAGACGCCCGACGCTCGCGAGCGCACTCTTCGCGGCCTTTTCGAGCCACGCGCTGCTGCTCTCCGCGTATCCTCAGCAGATCGTCTGGCACGCGTGGCTGGCTGCGGGCTTCGCGCTCGTGGCCCTGCGGCGCGCTTGCCCGGGCCAGCCGCGCGAGGCACTGCGCCGCGCGGTCGCGCTGCTCGCCTGCGCCGCGGCCGGCGCGCTCTCCGCGCTGCCCGTCTACGCGGACCTCTGGCTCACGCTGCAGCGCTCGGCCAGGGCCGCGCCGGAGCCGGAATTCTTCCTGTCGGCACTGCCCGATCTCTCCGGCGCGCGCGCGCTGCTGTTTGCGGCGCAGCGTCTGGATCCTCTCTGGCTCGGCAATCCCTTCGCAGACGCCGCGCCGCTGCCCTTCGACGGCGTGGCACTCACGCCCCCGCTCGCGCTCTTCGCGCTCGCGGGGCTCTCGCGCGCGGGCCTGCGCCGGCTCTGGCCGCCCCTCGCGTTCTGCGCGGGTGCCCTGCTGCTGACGCTGTCTGCAGACGCCTACGGCTTCGCGCTGCGCTGGCTCGGCCTCGGGATCTCGCGTTATGCACCGCTCGCGGGAGCCTGGATTCCGGCTGTGGCGCTCGCGGCCTGTGGCGTCGATCGGCTGCTGCGCGGGCTCGCGCTGCCGCGCGCTGCGCTCGCGTTCCTCAGCCTCGCGCTGGTCGGGATCCTCGGTCTCGGCTGGTCTCGAGCCGCCGCGCCGTGGTGCTGGCCGCAGGTAGCAGTGGGAGTCGGCCTGCTCGCGGCGGCGCTGGCCGCTTGCTGCCGGCCGCGGCCGAGCTTCATCGCCGCGGTCGCAGCCGCCAGCGCCCTGCACTACGGACTCCCGCTCCGGCTGATGCGCGCAGCCGAGGACGTCGCGCGCAGCTCGCCGCTCTCCGATGAGCTCCGCGCACTCACCGCGGACGGAAGCCGCTATGCGAGGATCAGCAGTCCGGGTCGCGCGAGCGACGCCGTGTTGCCCCCGAATCAGGAGGCCTGGCTCGGCCTGCGCAGCATCCACAGCTACGACTCGCTCTCGCCGCGCGCCTATCAGGATTTCGCGGCTCGCGTCTCGGCGCAGGGGACGGCGGTCCTCGGCCGCCACTTCCGGGGACTCGCACCCCGCGATTCCCTGGGCGGCGATGAGCTCGCGCTCGCGGCGGTGAGTACGCTCGTCGCGCTCGCGCGGCCGGTGGACCCAGCGGCTCCCGCGATCGCCGCGCGAGCGGGCGGAATCCCCTTGCTGCGCTTCGCCGAGGCGAGGCCCCGCGAGATCCAGTGGATCGGCCCGGGTGCGGAGGGCGAGCTCCCGCGCGACACGCGCGCGCTGCCGCAGGCGCCGGTCGTGCGGCAGGGCGATACCGGCGACCGCCTGCAATTCCGCGTGACGCCGGTCGCGGAGCCCTCGCTGCTCTTCGTCAGCCAGCAGTACCACCCGCAGTGGCGCGCGTTCTCTGCGGGGGCCCCGCTGCGCGTGCGCGCACTGCGCGGGACCTATCTCGGCGTCGAGCTGCCGCCCGGAACTCGCGAGCTGGAGCTCGCGTTCCTGCCCCTTGCACGCTTCGCGTGGCTGCCGCAGCTCGTATTCGCGGCCGCGGCTGCGGGGCTGCTCGCCACGCGCGTGAGGCGACGAAGGGGGGCGGTCCGGGCTGTGCCCGGACCGGGGCCACAAGGCTAGCGGCCCGGGTCGCCGCGCGGCTGCGATAGCCTCCGCATTGCGCATGAACCCGGCCGCAAGCGAGCAGCAGCAGTGCGCGGCTCCCGCGCCGCCGCTCGGCTCGGTGCGGCTCGGCGCGGCTGGAGTCGGCGCAGCGCGCGCGTGCCTGCTCGCGGCGATCCTCGCCGCGTTCTACTCCGGCAGTCTCGGGCTCGACTTCTACGGCGACGACTACGTGTTCCTCGACCGCGCGCAGCTCGATTCGGCGCGCGACTGGCCCTCGTGGTTCAGCTTCGAGCGCAACCGCGAAGGCCTGCTGGACCGCCATCACGCGTATCGCCCGCTCTCGACGAACGCCTGGTTCGGCTCGCTGCGCGCGCTCTTCGGACCCGATCCGTTCGCGTTCCACGCGGCGAATCTCGCGCTGCTGTGGCTGAATGCGCTGCTGGTCGCGCGCGTGCTCGCCGCGCTCGGCTGCGCGGCCGGACCCGCCTTCGGCCTCGCGCTGGCTTATGCGACGAGCGCGATCGCCGCGGACGGACAGCTGTGGCTCTCGGTGGTACAGGACCTGCTCGCGACCGGCGCCGCGCTCGCGAGCTGGCTCGCGTTCGAACGCGCGCGGCGAGAGCGCCGCGGACGCTGGCTCGCGCTGGCACTCGCGTGGCTGCTCGCGGCGCTGCTCTCGAAGGAGTCCGCTGTAGTACTTCCGCTGCTGCTGCTGCTGCGCGAACTCGGCCCGCGCCCGGCCGGGGCCCCCCTGCCCCCGCTCGCGCAGCGGCTCTGCGGCCCCGCCTGCGCGGCGCTCGTCGCGGGCGCCTTCGCGCTGTGGCGCATCGCTGCGTTCGGCCTGCCCGAGCGCGGGCCCTACGCGCAGAGCCTCGACTTCGTGCTGCCGAACCTCGGGCGGCACCTGCTCTGGGCCGGCGAGGCGACCCTGCTGCTGCGGTCTGCGTCGGCACTCGCGGCTGCGGCGGTAGCAGTGGCGCTGCTCGCGTGGTGGGGCGGAGAGCGGTCCCGGCGTCTGTTCGGCCATGGCGCCGCGTGGTTCCTCGCGGCACTGCTTCCGGTGCTGTTCCTGAGCGGACACGCCTATCCGTTCTACTCGACGCTGCCGTTGGTCGGCCTCGCGATCGCGGCCGCTGCGAGCCTCGAAGCCGCGGCGGCGCTGCTTCCGCAGCGCGCACGCGCGCCGCTCGCGGTCGCAGCGCTCACCGGCTTCGTCGCGCTGTCGCACGCGCGCTTCGAACGCCGCCTCGCACCGCTTGTCTCGCGCAGCGCGCTCACGCGCAGCATCCTCGCGCAGCTGCGCGAGCAGCTCCCGCAGCTGCCGCAGGGCGCGCTCCTGTACTTCGAGCGACCCGCTACGCTGCCGCGCGACACCCTGTTCAAGCACCGAGGCGCCGTACTGCGCGTGCTCTACGACGACGATTCGCTGCGCGGCTACGAGCTGCCGCCGCGCGAGGGCGAGACGCCCTGGCGGCTGAACCGGGGCCCGGGTTCCGTGCTGCGCCTGCGTGCGGACGGAAAGCTCGAAATCATCGCAGCGCGGCGCGTGCGCGATCCCGCGCCGCCGGCCGCAGCCGCGCCGTGATCCTGCTACGCCGCGCGCTTGCCGCCATTCCGATTGCGCTGGCCGCTGCGGCGGGCTGCGGCCCTCTGGCGGCGGCGCCCGCGCCGGATCTGATCCTGCTCAGCCTCGACACCACCCGCGCGGACTACCTCGGCTGCTATGGCCACCGCGGCGGGCTCACGCCCGCGCTCGACCAGCTGGCCGCCGAGGCGACCGTCTACGAGCGCGCCTACAGCCCCTCGAGCTGGACGCTGCCGGCCCACGCGTCGCTCTTCACCGGCAAGCTCCCGACGAGCCACGGCGCGAGTCTCGATCCGAAGGGCCCGATCAGCCTGGCCTCGGCGCTGCAGGACCGACATTGGTCCCACTACCGCGCGTGGGGACTCTCGGAGGACGAGCAGACTCTCGCCGAGCGGCTGCAGTCCCACGGCTTCGAGACGGCCGCGATCGTCGCCGGCCCGTGGCTGAAGCGCATCTTCGGGCTCGCACAGGGCTTCGCGCACTACGACGACAACGGCATCCAAGCCATCAACGGACGCCCCGCCGCCGAGGTCACGGACGCTGCACTGGCGTGGCTCGAAACTCATCACGACCGTCCGTTATTCCTGTTCCTGAACTACTACGACCCGCACTTCCCCTTCGCGCCGCCGCCCGAGTTCATGCCGGCGCCGCCCGCATCCCCACCCGCGGATGACGCCGCCAGGCATGCCTGGCTGCGCGAGCTCTACGCAGCCGAGCTGCGCTACCTCGACGCCCAGCTCGCGCGCCTCTTCGCTGGGCTGCGCGAGCTCGGGCGCTACGACGGCGCGCTGATCGCAGTGACCGCCGATCACGGCGAGCTGCTCGGGGAGCAGGGCCGCTTCGGGCACGGCAAGACGCTCAGCGAAGCCGAGATCCGCGTGCCGCTGCTGATCAAGGTCCCCCTCGGCAGGGGCCCCGCGCCGGGCCGCTCGCAGGCGCCCGTCTCGCTCACGGACCTGCTGCCGACGCTGCTGCACGAGCTCGGGGTCGCGCCGCCGACGGACATCCAGGGCGAGCTGCTGCCCGCGCCCGCACACCCGATCGTTGCGGAGGTCGATCCGCTGCCGAGCCAATCGCGCGACGGCGCCTGGCGCGCGCTGGTGCGCGCGGACTGGAAGTACGCGGCGAGCGAACACGGAGCGGAGCGCCTCTTCGATCTGCGCGCCGATACGGCCGAAGAGCGCGACCTCACGCGCGACGAACCGCAGCGCGCGGCCGCGCTGCGCGCTGCACTCGATGCGTATCTCGCGTCGCTGCCGCCGCCTCCGCGCGGCGGACCGGAGCGCCAGCTGGACCCCGAGACGCAGCGCGCGCTCGAAGCCCTGGGTTACCTCGAGGACTGATCCGGCGCGGGCGCAGGCTCGCCGCGCGGCCCTGCCGGGGCAGCGCTCCGGCCGAGTGCGCGAGCCGCGCGCTCGGCAGTCTCCCGATCCCCGAGCTCGACGCTGCGGTCTCGCGCGCGCTCGAGCTCTGCGCGGCCGGCCGCGCGTGCGCCGCTCTCGAGCAGTGCCAGGCCGAGCTCGAGCCGCACTTTGGGGTTGCGCGGCGCGGCGGCGACCGCGGCCTGCCGGTGCGCTAGCGCCGCAGCGGGCTGGCCCTCCTGGGTGAGCAGATTCGCGAGCGCGCGCTGGGCCTTCATGTGCCCCGGGGCGAGCGCCACGGCCCGCTGCTGAGCCTCGATCGCGGCGGCCCGCTGCCCGCCTCGGGCCTCGGCGATGCCGAGCGCATACCAGTACTGCTCGAGGTAGGGCACCTCCGCGAGGGTCGCGCGCAGGTGTTCAGCCGCGAGCTGCGTGCGGCCGGCCTCGAGCCAGAGCTCGGCCAGATGGGCGTGCGCGAACCAGTTGCGCGGCTCGATCTCGAGCGCGTGCCGGAACAGCGACTCCGTGCTGCGCCAGGTCTCGAGCTGCCGCGCGCTCGCGGCGGCGAGCGCCGCGAGCAGCAGCGCGGCGCCCGCACGCGCTGCGCGCGGCGGGAGCCAGCGCGCGGCGACGTCCGCCGCGCCGAAGCCGAGCGCCGTGCAGAGCCCGATCGAGGGCAGGTAGCTGTAGCGGTCGGCCATTCCCTGCATGCCGACCTGCACCAGCCCGAGATTCGGCAGCAGCGCGATGCCGAACCAGAGCCAGCCGACCCACGCATGGCCCGAGGAGCGGAAGCGCCACGCGAGCGCGGTCGCGCCTGCGAGCCCCGCTACGGCCACGACGAGCCAGGGTCCGGGTGCCTCGCCGCCGGGCAGATAGGGGTGGAGGTAGTAGGCCGAGAGATCGGCGGGCCAGAGCACCTTCGCGAGGGTGCGGGCGAGCGAGTAGACGGCGTTCGCGAGCCGCAGCAGGAGCGGGATTTCCTGCTCCGGGCTCGCCGCCTGCGCGCCGCGCTGTACCGCGAGCGTGATCGCCGCCGACACGAGCGACAGCGCGAAGAGCGGCAGCTTCTCGGCCCACAGCTTTGCGATGCGCCTGGCGCGCGCCCCTGCCGGCGCGGCGCGGTCCCGGCCGAGGGGCCAGTGGTCGAGCAACAGGAACAAGAGCGGCAGCGTGACGAGCACCGGCTTCGCCATCAGGCCCGCCGCCAACAGCGCCGCCGTCAGTGCATAACGCGCGAGGCCGCCGCGCTGCGCAAAGCGCAGGTAGGCGCCGATCGCGAGCAGCCCGATCGCGAGTGCGAGCACGTCCTTGCGCTGCGAGACCCACGCGACGGACTCGACGCGCAGCGGGTGCAGAGCCCACAGGCCGGCTGCGAAGAAGCTCGCGCCCGCGCGCCCGGTCGCGCGCGAGAGCCCGAAGCCGAGCAGCGCCGCGCTCGCAGCGTGCAGCAGGATGTTCACGAAATGGTGGCCGGCCGCGCTCGGACCGAAGAGTTCGAGGTCGACCAGGTACGAGATCCAGGTCAGCGGATGCCAGTTGCTGAAGTAGTCGCTGCGAAAGGCCCAGGCGAGCGCTTCGAGGCTCAGGCCGTCGCGAAGATGCGGGTTCCGCGGCAGGTACTTCAGGTCGTCGAAAGCGACCAGCTCGAAGCCGAGCGCCGGGGCGTAGAGCGCGAGGCTCGCGAGGCCGAGCGCCACCGCAACCCGAGCGCTGCCGCTCCCAGTGGGCCGGCCGACTGTGCTCTGTTCCGGCTGCTCCGCCGCGCCGCTCCGCATCGCCCTCCCCGCGGGCATGTTACCCTGACTGGCATTCGCGCCCGAGCGCGCGCGGGCCGAGCGCCCAGGTTCGCGCCCGAGTTCGGAGTGGCGGTTCGCCTTGACCGATTCGTTAGCCCCGAGCTCCGCTCTCACCGAAGCTGCACGCGCACCGCTGGACTCGCTCTCGGTGGTGGTGCCCGTATTCCACAGCGCCGAGATCCTGCCCGAACTCTGCCAGCGCCTGCTCCCTGTGCTCGAGGCCTCTGCGCGCCGCTTCGAGCTCCTGCTGGTGGACGACGACAGCCGCGACCGCAGCTGGGAGGTGATCCGCGCGCTCGCGGCGCAGCACCCCTGGGTGCGCGGCTACCGACTGACGCGCAATTACGGGCAGCACAATGCGCTGCTCTCCGGCATCCACCGCGCGCGCGGAGAGGTCGTCGTGACCCTCGACGACGATCTGCAGCACCCGCCCGAGGAGATCCCGCGCCTGCTCGAGCGGCTCGCGCAGGGCCACGACGTGGTCTACGGCACGCCCGAGCGCGAGCAGCACGGGATCTGGCGCGACGTCGCGTCCCGCGCGACGAAGTTCGCGCTGCGCAACGCGATGGGCGCCGAGATCGCCGAACAGGTCAGCGCGTTCCGCGCGTTCCGGCTGCCGCTGCGCGAGGCCTTTGCCGACTACGCGAGCCCCTTCGTCTCGATCGACGTGCTGCTCACCTGGGCGACGACCCGCTTCTCTGCACTGCGCGTGCGCCACGAGCCTCGCCGCTCGGGCGTCTCGCACTACAGCTTCGGGCGTCTGATCTCACACGCGCTGAACATGCTGACCGGCTTCAGCATCCGGCCGCTGCAGCTCGCGAGTCTGGTCGGCTTCGTGTTCACGCTCTTCGGCTCCTTCGTGCTGGCCTTCGTACTGGGCCGCTACCTGCTCCAGGGCACCAGCGTCCCGGGCTTCCCCTTCCTCGCCTCGGTGATTGCAATCTTCTCCGGCGCGCAGCTCTTCGCGCTCGGCATCATTGGGGAGTATCTCGCGCGCATGCACTTCCGCACGCTGGGGCGACCCCCCTATACCGTGCGCGAGAGCACCGGACTGCCCCTGCTCCCAGAGCGACGATGAGCCGCGATGCCTGGCAGCTGCTCGACTTCGACAGCGAGTTCTTCGCCTGCCGGATCGCGCGCGTCACGCTGCCGCCGCGCGCGGCCGCCGAGGCCGCGGAGCTCGCGAGCGCTGCGGACCGCGCCGAAATCGACTGCCTGGTGCTGCTGCTCGACGCCGGCGAGCTCGACGGCCTGCGCGCGTCCGAGGACGCCGGCTTCCGCGTCGTGGACCTGCGCCTCACGATCTCGAAGTCGCTGTCGGGCGATTTCGCGGGCCCCGCATCCGCCGCAGCCCCTGCGGTGCGCCTGGCGCTGCCCGACGATCTGCCGGGCCTGCAGGCCATCGCGCGCGAGAGCCACCACGACTCGCGCTTCTACGCCGACCCGAACTTCCCTCGCGAGCGCTGCGACGCGCTCTACGCGCGCTGGATCGAGCGCAAGTGCGCAGGCGGCGCGGCAGCGGTCTTCGCGGTCGGCGCGCCGGGATCGCCGCAGGGCTACCTCTCCTGCGACCTGCCCGACGCCACCTGCGGCCAGCTCGACCTGCTCGCGGTCGCGCCCGCGGCGCGCGGCCACGGCTGCGCGGCGGCGCTCACCGCGCACGCGCTCGCGTGGATGCGCAGCCAGGGTCGCCAGCGCGCGCGTCTGGTGACGCAGGGCCGCAACACGCGCGCGCTGCAGCACTTCGGGCGCTTCGGCTTCGCGGCCGAGCGCATCGAGCTCTGGCTCCACCGCTGGCGCACGCCGCGCGGGGCGAGCGTGTGAAGCGCAGCTACCGCATTCCCTTCAACCGACCGACCCTGCTCGGAAACGAACTCGACTACATCCGCCAGGCGGTGGAGCTCGGGCAGCTCTCGGGCGACGGATACTTTACGAAGCGCTGCGCCGAGCTGCTCCAGCGCGAGCACGCTTCGGCGCGCGTGCTGATGACGCCGTCCTGCACGCACGCGCTCGAGCTCTGCGCGCTGCTGCTCGCGCTCCAGCCCGGTGACGAAGTGATCGTTCCCTCCTTCGCGTTCGTCACTACCGCCGCGGCCTTCGCGCTGCACGGCGCACGGCCGGTCTTCGCCGACGTGCTCCCCGACACGCTGAACCTCGACCCGACGCGCGCGGCCGAGCGCGTCGGCCCGCGCACGCGCGCGATCGTCGCGCTGCATTACGCGGGCGTCGGCTGTGCGCTGGGCGAGCTTGCAGGGATCGCGAGCCGGGCCGGAGCGATGTTGATCGAGGACAACGCGCACGGCCTCTTCGGCCGCCGCCAGGGCAGGCCGCTCGGGAGCCACGGCGCGCTCGCGACGCTCTCGTTCCACGAGACGAAGAATTTCACCGGGGGTGAGGGCGGCGCACTGCTGGTGAACGACGCGCGCTTCGTCGCGCGCGCCGAGATCCTGCGCGAGAAGGGCACGGATCGCAGCCGCTTCTTCCGCGGCGAGGTCGACAAATACACCTGGGTCGACCACGGCTCGAGCTACCTGCCCTCCGAGCTGGTGTGCGCGTTCCTCTACGCGCAGCTCGAGGCGCGCGCGGCCGTGCAGGCCCGACGCGCGCGCCTGTGGCTGCGCTACCGCGAGGAGCTCGGCGACTGGGCGCGGGCCCAGGGCGCAACCCTCCCGGTGATTCCCGCGGACTGCGAGAGCGCCTATCATCTTTTTTCGCTGATCCTGCCTTCGGCGCAGGCGCGCG
>CAYTJA010000163.1:0-7636 GCA_964437835.1 uncultured Spirochaetales bacterium
TCGAAGGCGAGGCTCTCGTCGCCGAGCAGGATCGGGTACTCGACGCGGTGTTCCTCGACCCAAGGCCCCACGACGGGGGCCCCCTCGACGTCTACCGCGACGCCGAGAACCACGACCTCCCCGCTCTTGTGCTCGCGCCAGAGTGCGTTCAGCTCCGGAACCTGGAACATGCAGGGCTCGCACCAGGTCGCCCAGAAATCGAGCAGCACGGTCTTGCCGCGCAGCTCCGAGAGTCGCAGCACGCCCCCCTCGAGCTTCGGCAGCGTGAAGTCGAGTGCGGGCAGCAGGGAGCCCTCCCCTGTGGGCCCGCAGGCCAGGAGCACGGCGGCGAACGCCGCAATCGCGTGCAGCTGCCGGAGCGCCCTGCCTCGGGCCTTCATTGGAGCGCGCGCTCCGCGGCCGCGATCCAATCCGTCAGGAAGCGGAAGCGGCTGTTAAGCGCGCTCAGCTGATTCGTCACGAGCAGCAGCCCGACGCAGACCAACACCGCCCCGGAAACCAGCTCGAGCGCGCGGAAATAGCGGCGGACGCGCTGAAAGGCCTCGAGGAAGCGCTGCATGCTCCAGCCCGCGAACAGGAACGGCAGCGCGAGCCCGGCCGAATAGATCGAGAGCAGCAGCACTCCCTGCAGCAGCGTCTCGCGGCTTCCGGCGACGCTCAGGATCCCCGCGAGAATCGGACCGATGCAGGGCGACCAGCCGAGCGCGAAACCCGCGCCGACCCACAGGCTGCTGCTGAAGCTCCGCTCGCCGACGCTGAACTGGAAGCGGGTGTCGCGATACAGCGCGCGGATCGGCGTCAGGCCGCTGATGTGCAGCCCGAGCGCCACCACGAAGAGCCCCGCGACCTGGCTGATTCCGATTTCGAGTCCGAACAGCTCGAATCGCCAGCTGCGCAGCACGCGGCCGGCCGCCACGGCGCCTACGCCCATCACGACGAAGACCAGCGAGAAGCCGGACACGAAGCCGAGGCAGGCGCGCATCACGCGCCGCCGCAGCTCGCGGTCTCCGGTTCCCTGCTCGAGCTGTTCGACGGAGATCCCGGACAGCAGCGACAGATAGGCCGGGAGCAGCGGCAGGACGCAGGGAGACAGCACCGAGAGCACACCGGCGGCGAAGGCCAGCCAGACCTGGGAGGCGAGATCGGAGCTGAACTCGGCCACGGCGGAGTCTCTCATCGACGGGTGGGCGGACCCGATTCAGTACGCGCCCTGCCGCCTCTCCGCCACCCGCGGCGGCGCGCGCTCGCGCGCGCCGCCGCGGGCGCGGCTCAGTACTCCTCTTCGACGAGCGGCGCGGCCGGGCCCGGGAGCGGAGCCTGCGCGACCTCGGAATCGCGGTAGCGCGGATCCCGGCCGTAGAACTCCGGAAGCCTGCGGCCGCGGATGATATCCGGAGTGATCACGTAGTCGCCCTGTACCGCCGGCGTGATCACGGCCTTGGCGACCTGGGCATCCCCGCCCGAGAACCCCCAGGCGATGCCGCCGATCAGCAGGCCCGTCGTCGCGTACACCAGCTTCACGGGCGCGTAAAAGAGCGTCGCGAGCGCCGAGAGCGCGCCTATGCCGGCATCGACGTTTTGATTCGACTGCGCTCGAACCGGTGCTGCGACCAGCACCGTGCCAAGTGCTATGGCCGCGATCCAGGATCGCGACCGATCTGCTCGAAACCCGATTTGCATGTCCTTCCTCCCTTATCCCAGCCCCCCGGCCAGGAACCGAAGCATGCCCGGCAGCCTGCAAACGTCAACCCGAGCGAGCACGCAGGTCAGATCGTTCGGATAGTCCGATGCTCCATCGGAGCGAGTGCAAACCGCGACGCCGCGGGTGGGGAGGATTTGACTATCCCTGCGATCTGAGGTCCGCGCTCGCTAGATCTCTTCCTGATGCGCGAAGCGGCCCTGGTAGCGCGCCTCACCGCGCGTCTCCATCAGGACGAGCTGACACAGCCGGACACCCGCGTGGATCCGCAGCGGGCGCTGCGACACGTTGCTCATCTCGAGCACCTGTCGATTCGAGACTCCCGGCTGCACGAAGGCGGAAGTCACGTGGATCATCAGGCCGAGGCGCGCGAAGCGGCTACGGCCCTCGAGGAAGCCGCAGAGGTCCGGCGGCAGCGTGATGCGCTCACGCGTGATGCCGTGGATCGTGACACCGGGCTCGAGCACGAAGGGCTGGTCGAGAGTCTGGCGGCGCGTGTGGTGGCGGAAGTCGGCGCTCTCGACGACGTCGATCGCGGGCCCGGACTCGATCACGCGAATTTCGTCCGAGAGCGTGAGGTCGATCGAGGCCGCGCCGAGCTGATCGGGCGAGAAAGGCTCGATCACGAGCCGACCCGATTCGAGGGCCAGGGCGATGCGTTCCCGGGTCAGCACGGACATCGAAGGGCGCATGGTACCGTAGGCCGGTGAAGCCCCACTCCTTCTTCGACGCGCCGACGCCGCTGGTGCTCGGGCACCGCGGCTGCGCGGGCGAAGCACCCGAGAACACGCTGCTCTCGTTCGAGCGCGCGCTCGCGCAGGGAGCGGACATCCTCGAGAGCGACGTGCAACACACGCGCGACGCCGTGCCCGTACTGCTGCACGACGACGACGTGATCCGCACCACCGACGCCGCGGGCGCGATCCGCGATTTCGACTCGAGCGAGCTCGCGCGGCTCGACGCGGGCTACCGATTCAGTCCCGCATCCGGCCGGAGCTTTCCGTTTCGCGGCGCCGGCCTGCGCATTCCGACGCTCTCCGAAGCGCTGCTGCGCTTTCCGCACGCGCGCTTCAACCTCGAGCTCAAGGCCGCCGAGCCCGCGCTGATCGCGGCCACCCTGGACGCCGTCGAAGCCGCCCACGCCGCAGCGCGCGTGCTGCTCACCGCTGGAGAGAATACCGTGATGGACCTGCTGCGCGCGGCGCTCGCCGCGCGCGGCACGCGGGTCGCCGAGGGCGCCTGCGTCGCGGACATCCTCGAGCTGGTCGCCTCGGTGCGCGAGGGGCGCGCGCCGCGCAGCCGCGCGATGGCCTACCAGGTGCCCGCGGAATTCGCGGGGGAGCCGATCGTCACGCGCGAGCTCGTCGCGCACGCCCACGCGTACGGCGCGCAGCTGCACGTCTGGACGATCAACGACGACGACGAAATGGAACGGCTGCTCGCACTCGGCGTGGACGGCATCGTGACCGACTACCCAGGCCGCCTGTTCCAGCTGCTGCTGCGCCGCGGCCTGCGGCGCCGCGGCGCGGCATGATCGAGTCCGAGCGCGGAGCGGCCTCCGAGCTCGTCGCTTCCCATCTCCCCGAGCTGCACGCGCTCGCCGCGCGCGGCCCGATCCTCGACCTCGCCTGCGGCAGCGGCCGCAATGCGCTCCGCTGTGCCGCAGAGGGAATCCGCAGCATCGGGATCGACCGCGACGCCGCCGCGCTGCGCGAGATGGCGCGCGAAGCGCGCGAGCGAGGACTGCCTCTGCTCGGACTTCGCGCAGAACTCGAAGCCGGGCATCAAATACCCGTGGCAACGGGCACTTGCGCTGCAGTGCTCGTGTTTCGCTTTCTGTTTCGTCCACTCGCGCCCGCAATCCAAGACCTGCTCTGCCCGGGTGGCCTGCTGCTCTACGAGACCTTCAGCGTTCGCCAGCGCGCGCTGGGCCATGGCCCGAAGAACCCAGCTTTCCTGCTCGAGCCGGGAGAGCTGCCGCGCCTCTTCCCGGGCCTCGTGCCCGAGCGCGTCTGGGAAGGGCGCACGCCTGGAGACCGGCCGCTCGAGCTCGCGCAGCTCGTCGCGCGCAAGCCACAATTTTGAGCTTCGTTCGCCTGCGGCTCACTGCGCGGGGCAAGACCCCTTGCGGCTGAGCTCGTTTCGCCTGCGGCTCAGCGCGCGGCTCGCGCTTCCATGCGGGCCAGGGCCCAGCGCGCGTGTTCGGCGAGCAGCTCGTCGGAGCCCTGCGCGTGCGCCCGCACCAGCGGGGCCAGCTCGGCGCCGCCGATGTTTCCCGCGACCACGAGCGCATTGCGCAGCAGTCCCCGCCAGCGCGCGCGCCGCAACGCGGTGCGGCGCGTCGCGCGGCGCCATTCTTCCTCGCTGAGCGCGAGCAGCCAGGCGAGAGTCGGCTCGAGCCACTGCGTGCGCGGCGCGAGCTGTGCGCGCAGCGCTTCGTGTTCGGCGGGCAGGCTGCGCCGGCTGCGCTGGTTCCACGGGCACACCTCCTGGCAGAGATCGCAACCGAAGAGCCAGCCTCCGTGGCCCTCGCGGAGCTCGAGTGGAATCGCTCCACGCGACTCGATCGTCGCGTAGGAGATGCAGCGCGTCGCATCCAGCACAAAGGGCTCCGGAAACGCACCCGTGGGGCAGGCGTCGAGGCAAGCGCGGCAGCTGCCGCAGTGATCCGGCTCGCGCGCGTCGGGCTCGAGCTCGAGGTCGGTCAGCAGCACTCCCAGGAACAGATAGGAGCCGAGCCGCGGGTGGATCAGACAGGTGTTCTTCCCGATCCAGCCGAGCCCGCCCAAGGCCGCGAAGACGCGCTCCTGCACCGGACCGGTGTCGACGTAGGCGCGGGACGCGACCGGGCGCCCCGCGAGCGCTTCGAGCCCGCTCTCGACTGCGCGCAGGCGATCGAGCAACAGCTCGTGATAGTCCTCGCCGCCGGCATAGCGCGCGACGCGAGGCGCATCAGGAGCGGGCGCCGCGAGGCCGGGCCGGTCGTAGACCAGCGCCACCGCGAGGATGCTGCGCGCCCCTGGCAGCACCCGGCGCGGGTCGACGCGCTCCTCCGCACGCCGCCCGAGGTAGTGCATCTCGCCGGCGAAGCCTCGCGCGAGCCATTCGCGCAGGAACTCGGTCTCGGGCGTCGGGCGGGCCTTTGCAACCCCGGCGAGATCGAAGCCGACCGCGAGCGCGAGCGCCTTGACGCGCTCGGCGAGTCCCGCGGCTGCAGATCCGGAGCCCGCGTTGGCCACAGCCACCGGACGTTAGCCTTGTGGTCCCGGTCCGGGCACAGCCCGGACCACCCCACTCGGCTGCAGCTCGCTGCGCGCGGGAGCAGCTGTCGGATCAGCCCGGGCTCGGAGCCTCGGGGCGGGCCGCATCCGCCGGAGCGAGCCAGCGCAGCGCGGCAGCGACGCCGATCAGCAGCGCGCAGGACAGCGCGAAGCTCGCAATTCCCGCGAGGTCGTGGATCGGGCCCTGCGTCGCGCGCTCGACTCCGAAGGCGCTCGACGCGAGCACGGTTCCGACCACTCGCAGCAGGTTCCCGAGCATCGCGAGCGGGACGACACTCGCCACGATCAGCAGCCTGCGCGCGAGGCTGCGCTCCGTCACCGCTGCGAGCACTACCGCGAGCGGGGTCAGCGTGACGAGCGAGGTGATTCCGCTGCAGGCCTCGGCCACGAACAGCGAGGCGCCATCGGGAAGCACGAGCACGTTGCCCTCCCGCGCGACGGCGAACCCCGCAGCCGCCAGCAGCGCGGTCGCGGCCGCGCTGACCCAGAGCTGGAGCTGCACGATCAGCGGCGTGAGCCAGGCCTCCGGCACTGGCACCATGAACGCGAGGAAGCCGACCGGGAACGCAAGCGCGCGCAGCCCGGCCGGGCCCCAGCGCTGGAGCGCGCCCCCTGCCACGGTCGCGACGAGCGCAACTCCCTGGAGCGAGGCCGATCCGAGGCCGACCCCCGCGGCGTAGACCCCCAGCGCGCCGCCGATCAGCGCGAAGCCGCGGCGGTCGCGCGGGCACACGGCCGCCTGCCTCCGCGCCGGGGAGTGCAGCGCGGACCAGAGCGCAACCCCCGGGACGAGCACTCCGTGGGAGTAGTAGTCGACCGAGAACCAGACCCCGGCCAGCGCGCGCAACGCGGGCGCGTAGACCAGTGCGAGGGCCAGCAGGCAGCCCCACTCGATCGGCCGCATGAGCTTCCCATCGGCGAAAAGCGCTGCGCGCCTTACCCTGCGGCCCAGATGTCGAAGCTCGAGTTTCCGGCCGGCTTCCTGTGGGGTGCGAGCAGTGCGGCGCTCTGCTCGGAGGGCGCTGCGGCCGCCGATGGGCGCGAGGACTCGATCTGGGATGTCTTTGCACGGCGCCCCGAGCAGATCTGCGGCCGCAGCCTGCCGGCCACCGCGAGCGATTCGTACCGCCGAGCGCGCGACGACGTGGCTCTGCTGCGCAACCTCGGCGCAACCAGCTACTGCTTCTCGCTGTCCTGGCCGCGGATTCTGCCGCGCGGCCGCGGCGCGGCGAACCGCGCGGCGCTCGATCACTACGGCCGCCTGATAGACGCGTTGCTCGCGGCAGGCATCCGGCCGCTTCCGACGCTCTACCACTGGGATCTGCCCGAGCGGCTCGAGCTGCGCGGAGGCTGGCCCGAACGCGACACCGCGGGGCGCTTTGCCGACTACGCCCACGCGGTCGCGCGCGAGCTCGGCGACCGCGTGCGCGACTGGCTGCTGCTTGCCGATCCGCTGAGCTTCTCGCTGCGCGGCTACGGGCTCGGCAGCCACGCTCCGGGCCGCTGCGATCCCGCTGCGTTCTGGCGCGCGACCCACGTGATCAACCTCGCGCAGGCCGATGGCGCCCGCGCGCTGCGGGCCGCGCAGCCAGGGCTGCGGGTCGGCACGTCGCTCGGACTCTGGGCCTGCGAGCCCGCTCGGGATCTCGAGGCAGACGTCGCGGCGGCGGCGCGCTGGCAGCAGCTCGCGTTCGATTGGTTCACCGCACCGCTGCGCGGCGACGGCTATCCGGAGCTGCCGCTCGAGGGCGAGAGCCTCGAGGCGCGCCTGGACTTTCGAGAAGGCGATGCGGAGCGCCTGGTGGCTCCACTCGACTTCCTCGGCGTCGCGCTGCGCCAGCGCCTGCAGCTGCGCAGCGTCCCGGGGCACCCGCTCGGCCTCGCGGCACACGCCGCGCCGGCGTTTCGCGGCGAGGGCGAGCTCTGCGAAGCCGGGGATCCCGCGCGCGCCGCGGCGCTCGGCAGCAGCCTCGTCGAGCTCTTCCGCCGCAGCGGAAAGCTGCCGCTCGAGATCACGGCCAGCGCGGTGCCGCGCGCCGAAGAGCAGCCGCCGCGGGGTGGCGTCGACGACGCGCCGCGCATCGAGGTTCACACGGCCCTGCTCGCGGCGCTCGGAGACGCGCTGGCCGAGGGAGTCGACCTGCGCAGCTACCACGTCTGGAGCCTGCTCGACGGCTTCGAGTGGCAGTACGGCTACACGCGGCGCTGCGGCCTCGTCCACGTCGATTTCGCCTCGGGCCTGCGCACGCCGAAGCGCTCCGCGAGCTGGCTGGCTGGAGTCGCGAGCGAGAACGGCCTCGCAGTTTGATTTGCTTCGTTCGCCGGTGGCTCACTGCGCGGGGAAGACCCCTTGCCAGCGGGACAGCCGCGCGCCGAGGCCATAAGATGATTCCGCACCGGCCGGCGCCCGCGAGAGGCTGCCCCGGGAGCGGCCGGGAGAACGCGTGCAGGAGCGACTCGTCTTCCTGATCGGAGCTCCGCGCTCCGGCTCGACGCTGTTGGCCCGCATGCTGGGCTCGCACCCGCAGATCGCCGCGCCCGCCGAGCTGCACCTGATCACGCCGCTCGCGCACCTCGGCTACTTCGCGCGCGTCGAGCGCGCGCCCTACGACCCGATCATCACCGAGGTGGCCATGCGGGAGCTGGTCGCCGCGCT
>CAYTJA010000164.1:0-22850 GCA_964437835.1 uncultured Spirochaetales bacterium
CACGCGGATTCGGAGACGGGCCTCGCCATGCGCTTCGGCGGCGGGCTCGACTTGTACCTGACGCCCCAGATCTCCCTGACGGGCGGGGTCTCGTATATCTACCCCTTCGAAGCCGTGACGAAGTTCGACACGCTGTCGCTCAGCCTCGGGCTGGACTATCGCTTCTAGGCGCGGGACACCCTGTTCTCGCGCGAGCGCGAGAGCGGCGAATGGAGCACCGAGCGGCGCTCAGCCTTCCACCAGCCGGAGCGCCTGACGCGGACACAGGCGGACCGCCTCTTCGACCTGCTTGCGCAGCGACTCCGGCGGTCGCTCGATCAGCACCGTCAGGGTGTCGTCGTCCTCGACTCGAAAGCAATCGGGGCAGACGTCCATGCACACGGCGTTGGCTTCGCACAGGTCGTAATCCACGACGATCTTCATCCGGTCCTCTCCGGTGCCCGTCGGCACTGATGGGGTCGGGCAGCATTCAAACACGTTCCGGCGAAGCCGGCAAGCGAATCGCGGGACTGCGCGGATCCGCGTAAGATCCAGCGCCGCCGTGAACACCGCACGCCTCCTGCTCGCATGCGGCGCTGCCGCGGGCCTGGCCGCAGCCGCCGCGAGCCTCTTCGATTCCGCAGCGCTCGGGCCCGCGCAGGGCGAGGGAGTCGTCGCGGTCGTGAACCAGCGCCAGATCCGGCGCCAGGAACTGGAGCGCGCGACCGACGCGGTTGCGGCGGATCGCCGCGAGCCGCTCTCGCCCGCCGACCGCCGCTTCGTGCTGGATCGCATGATCGAAGAAGAGCTGTTGATCCAGCACGCACTGGCTCTCGGCCTCGCGGAGCGCGACCGGCGGGTTCGCTCGGATCTGGTGTCGGCCGTGATGGGCTCCCTGGTCGCGAGCGCGGACGGCTACGCACCCGAGCCCGGCGAAGTCGAGCGTTTCTATTCCGAGCAGCGCGAATTCTTCGCCCGGCCCGGGCGCACGCGGCTGCGGCAGATCTTCGTCGGCGCCGAGCCGCGCCGGCCCGAGGCCGACGCGCGCGCCCGCGCACAGGAGGCAGCGCGGCGGCTGCGCGCCGGCGAGGCCTGGGAGGACATCGCTGCGGCACTCGGGGACGCTGTGATCGCGGAGATTCCCGCAGCCGCCCTGCCCGAGACCGAGCTCGGCCACTACATCGGACCGAGCGCGGCGCGCGTCGCGAGTCGGCTCGAGCCGGGAGCCACGAGCGAAGTGCTGCGCAGCGCGCAGGGCTTCCACCTGCTGCAGGTGCTTGCCCGCGAACCGGAGCGCGTGCCGCCACTGCTAGAGATCGAAGACCAGGTGCGAGCCGAGCTCGTGCGGCGGGCCGGCGATCGCGCCGTCCGCGAGCGCCTCGACACGCTGCGCGCCGCGGCGCGCGTCGAGATCGCAGACCCGCTGCCGTGAGCTGTCCCCGAATGCCGCGCCACAGCGCTCGAGCGATGCTCGGCCTTGCAGTCGCAGCGCTCCTCACGCTCGCGGCTGGCCCTCGCGCGTTCGCGCACACGCGCAGCCTGTCGTACTCGACCTGGCGGCTCGACGCAGGCGGCGCCGACGTGCGCAGCCGCATCTCGCGGCTGGACCTGACCCGACTCGGCCTCGATCCACTCGGGTCTCCCGACGACGCGGAGCGCGCCGCGCGACTCCTCGCGGATTCGCTGCGCCTCACGGCCGGGGATGCCGCGTGCACGCCGCGAGCGCTGCCGGCACTGCTGCCGGCGCCCGAAGGCTGGCTGGTGTTCGCGTGGCGCGTCTCGTGTGCGAGCTCGGGCCCGCTCGCGCTCGCGACACATCTGCTGCTCGACGTCGCCGCCTCGCACCTGCACTTCGCGCGCATCGAGGATCGCGATGGGCGCGTACTGGACCTGGTGCTGTCGGAGGCCGTCCCGCGCGCCGAGCTCGAGCAGACAGCGCCGCTCGCGATCGGATCCGCGCCGCCGCAACGGGCGACCTCGGCCGGGATGGCGCGTTACTTCGGAATCGGCGTCCGACACATCCTCTCCGGCTGGGATCACCTCGCGTTCGTCGCAGCGCTGCTGCTGCTCGCCGCGAGCCTCGGCGAGGTCGGCGCGCTGGTCAGCGCGTTCACGCTCGCGCACAGCCTCACGCTCGGCCTCGCGACCAGCGGCTGGATCACGGCGCGCCCCGAACCCGTGGAGGCCTTGATCGGCTTCTCGATCGCGTTGGCCGCGGCCGAGAACGCGTGGATCCTCGCCGGGCGCGACCGCGTGGTGCCCTGGGTCGCAACTTCCCTCGTGTGCGGCGTCGCGATCGCGGGTTCGCGGGCGCTCCCGCGCTCGGCCCTGCTCGGACTCGCGCTGTTCACGGCCTGTCACTTCGCGCTGCTCGCGCGCGCGGCGCGGCCCGCGCGACTCCGGGTGGCCATCGCGTTCGCATTCGGACTCGTGCACGGCCTGGGATTCGCGGGCGTGCTCTCGGAGCTCGCGCTGCCGCCGCGCCAACTCGTCAGCGCGCTGCTCGGCTTCAACCTCGGCGTCGAAGCCGGCCAGCTGCTCGCGGTGGCCGTCGCGTGGCCGCTGCTGCGAGGGCTCGAGCGCCTCGAGCTCGGCGAGTGGAAGCTCGCACGGCCCTTCGCCGAGTGCGCCTCGGCCGCGATTTGCGGCCTCGGCGTGTTCTGGTTCGCGACGCGCGCGCTCGCCTGATCCGACTCCAGCCGCCGTCCGAGCCCGCGCGCGCCGGAGTTGCCGGGCGGTCGCCCCGCAGCATCACGCCCAGCCGCACGCGACAGGCAACTGCGTCCAGTGCAATTCCAACCATGGGAAAAGAATTACCCAAGGGTGGGCCAGCGCGGCGCGGATCGGCTTCCCACGCGACTTGCGGCGCGGCATGTGATTTGCATCCTATCGATTGCGTCCGGTTCTGCGAAAACGAAGGAGCAAACCCGGAGCGAGGTGAATCGATGCGAGCGCGGATGGGCCATATGCCCGCTGCGGCGGGCCTCGTAGCAAGCTTTCTGCTCGCGCTTTGCGCACCGGCGCAGGCGAGCGAGCCCGGCTTCGAGGGGGAGGACCGGCAGGCACGCAATCGCACACTGCTGAGGCTGGTGTCCCGACCGGAGCTCGACCTCGAAGCGCCGATTCCGCGGCCGCGCAGCGCCTTCGAGCTCGATCGCCGCGGCATCCGCATCCGCAGCGGTCTCGCGCTCGCCGGCCACGACGTCGATCTGCGAGTCGGCACCCCGATCTCGAAGGGCGTCCACCACAAGCGCTTTGGTCTGATCGTGGAAATCCGCTTCTAGCGCCGCAGCGGTTGCCTGCCATGCACCCCCAGCAGCCTCGCCCCCTCGCTGATCGCAGCTCGGAATTGCGGCTGCGCGTCGCCACGTTGAACGTCTGGGCGCTGCCCGAGCCCCTGGGCGAGGACGTCGAGCTGCGGATGGCCGCGATCGGCCAGCGGCTGCGCTCTCTCGAGCTCGACCTGCTGGCGTTCCAGGAGGTCTGGACGCCGGCCGCGCGCGCGCAGCTGCTCCGCTCCGGCCTCGAGGCCGGCCTGCGCCACGCCTGGGAGCCCGACTCCCGCTTCGCGGGCAGCGGGCTGCTGGTGTTGTCGCGGCTGCCGATTCGCAGCGCGCGCTTCGAGCCCTTCCTGATCCGGGCCCTGCCGCAACACCTGCGGCACATCGACTTCCTCGGCGGCAAGGGTTTCGTGCATCTCCGCGTCGAGTCCGAGCAGGGCCCGATTTCGGTCGTGAACACCCATCTGCAGGCGCGCTACGAAAAGGAAGTGCCCCATGGCTACCGCAGCCAGCGCACGGGCCAGATCGTGCAGCTCGCGGCCCGGATGCGGGAGTGGAGCGAAGCGGTCGTGCTGCTCGGCGACCTCAACTGCGAGGAGGGCGACCCCGAGTACCAGGTGCTGACGGGGCTTTCGGGCCTGCGCAACAGCAGCGCCTGGCTGCGAGACGCCGCGCCCACGGTGTGGCCCGGAAACGCCTATCGCCGCAATCGCATCCACGGCAAGCGCGTCGACTTCGTGATGACGCGCCCCGGTGTCGCTGCGGACCTCACTCCCCTCGCGATCCATCGCGAGCTGGACGAAGAGCTGGCACTCGGCGGACGCGACTCGAGCTATTCGGATCACGCCGCGCTGGTTGCCGAGCTCTCGTTGAGTCCAGCTCCCCGCGGCGCTCGCGGGGCGGCGAGCGCCGAAGCGCTGCGGCTCGCGCAAACACTCCTCGCAGAGGGTCACCAGGACGCGCGGCTGCGTCGCGACCGGAACCGGCGCCTCGCCGGAGTCGGCCTCGGCGCGGCGCTGCTCGCGGGCATCGGCTCGTCGAACCCGCGCTTCTCGCGCAGGCGCCTGCTGCGCCACACCCTCTCCGGGGCCGCCCTCGTCGCACTCCCGCCGGGCTTCGCCCTCGCACTGTTCAGCGAGGTCTACGTGCCCGAGGAAATCGAGGCTTTCGACACGCTCGCACGCGAGCTCCAACGCGTGTTCGGAGCGGTTGACGAATCCGCGACCTGAGCGAGCATCCGGGCGCACAAACCGGCGCTCGTTCGAGCTCGGGAGAGGTCGATGTCGAACTCGATGGAGTCGCAGCGCCGCCTTGGCCGTCTGGCTCGCGCGCACAGCATCGCGGTCTGGATCGCGCTCTGCGCGATCGTCACGGGTTGCGGCTGGAGCGACGAACAGCGGCGCAGTTTCCTGAACGACTGTCTGACGAACGCACGCCTCGACGACGACGTGCTCCGCAGCGAAATCTGCCACTGCTGGCTGGAGCGGATTTCGGAGCTCTACTCGCTCGACGAGCTGAACGGCGGCGGCAGCGATGTCGTGGCCGACAACGAGCGGGTCGGCCAGGAGTGCGCGCGCGATCACGGCGTCGAGGCCTATTTCCCGCCGCTGCAGTGAGCGCGGCGCAGCATGCCGGAATCCCTGCGCGCGAGCCTGCACGCCCTCGAGCGGGGCGAGCTGCCCGATTCCACGCGACTCGCAGGCGTGGTCCCCGAAGCAGTCGAGGCCACGCGCGGCGCGCTGGCCGAGGCGTTGGCACTCCCGGAGCTCGCACGGCGCATCGACGCATGGGCGCCCGCGCTGTTGCTCTCGGCGCAGCCGGCCTTTGGAGCCAGCGCGCTCGCAGCGCTCGCGCGCAGCTGCCGCGACGCCGGCGCGCCACTCGATCTCGCTCGCGTGCCGACGCTTCCCGCGCTGCTCGGCGCGAGCCGCTTCCTCGCGCGCCAGCTGCTCCAGAAGCCGGAGCGTCTCGACTGGATCCAAGGAGCGCTCCCGCCCGCGCCCGGATCCGAGAGCCCGAACGCCGAATCCGGCCCGGACTGGGACGCGATCCGGACCGCGAAGTATCGAGGGCTGCTGCAGATCGCCGCGCGCGATCTCGCGGGGCGCCCGTTCCGCGAGGGCCTGCGCGAGCTTTCGGATCTCGCCGACCGCGCGCTCTCGGCGGGCCTCGCGTTGGCGGCGCACGAGACGCAGACGCTCGCTCCGTCGCTGCTCGCGCTCGGAAAGCTCGGGGGGCGCGAGCTCAACTTCTCCTCGGACGTCGATCTGCTCTTCGTCTACGACGTGCAGGGCGGCGCTGACGCGGGCGAGCAGCACGAGTCCATCGCGCGCCTCGTCCAGCACCTGAAGCGCGCGCTCGAGCAGCCCTGCAGCGACGGCTTCGGCTATCGCGTGGACCTCGACCTGCGTCCGGAGGGCCGCTCCGGCGTCGTCGCGAACCCGGTCGATGCCGCCCTCCACTACTACGAGAGCTTCGGCGCCGAATGGGAGCGCCAGATGCTCATCCGCCTGCGGCCCGTCGCGGGGCCGCGCGAGCCCGCGCTGCGCTTGCAGCGCGAGCTCCAGCCCTTCGTGTATCGGCGCGCGATCGACCCCTCGATCCTGTCGCGGGTCAGGCACATGAAGGAGCGGATCGAGAGCGAGCGCAGCAGCGCCGGGCGCGACCTCGAGTACAACTTGAAGGAGGGGCCCGGAGGCATCCGCGACGTGGAGTTCCTGGTGCAGGCCCTCCAGCTCTTCCACGGCGGCCGGCAGCCCGAGCTGCGCAGCGGCAACGTGCTCGACACGCTCGACGCGCTCGCGCGCCTGTCGCTGCTCCCGGAGGCGTCGGCCGAGGAGCTCGGGCGCTGTTACCTCTGGCTGCGGCGCGCCGAGCACGCGCTGCAGCTCGAGGACGAGCGCCAGACCCAGCTGCTGCCGCGCAGCCCCGAGGCCCAGCGTGCGCTCGCGCGGCGCCTGCTCGATCTCGACCCCGATGCGGAAGCGGCGCGCAGCCGGATGCTCGACCACTGGACGCGCGTGCGCAGCGTCGTGCGCGCGCACTTCGAAGATCTCGTGCTGCAGGAGGCGCCGCGGTGAACCCCCTGCGCCGGAGCCTCGAAGACGCCGTGGCCGGGACCCCGCTCGCAGCCGCGCTGAAGCAGCGCCTCGAGCTGCTCGCCGAATCGCGGCTCTTCGAGGCCGACTGCACTCCGGCGGACGCCGCCCTGCCGGGTCTCGCGCGTCTACTCGCCGTCGATCCCGAGGCCGCGCGCTTCATTTCCCACCGCCCCCCGCTCTACGCGCGGCTCTGCTCCGAAACCCCCGAGCAGCTGCGCGAGCGCAGGGCCCTGCTGGCCGGAGCACAGCTCTTCGACCCGGCGCTGCCGCTGGAGGACGCGCTCGACGAGCTGCGCGTGCTGCGGCGCGAGGAATGCTGTGCGGTCGCCTGCCTCGACCTCGGCGGCCGCATCGATTTCGAGGAGGCCTCGCTGCACCTCTCGCTGCTCGCCGAGTCGATCGCCGCCCGCGCGCTGGCCCTCGCGCGCCGCGGGCGCGAAGCAGTTCCGCTGGTGGTCCTCGGCATGGGCAAGATCGCCGGCCGCGAGTTCACCTATCACTCCGACCTCGACCTGATCTTCCTCTACTCCGGCGGCTCCGATCTGGTCGCGGCGGCGGCGCGGGTCGGGCAGCGATTGATCGCCTACCTCACGACGATGACGGGAGCCGGGGTCGCCTATCCCGTCGACGCGCGGCTGCGGCCTTCGGGCCAGCAGGGCATGCTCGTGACGGCCCTGGACCACTTCGAGGCCTATCAGTGCGAGCGCGCCGAGATCTGGGAGCACATCGCGGTGCTGCGCGGACGCGCGATCGCCTGCATCGACGCGCCGGGCAGCCAGGTGCTCGCGCGCATCCACGAGCAGATCTGCTCGCGCCGGCTCGCGCCGTGGCGCTATCTCGCGGAGCTGCGCGAGCGCGTCGAGCGCGAGCGCGCGCAGGACGAGAGCACAGCGCTCGCGATCAAGACCGGGCGCGGCGGCACGATGGATCTGGACTTCCTCGCGGGCGGGGCGCAGCTCGAGCGCGGGCGGCACGAGCCGCTGCCGCTGCCGAGCGTACCGGCCCTGCTGCGCAGGGCGGTCTCCGGCGAGAGGGTCGAGGCCCTGCTCGGCCACTACGCGTTCCTGCGCCGCCTCGAGGCCCGGGCGCGCCTGCTCGCGGGCCGCGGGGTCGAGGGCGTGAGCGTCGCCCCGGATGCGCTGGCTATCGTGGCCGAGCTCGTCCTGCCCGGCCTCTCCGGCCCGGAGCTCCTCGCGCGCCAGTCCGCCGTGCGCGCCGAGCTGCGCCGGGACTGGCTGCGCGTCGTGGACGCAAACACCATCGCCGCGCTCGAGGACTAACACTTTTCCGCCAGGGAGGAGCACCGCGGCGCCGCGCAGCGCGCCGCTGCGCAGGCGGTCCAGCGCGTCGTTCGCGGCCTCGAACGGGAAGCGCTCGACTTCGGTCCGGATCGGGATCCGGGCGGCGAGCGCCAGGAACTCGAGGCCGTCGCGGCGGGTCAGATTCGCGACCGAGCGCAACACCCGCTCTCCCCACAACAGCGGGTACGGGAAGCTCGGTATCTCCGACATGTGGATGCCGCCGCAGATCACGCTGCCGCCCTTGCGCACGGCCGCCAGGGCTGTCGGCACCAGGGCTCCGACGGGTGCGAACAGGATCGCGGCGTCGAGCGCTTGCGGCGGGCGCTCGCCCGAGCTGCCGACCCAGCTCGCGCCGAGCTCGCGCGCAAAGGCCTGCGCCGAGGAGTCCCCCGGGCGCGTGAACACGCTCACCTGCTGACCGCGGTGACGCGCGACCTGGATCGCGATGTGGGCCGCGGCGCCGAAGCCGTAGAGTCCGAGGCTCCGTACCTCGCCGGCCAGCCGCAGGCAGCGGTAGCCGATCAGGCCCGCGCACAGCAGTGGCGCCGCGTGCGCGGCGTCGAGCGCGTCGGAGAGGGGAAAGCAGAAGCGCGCATCTGCGACCGCGTACTCGGCGAAGCCCCCGTCCCGCGTGTAGCCGGTGAAGCGCGGCGCGTCGCAGAGGTTCTCCTGATCGGCGCGGCAGTAGGAACAAACACCACAGGTCTGGCCGAGCCAGGGAACGCCGACGCGACTGCCGAGCGCCGGCCCGCGCAGTCCCGCGCCGAGGCGCTCGACACTGCCTACGATCTGATGTCCCGGGATCACGCGCGGCAGCGGATCCGGCAGCTCGCCGTCGATCAGGTGCAAGTCGGTGCGGCACACGCCGCAGGCCTCGACGCGCAGCCGCAGCTCGCCGGGGCCCGGATCCGGCAGCGCCCGCTCTGCGAGCCGGAGCGGAGCCCCCGCCGCCTGGAGTTCCCACGCGCGCATCGACGCCGGGGCTGCCCGCTCAGCCGACTTCGACCGCTGCGTCGAGCTCCACCCGGGCCGAGAGCGAGTTCGTCACCAGGCAGGCATGCTCGGCCTTTTCGAGCAGCCTGCGGCCGCGCTCCGGATCGCCGCCCGCGGGCAGGCGCAGGCGCGCCTGGATCGAAATCACGGTAAAGCGCGTGCGCCCCTCGCTGCGCTCGAGCGTGCCCTCCGCACGGCAGACGAGCTGCTGCCACTCGACGCGCGAGGCGCTCGCGATCGCGCGGAAGCCGAGCGTGAAGCAGTCGACGACGGCGCCGATCAGCAGCGTCTCGGGCGACCAGCGATCGCCGGGGCCACCGAAGGCTGCGGGCGGCGCGGTCGGAAGCGCCGGAAGCGACTCGGAAGCGAGCAGGACGTCGCCCGTGGGACCGGCGCTCGTCTCGACCCGATAATGGTGCGGCAGCGGTTGCATCGGAGCCTCCCTCCCCGGCTGCATTCTGACCCCGCGCGGCCCCCGCGCGCCAGTCGCTCTTCAAGTCGGCGCGCGGACTTCCCGATCTGTGCTGCGCATCGCACCGCGGAGTCCGTTTGCGCCTGATTGCGTGCCCCAGCTGTCGAACGCAGTACGACGTCGAGAACCTCGCCGCGGCGAGCCTCGCGTGCCGCTGCGGCGTGCAGATCGCGATCGCGCCGCCGCCCGCGGCCGACGCAGGCGTGCTGCGCTGCGGCTCCTGTGGTGCCCACGTGTCGGCGACCGAGCCGCTCTGCGCCTGGTGCGGCACGCAGATCGAGCGCGACGAGCGCCGCCGTTCGCAGATCTGTCCCGAGTGTTACGCGCGCTGCGCAGACGACGCTCGCTTCTGCACGGCCTGCGGTGTGGCTTTCCGTCCCGAGGCGCTTCCGGGAGACGCGCCGAGCCGGAGCTGTCCGGTCTGCGAGGTTCCGCTGCACGCCCAGCGAATTGCGGGGATCGAGCTCGCGGAATGCGGCGGCTGCCGCGGCCTTTGGGTCCCGGGCCCGCACTTCGAGACCCTGATGCAGCGCGTACTCGAAGCGCGGCGGAAGCAACTGCAGACCCAGGCGCCCGTCTCGGCGCCGCGCGTCTCGAGCGCGAACCCGGCGGGCCAGAGCGTGCGCTACCTGCGCTGCCCGAGCTGCGGCGAGCAGCTGAGCCGCCGGAATTTTCGAAAGTCCTCCGGCGTGATCCTGGACCTGTGCCGGAGCTGCGGAACCTGGCTCGACGGCGACGAGCTCGAGGCCGTGGCGGGCTTCCTGCTGAGCGGCGGCGAGACCTCGCCGCTGATTCGCGACGAAGCCGCGCGCGCGGACGCCGCGATCGAGCGCATCCGGGCCCGCGTGCCCCGCACCCGCGACTTCGCCGATCAAGCGTCGCTGGCGCCGTCGCTGGCACAGCTGTTGTCAGCTCTTTTCGACTGAGGAGGATCCCATGGGCATCCTGGACAAGCTGCGCGCAGAGTTCGTGGACATCGTCGAGTGGGTCGACGACAGCCGACACACCCTCGTGTGGCGCTTCCCGCGCTATCACAATCAGATCAAATGGGGCGCCCAGCTGATCGTGAGGCCGGGCCAGGCCGCGGTCTTCGTGCGCGAGGGCAGCGTCGCCGACGTATTCGGACCCGGGCAGGTCCGCCTCGAGACGCGCAACCTGCCGCTGCTCTCGACCCTGGCCGGCTGGCGCCACGGCTTCGACAGCCCCTTCAAGGCCGAGGTCTATTTCGTGAGCACACGCGTGCTCACGGACCTCAAGTGGGGCACCCCGAACCCGGTTCCGCTGCGCGATCCGGACTTCGGTCCCCTGCGCGTGCGCGGCTTCGGAACCTACACGCTGCGCGCGCGGAATCCGCGCGCGCTGATCGAGCAATTGGTCGGCGCGCAGGCGAGCTTCGAAGCCGACGAGATCCAGGAGCTGCTGCGCGCGGTGATTGCCGAGTCCTTCGCGGACGCCGTCGCGAAGGCGGAGATCGCGCTGCTCGACCTCGCCTCGCGCTACGCCGAGCTGGCCGGGCAGATCCGCGAGAGGGCGCTGTCCCGCATCGACGACGAGTACGGCCTCGAGATCCCGCAGCTCTACCTCGTGAACGTGTCCGTACCCGCGGAGGTCGAGCAGGCCCTCGACGCGCGCGCGAGTCTCACGACGCTCGGCGACCTCTCGAGCTACCAGCAGTACCAGCTCGCGCAATCCCTGCCGACCGCAGCCGCGAACCCGGCCGGTGGGCTCGCCGGCGCCGGCGTCGGCCTCGGGATGGGTCTGGCCGTGAGCCAGGCGTGGCAGCCCCGCCCGGACGCAGCTCCGGCCGCGGGACCGGCCGCACCGCCGCCGCCGCCCGCGGCCCCGTGGTATCTCGCGGCCGGCGGCGCGACCAGCGGCCCCTATTCGCTCGAGGACCTCACCCGCGCAGCCTCCGAGGGGCGTTTCGGGCGCGACAGCCTGGTCTGGACCGCGGGCTTCACGGGCTGGCTCGCCGCCGGCCAGCTGCCGGAGCTGCGCGCGCTCTTCGCCGCAACCCCTCCCGCGCCGCCCGCAGCGCGCTGAGCGGATGCCGTGCTGCAGGAGCGCGCGCGACTGCCTACCCTGCAGCGCCGCGTGACCTCGGAAGCCCGCGTTGGACCAGGACCCTGCCAGCGAAGCGCTGCGCGCCGCGGCCGAGCAGGCCGCGCGGGCCTTCCTCCCCGGCGCGCAGCAGGTCGAGCTCGCGCCGCTAGGCCGAGGGCACATCCACGACAGCTTCTCCGCGCGCGTCTCCGGCCCCACGCCTCGAGTGCTGGTGCTGCAACGCCTGAACACGCACGTGTTTGCGGACGTGGACGCGGTGATGCAGAACCTGGAGCGGATCGGGGCGCACCTGTTCGCGCACTGGCAGCGCCGGGGCTGCAGCGACCCGGAGCGCCGCGCGCTGCGGCCGCTGCGCACTGCGAGCGGCGCGCTGCTATTCCGCGACGCCCTCGGCCGCCCCTGGCGCGCGCTGCCCTTCGTTGCCGGCAGCCGCAGCGTCGCGTTTCCGGAGAGCCCCGCCCAGGCGCAGGCCGCGGCGCAGGCCTTCGGGGCCTTCGCCGCCGTGCTGGCCGCGCTGCCGGGCCCGCCGCTGTTTGTCACGATTCCGCGCTTCCACGACCTCCCGGGCCGCTGCGAGGCGCTGCGCGAAGCCGCGCGCCGCGACCGCGCCGGGCGGCGAGCGGAAGTTTTCGCCGAGCTCGACGCCGTGCTGCGGCAGGCGGAGTCGCTCACCGGGATCGCGCGCGCGCCGTTGCCGCGCGCCGCGGTGCACAACGACTGCAAGCTCGACAACCTGCTCTTCGACGCGCAGACCGGCGAGGCGCTCTGCGCGATCGACCTCGACACCTGCATGGAGGGCACGCGGCTCTTCGATTTCGGCGAGCTGGTGCGCACGGCCTCGTGCCGATCCGCAGAGGACGAAACCGATGCGAGTCGCCTGCGGGTGGACGCGGCGCTGCTCGCTGCGCTCACGCGCGGCTACCGCGAGGGCGCCGCCGCGGTGCTGTCCGATGCCGAGCTCGAGGCCTTCCCGCTCGCGGGGCCGCTGATGGCCGTCGAAAATGCCGTGCGCTTCCTCTGCGACCATCTCGACGGCGATCGCTATTTCAAGATCGAGCGCCCGGGTCACAACTTGACTCGCTGCCGCGCGCAGCTGCGCCGCAGCCAGCTGCTCTACGCCGAGCGCGATGCAGTCGCGCGCGCGCTCGGCGTCTGAAGCGCGTCCGGCGGAGAGCCGCGACCCGCGAGCCACCAGATTGCGGCGCCGTACGCAATGCAGACGACTGCGCCGATCGCGATCGTCGCACTCGCGCCGAGGGCGCGCGCCGCGCCGCCCATCGCGAGCCCGCCGAAGGGCACGAGACCTCCCCAGCAGACGCCGAAGAGGCTCATCACGCGCCCGCGCATCGGGTCGTCCACGAGCTGCTGGATCAGCGTCTGCAGATTCGTCGTCAGCGAGAAGTAGAAGTAGCCGACCAGCACCTGACACACGAGCGCCATGGCGACGTGGCGCATCTGCGAGAACGCGAACAGCGCCGCGCCGTAGAGCACCAGATCGCGCGCTGCCAGCCGCAGCTCCGGAGGCCGGAAGCCGCTGGTGAGCGCGCCGGCGATTGCGCCCGCGCCGGTCGCCACGGCGAGCGCGGTGAACCACTCCATGCGCCCGAGCGCACTCTCGGCGAAGACCGGCAACAGCGTGTGGTGCGAGACGCCGAAGAGCGTGAGCATCGCGATCAGCGACAGCGCGCGCAGCGCCGGAGGTCGGCCGCGCGCGTGCTCGAAGCCGAGCAGCATGCGCCGGATCACGCCCCGCTGCTCCAGCGCGACCGGATGCGGCGCGACCTTCAGCGCGAAGGTGAAGCCGGCGGACAGCGCGGCGGCCAGCGCGTAGAACACGAAGGCGAGCTCGAAGTGCCCGGTCGCGAGCAGCGGCGCCGCCAACGCGGGACCGGCCACCCGCGTCAGGTTGTTGAGCGCCGAGTGGAGCGCCACCGCGCTCCCGAGGTCGGATCGCGGCACGCTGTTCGCGATGATCGCGCTCTGGGCCGGCCCCGAGAACGCGAAGCAGACCCCGAGCCCGAAGGAAAGCGCGAGCACGTGCTCGGGCGTGGCCGCGCCGAACCCGACCAGCGCCGCGAGGCCGCCTGCGGCCAGCGCGATGCCCGCCTGACACAAGAGCGCGATCGCCTTGCGCGATACGCGATCCGCGAGCAGTCCGGCCGGCGGCGCGAGCAGGAAGCCCGGCAGGTACAGCACGAAGGACAGCAGGCCCTGGATCAGCGGGTCGTTGCCGCTCTGGCGCGCCATCAGACCCTGCAGCGAGATATGCGTGATCCAGAAGCCGGATTGCGACAGCAGGAAGGCCGCGAAGATCAGCCGGAAATCGCGGTAGCGCAGCGCGCGAAAGGCCCGCCCGCGCGGCGCATCCAGGAAGCCCCGGGCGCTCACCTCTCTAACGAGGCTCCGCCTCAGACCCACGAGACATGCAAGCCGACGAAGATCGCATGACGCTAGGCGAGCCAGCGCGCGAGCGGCGTGCCGAAGTAGAAGCGCGCGAACTTCTTCGCGGCTTCGAGGCTCTTGTTCGTGTACGGGTAACCGCCCTGCAGCTTGCCGCCGAAACGATCGATCAGGATCGGCATCTCGTGGCAGTAGCCGCGCAGCCCCTTCTGCCCGTTCACCTGGCCGATTCCGCTCTGCTTCAGCCCGCCGAAGGGCGCCTCGGGCACGCCGTAGGTCAGCGCCATGTCGTTCACGCAGACCCCGCCCGTCTGCATGCGCCGCGCCAGCTCGACGCCGCGCGCCTTGTCCTTCGTGAATACGCTCCCCGAGAGTCCGTAGGGCGAGTCGTTCGCGAGGCGCAGCGCCTCCTCTTCGTCGCTCACGCGCTGGATGCACACGATCGGCCCGAAGGTCTCTTCGCGCATGATCTGCATCGAGTGGTCGACGTCGACGAGCACCGTCGGCTCGTAATACAGCCCCTCGAGCCGCGGGTTGCGGCGCCCGCCGACCAGCACCTTGGCGCCCTTCGCGATGGCGTCGTCGACGTGGCTCTCGATGATCGCGAGCTGCCGGTCCCAGAAGATCGCGCCGACGTCGAACTCGCCGGAGTCTCCCTGGCGCAGCGCCGAGGCCCGCTCGACGACCTTCGCGACGAAGGGCTCGAAGATCGCGTCGACCGCATAGATGCGCTCGGTGCCGCAGCAGTACTGGCCCGTGTTCATGCAGGAGCCGATCAGCGCTCCGGCCGCTGCGCGCTCGAGATCGGCATCCGCGCAGACGATCATCGCGTCCTTGCCGCCGAGCTCGAGCGAGACGGGCGTGAGGTTGCGGCCGCAGGCCTCCGCAACGCGGCGACCGGTCGCGACGCTGCCAGTGAACGAGATCTTGTCGACGCCCGCCTCGACCAGCGCGGCGCCCGTCTGGCCGTCGCCCATCAGCACCTGGCACAGGCCCTCGGGCAGGCCGGCCTGCTCGAAGAACTCGCCGACCAGGCGCGTCGAGTAGGGCGTGACCTCCGAGCCCTTCACGAGCACGGCGTTGCCCGCGACCAGCGCCTGGGCGGCCTGATTCAGCGCGAGCACGAAGGGGCCGTTCCAGGGCACGATGATGCCGACTACGCCGAGCGGCCGATATTCGATGCGCAGCTGCTTCACGAGGCCGAGCACGCCGTGGATCCGGCGCTTCTCGGGCCGCAGCCAGCGAGGCGCGCGCTTCGCGTAGTACGCGAGCGCGTCGAGCGACGCGAAGACCTCCATGCTGAAGGCCTCTGCCGGAGCCTTGCCGGTTTCGCGCAGCACCGTCTCGGTGACGAGGTCCTGTTTCTCGAGCAGCAGCTCGGAGACGCGCTGCAGGATCAGTGCGCGCTCCTCGACCGGAAGCGCGCCCCACGCGGGCTGTGCCTTGCGCGCGCGCTCGAGCGCCGCTCGCACGTCCTCTGCGCTCGCGCACTCGAGCTCGCCGATCGGCTCGAGCGTCACGGGGCTGCGCAAGCGCAGCCGGCGCCGGGGCCCGCTGGATTCGATCGCTTCGTAGATGGCCATGGCGACCCGCTTAGCGGGTCCCGGGCCGGGAGCGGCCCGGCGCTCCCGCTCGGCTGCGCCTCGCTGCGCGCCGCGGCGGCTTTTTTTACTCCGCTCGGCTGCGCCTCGCTGCGCGCCGAAGCGGCTTGCATCGAGAGCCCGAAGTGGGCGCGCACCGCCAATCGGAGCTCAGTGCAAGCGGCCCTGCCGCGCGCAGTGAGCCGCAGGCGAACGGAGTTTATTTGTCCTGCTGCCGGAACACTTCGTCCTCCCCCGTCTGGAGCGCGTGCTGCGAGAGGTAGCGGGTGGCGTCCTCGAAGCTCGCGTCGCCGCGAGACGCCAGCTCGAGCAGGCCCGGGAGGGCCAGCGTCGGGAACACCGGAGCGAAGAAGGCCGGCTGCGACTGCTGCGGCCACTTCACGAGCAGAGGCACGTGCAGCACGCGCCGATCGTGCCGCTTCCAACCGTGGTCGCCCGTCAGCACGATCAGCGCGGAATCGAAGCGCCCGCTCCGGGTCAGCGCAGCGCAGAGCAGCCCCACGATGCGGTCGACGTTGCGCAGGTGTCGGCGGTAGTCCGCGCGCGTGCCGTGGCTGCGGTCGCGGCGATAGGGCCCGCGGAAGCTGCCGTCGGCGTCGACCACGAAGGGCGGATGCGGCATCGGGAAGTGGCTGAACAAGAAGGTCTTGCGCGGCCAGCGCAGCGCGACCTCCAGGGTGTCGGCCAGCACGCGCTGATTCAGCGCGAACCAGTGCTCGCTGTAGCGCAGGCGGTGTTCGGCGAGCAGCCGCACTGCCGCGCCCGGACCCTGCAGGTAGCGCGCGCCCGCCAGCGCGCGCACCCGGAAGCGCTCCGCGAGCGTCGCGCCGTGAGGCAGGTGCGGCTCGCTGCGCACGACCGAGAGCTCCGGGCCGAGCAGGCGCCGGTACGGCAGGTAGTAGCCCGAGAGCACGCTGCGATACCCGCGCTCCGCAAAGGGCTGGAACAGATTCGAGCTGCCTAGCACCGGCGCCGATTCGACGACTTCAGTGCGCCCGTCGCGCAGCTCGGAGCGCTGCCACAGGGCCTCCGCGTTCCCGACTTCGACCTGCCAGCCCTCGCCCTTGCCGAACAGCAGCCGCGGCACCGAGATCGCGGTGTCGAAGCTCGGCGAGACCGCGCGCGGGAACACGACGCTGCGCTGCGCGAGCGCCCGCAGCTCCGGCAGGAACTCGAGGAAGCGCCCCTGCTGCATGCTCTGCTCGGCCGACCAGCCGTCGAAGAGCACGAAGTAGACCGGCGGCCCGGGCCCCGGGGCCTCCGGGGGCGGATCCAGTGGATCGAGCGGACTGCCCCAGGGCGCCCACCACAGCACCTGCGCCAGCGTCGCGATCGGCACCAGCAGCAGCGCGCGTCCGAGCGCCGAGAACGCGCGCATCACGCGCTCGCCGCCGCGGAACGCGCAGACCGCGCAGAGGCCCGCCGTCGCGAACCAGCCGGCCTGCAGCCAGTGCCGCTCGGGCTCCCAGTAGGTCGCGAGCGTGAGCAGCGAGTTGCCCGCCACCCAGACGAAGAGCGGCGCCAGGCCGCGCCGCAGCCCGGCGAGTGGAGCGCGCGCGAGCAGCGCGGCCGCTGCGAAGAGCAACAGCGCAGTCGCGACGAGCGTCGCCGCGAGCGCCACGCCATCGGCGCGCTCCCAGTGCGACGCATAGCGATTTCCCGGAGTCGCGAGATAGGCGATCTGGCGCAGCTGCAGCAGCGTCGCGAGCAGCAGGGCCGGCGGGAACAGCTCTGCTATCGATGCCGGCGGCGGCGGCGCCGCGCGGCCCGAAGTCGCTTCGCGAGGCCCGGCCCCCATCCGCTACTGCAGGTAGCCCAGCGCCGCGAGCGCCGCGCGCGCCTCGGGCGAGAGCGCAGGGCCCGGCCCGGAGACTGCGGCCGCGCCTTCGCGCGCGAGGAAATCCGCGAGCAGCGCCTCGAGCGCGAGGTCGAGCGCAGCACTCCCCGCCGGCGGGGGCGCGAGCGGGGGCGCCGCGCCGCCGAGCTCCGCGCGCCGCGCCGGAAGTGGCGACAGCCAGCCGCCGCTGATCGGATCGGCGACTGGCCCCGCGAGCGGGCGCCGATCGCGCGCGAGGTAATGCGATCCGAGCACGATCGCGGCCCGCAGCCGATGCTCCGCGAATAACGCGCGCGGCGCGGCGCCGGCTGCGGCCCCGGAGCCCTGCGCGGGCTCCGAAGCCGCGGTCGGCAGCGGACGGCCCTCGAAGGCCTCGGGCAGCGGCAGGCCCGCCGCCGCGATCAGGGTCGGCGCGATGTCGACCCCGCTGACCGGACGCGAGATCTCGCGGCCACGCGCCTGCGCAGCGAGGTCGGGCGGTCGCCAGAACAGCGGCACGTGGAGCTGGTCGAGCGCGAGCGAATGGCCGTGGGCGAACCAATAGCCGTCCTCGCCGAAGGCCTCGCCGTGATCTGCCGTCAGCGCAATGCCGGTGCGGCCCGGAAGCTGATGTACTGCATTCAGCAGTCTTCCGATGTGTTCGTCTAGATAGCGGATTTCGTCTAGATAACGATTCTGATACGTGGCCGGAGCGCGGGCCTCGCCGAGGCGCTGGTAGAGCGGGATGCCGCCCCGGCCCGAGTGGTCGCCGAGCAGGCGCAGCCGCTCGCCTCCCGGCTCGTCGCGGGGCGCAGGCGCGCCGGGCGGCGCGTAGGGGCCGTGCGGGTCCTGATAGTGGATCCACAGGAACCAGGGCCCGTCGCCGTCGCCAAGCCACGCGAGCGCGGCGTCGGTCGCGTGCTGCGCGTCTCGCTCCTGGTAGCCGGGCCGGTTCGGCTCGGAGCGGTTCATCTGCGTGTCCCAGTAGCCGAAGCCCTGGTCGAATCCGCGCTCCCCGACCAGGACCGGGTTCGAGATCACGGCGCCGGTGCGATAGCCCGCCGCGCCCAGCAGCTCGGCGACGCTCTGCGTCTCTCTCGCCATTGCGGTCAGCGCGAACTCGCTGACTCCGTGCTGCGACGGGTAGCGGGAGCTCAGCAGCGACGCGATCGAGGGCGCGGTCGAAGCCGCCGTGGAGAGCGCCCAGCGGTAGCGCAGGCCGTCGGCCGCGAGCCCGCACAGCGCCTCGCCGACGCCAGCCGGACCGCCGAGGCAGGCGATGCGATCCGCGCGCAGCGTGTCGACCGTGATCAGGAGGAGGTTCGGGAGCTGCGGCGCGCGCTCGCCGCAAGAGACGAGACCGAGCAGCGCCGCCAAGACCCGCCCTGCCCGCGCGAGTCGGAGCTCCAGACGGCGCTCAGAGCTTTAGCGCCGCGGGATTCGCGGGATTCACGATTTCCTGGAGCTCGATCACGTTGCCGAAGGGATCGCGCCCGTAGACCCACTTGTTGTCGCCCGAATCGACCGGCTTGCTGTGGAAGCGCATGCCCGCCGCCGAAAGCCGTGCGTACTCGGCGTCGAGATCCACGACGTCGAGGCAGAAGTGCGTGATGCCGTGATCCGAGACCGGCCGCTCGCCCAGCTGGCTGCGCGGCGTCGGCGACGAGTACTCGAAGATCTCGATGCAGGAATTTCCCTTGCGAACCATGACGACCTTGCAGGCGGAGTCGCGCAGCCCGACGGCGTCGTCGAGCAGCTTCACGCCGACGGGCCAGCCGGCCCGCATCACGATCTCGAAACCGAGCTGGCCGCAATAGAACTCGATCGCGCGCTCGAGGTCCGGCACGGAGAGCGCGGGATGATGGATGCCTCGGATCATCGGGGGGGGCTCCGCGTGGCGCCGCTGGCGCGGCGCGCGGGGCCAGTTCTACACGAAATCGAGACCTGCGTCGACGCCGCGCTGCTCGCGGTTGCGCTCCGCGCGCTCGAGGACGAGCGCCTCGAGGCGCTCGCGAAAGCCGGGCTCGAACGCGAGCAGGCGCTCGAGGCCGTCGCTCGGCAGCGCGAGCAGGAACGAGCGGCGCAGACACACGACCGATGCCTCGGCCGGCTCCCCGCGCACGAGGGACATCTCGCCGAAGAAGTCGCCGGGCGCGAGCCGCGCGATCTGCCGGCCGCCGGAGGCCGTCCGGTGCAGCACCTGGGCCTCGCCCGCGAGCAGCGCGAACAGCGCCGGCGAGGGCTTCCCCTGCTCGATCAGCAGCGTCTGCGCCTGGGCTTCGAGCAGTCGGAACTCGCGCGTGACCTGCTGGCACTCTGCGGGCGGAAGCTCGCAGAACAGCGAGCTGGTGCGCAGCAGGCGATCGGCCCAGCGCTTGCGGAAGCAGCGCATCAGCTCGCGCAGCACGGCTGGCGATTCGCGCAGCAGCGCCTGCGCGTGGTGCTTGTCGAGGCGCAGCAGCTTCGAGTCGACCAGCGCTTCGACGCTCGCGCTGCGCGCCTCGCCCGAAAGCAGTCCCATCTCGCCAAACACCGAGCCGGCCTCTAGGACTGCGAGCTTCTTGCGCTCGGGCCCCTCGGCGATCGGAACCACGGCGCCTTCGGCGACGATGTAGAGCGCAGTCGACGGCTCGCCCGCGCGGAACACGACGTCGCCCTCGAGCGCGACTTCGAGGCCGACCAGCCGCGCGAGGCGCTCGAGCGCTGGGGCGCCGAGCTCCGCGAAGAGCGGCGCCTGCGGCAGCACGCGGCGCGCGAGCCGCTCCGCGGCTCCGGGTACAGCTGAGCTCGACTGCTGCGGCACGAAATCGGGCTCGTCGTCCTCGAGCTCGAACGCAAAGCTGCCCGCGAGCGGCGACTCCGGATCGCCGCCGCCGATCGAGCCGAGCACCTCGGTCAGGAGCGTTTCGGGCTCCGCAGTCGTCGCCTCGGGATGCTCCTGTTCCGCGAGAGCCGCGGGCGACGCCTCGGGCCAGCGGGCGATCCCCGCGCCGGCCGGCTCCGCCTCGCCTGCCGGCTGCGCGGCGCGATCCCCGCCCACGAGCGCCGAGAGGCGCTGGCGCAGCTCAGCGCGATCGGGATCGAGGCTGAGCAGGCGTTGATAGGCCGCGATCGCCTGCAGCTCCGCGCCGGCCCCCTCGAAGCAGCTCGCCGCGCGCTCGAACGCGGCGGCCGCCTCCCGCGGTTGCGCCAGCCACAGCTGCATCTCCCCGACCCGCATCGGCCAGGTGCCGTTCAGGGGTTCCCGCTGCTCGAGCTCGAGGTACGCACGCAGAGCGCTCTCGTAGTCGCCGCGGCTGCGGGCCCGCTTGGCGGACGTGGCCAGCCGACTGGGCGATTTCCGGCTCATGGGCTGCCGATCGGCGCACCCCCAGAGCGGCTGAAGGCCTCCCCACCGGAGAGGGGCTCAGACCCGGTCGCGCGGGAGACCCAGCACCCGCTCCCCGATGATGTTGCGCTGGATGTTGGATGCGCCGCCGGCGATCGCGGGGCCCATCGAGAACAGGAAATTCTGCACCCACGCGCGCGCGCCGTCGCGGGGGTCGTAGCGGCCCCCGACCTCGGGGCCGCTGCCGGCCAGCAGCCCCTCGCCGCCGATCAGGTCGTAGGCGAGGCTCGTCATCCGCTGCACGACCTCCGTCGAGTAGAGCTTCGCCATCAGCATCGGCCGCAGCACCTCGAGCTCGCGGCCCTGCGTCCCCGCCGACAGCACCCGCAGACTGCTCGCCTCGGCGGAACGCACGTAGCCCTCGAGGATCGCGAGGCGCGTGCGCAGCGAGGCGTCCTCGATCGCGGGGCGACCGCGTCGCTCGCAGCGCCTCGCCAGCGCGACCACCGCCTCGAACTGCTCGCGCATCAAGCGCGGATTCCCGATCAGATTGCGCTCGTGCTTGAGCGTCGCGCGCGAGACCTGCCAACCCTCGCCGCGCTTGCCGACGATGTTCTCGGCCGCGGTGCGCGCGTCGTCGAAGAAGACCTCGTTGAAGTCCATGCCGCCGGTCATCTGCTTGAGTGGCCGGACGAGAATGCCCGGCTGATCCATCGGGACCAGCAGGTACGAGATGCCCGCGTGCTTCGAGGCCTGCGGCTCGCTGCGAAACAGCCCGAACATCCACTGCGCCTCGTGCGCGTTGCTGGTCCAGATCTTGTGTCCGCGAATCCGCCACTGATCGCCCTCGAGCACGGCGCTGGTCGTCAGCGACGCCAGGTCGCTGCCCGAGCCCGGCTCGCTGTAGCCCTGGCACCAGCGGATCTCGCCGGAGAGCGTCGGAGGGATGAAACGCCGGCGCTGGGCCTCGCTGCCCATCTCGACGAGCGTCGGCACGAGCATGCCGGGACCCTGGTCGGACTTGTCGCCGGGCGCCCCGCTCGCGGCGTACTCCTCGCGGATCACGAGGTCGCGCAGCGGATCCGGGGGCTGACCGGAGCCGCCGTACTCGACCGGAACGTTGCGGAACACATAGCCGCGCTCGATTCCGCGCTGCCGGAACAGACGCTGCTGATCCGCGAGCGGCAGCCGCGCCTCGTCGCCGCGCAGCGGCCAACCGGAGAGGAATTCGCGCAGCTCGCGCCGGAAGGCCTCGACCTTCTCGCCGTAGGAGAGATCCATCCGCGCCCCCTGCCCCTTACCAGCCCGCCAGCGCCGCGCTGCGCTCGCGGTGCAGCTCCGGCGTGCCGAGGAAGGCCCGATTCCACATCGCGCGCTTGAACCAGATCTGGACGTCGCACTCCCAGGTGAAGCCGAGGCCGCCGTGCAGCTCGACCGCCGCGCGCGCGACCTCCAGCGCGCGGTCGGTGATGTGCGCCTTCGCGATCGCCGCGAGGCGCTCGGATTCGGCCGGCATCTGGTCGAAGGCGTGGGCGGCGTACCAGAACAGGCCGCGCGTCGGCTCCACCTCGGTGGCGAGATTCGCGAGCTGATGCTTGACCGCCTGGAACTGGGCGATCGGTTGGCCGAACTGCTGCCGCACGCGCGTGTAGTCGACGGTCATCTCGATCAGCCGCCAGGCCGCGCCGAAGGAATCCGCCGCGAGCAGCACCAGGCCGGCGTCGCGCACGCGCGAGGCGGTCTCCCGCGAGCGCGGGAGGACGTCGCAGGGCGTGTCGCGGAAGCCCAGCGCGGCGATCGGGCGGCCGCGGTCGACGCCATCTTCGTCGCACAGCTCGAGCCCGGCCGCGCCGCGCTCGACCAGCGCGAGCTCGCCGCCACGCGTTCCGACGACGAGCAGGTCCGCGAGCAGAGCGCAGGGCGCGAAGCGCTTCTCGCCGCTGAGACGCCCGCTCGACACCTCGGCCGTCCAGACGCCGGGCTCCCAGCGATCGCCGCCCTCGCCGAAGGCCACGCTCGCGACGAGCTCCCCGCTCGCGAGGCGCGGGAGCCAGCGCTCGCGCTGCGCGTCGCTGCCGCCCGCGGCGATCGCGAGCCCTGCGAGCGAGTGGCCGAAGAAGGGCCCGGGCACGGCACCGGCCCCGAGAATCTCCATCACGAGCGCGAGGTCGAGCAGCTCGAGCCCGCTGCCGCCGCAGGCCTCGGGCAGCGCGAGCCCGAGCAGGCCCATCTCGGCCATGCCCTTCCACAGGTCCGGCACGCGGCCGTCCCCGGCGTCGAAGAGTGCGCGCACCCGGGTCGCAGGACACTCGCCGGCCACGAAGCCGCGCACGGTCTCCTGCAGCAGCAGCTGCTGCTCCGACAGTCCGAAGTCCATCGCAACTTCCCTCCCGGGCAGAGTCTCCGCCGGAGCGCTTCGGGTAGCTGAGTCGGCGCGCTCTTTCCAGCTTTGCGGGTTATCGGCCGGCGCAGCCGGCCTGCCCGCACGGCAAGCCTGCGGCTTGCCTCTGACGA
>CAYTJA010000165.1:0-19737 GCA_964437835.1 uncultured Spirochaetales bacterium
GACGACGAAGACGCGGTCGTTGCCGCCGCGGGCGAGGGTCAGGCTGCCGCCGTGCGCCTTCACCAGCGATTCGGCGATCGAGAGCCCGAGCGAGGGCAGGCCCGGATCGGCTTCCAGCGAGGAGCCACCGGAACCGCAGCGCCACACACGCGAAGGTCGCGGACCCGCAGAGTGCGGGCCGCGCCATCTACGCGATCGCCGCGGGCCGCGGTCTCGGGAGCACGAGCGCGAGGATGCGCCCCGCGACGGCGTCCCAGGTGTGCTGCTCGCGCGCGAGCGCCTGGGCGGCGGCGCCGAGCCGCATGCGCAGCGCGCCGTCGCGGGCGAGCTCGACGACGGCGCGTGCGGCGCCCTCGATGTCGCCGGGCTCGTAGAGGCGGCCGGTCTCGCCGTCGCGAATGAGGTTCGGGATCTGGCCGATGCGGCTCGCGACCACCGCGCGCCCGGCGCCCATGTACTCGAAGACCTTGAGCGGCGAGAAGTAGAAGTCCCCGAGCAGCGGATAGGGCGCGAGCGCGACGTCCATCGCGGCGACGAAAGCGGGTACGACGTCGGGCGCGACGGCGCCGACGAGCCGCGCCGCATGCGCCACGCCGCGCGCCTCGAGATCGGCCACGAGCGCCTCGCGGCCAGGCCCGTCGCCGACGACGAGGAGCTGCGCCTCCGGCACCTCGCGGCGCACACGCGCGAAGATCGCGGCAAGATCGGCGAGCCCGTGCCAGGGCCGCAGTCCGCCGACGAAGCCGAGCGTGAACGAGTCGCTGGTCCGCCGCGCGGTCGCCGCAGCGAAGCGCTCGACGTCGACGCCGTTCGGCGCGACGCAGATCGCCGCATCGACCGCAAAATCGCGCTCGATCCAGGCACCGAGCTCCGCCGAAACCGGGAGCAGCACGCGCGCGGCCGCGAAGGCGCGGGCGCGCGCCGCTTCGGCGAGCCCGCGATGCACGAGCGTACGGTGGCGCTCCTGCTCCTCGACGAGCGGCGCGTTGACCTCGAGAAGCCCCGGCACGCGCGCCTCGCGAGCGTACTCCATGGCGGCCGCCGCGAAGAGCGCGTGGCGCTCGTAGACGAAGTCGAAGGGGCCGGCGGCGCGCAGCCGCGCGCCGATCATCTGGTCGAGGTCGCATTGCGCGCGCTCGCGGGCCGCCGCCTCGCCGCCGCCGACCTTCGGGAGAGGATGCACGATCACGGGCTCGAGGCCGCTCGGGCGAGTGCCACCGAGGCGTGCGGCGAAGAGCTCGATCGCGACGCCGCGCGCGACGAGTGCGCGCAGCAGCTCCTGAACGTGCACGGAGCAGCCCTTCGCGCCGAAGACCGGCACGCCGAGATCGGCGCACACGAAGGCCGCGCGCATCAGCGCACCGCTCCTGCACGGCGCCACACGGGCGCCTCGATCCCGAAGAGGGCGGGCAGCGCCGCGGCGTCGTGCAGCGGGCGCATCACCTCGGGACGCGGACGCGGGCCGACGAGCGACACCACGTCGCCGAGCGGTGGAACACCGGGGGATCTCGAGCAGGAGGCGCGGTGAATCCCGCGGCAGATCGCGCGGGACGTCATGGGGGATCGATCGGTGCGTGCCACCTTCGACGCCTCGTGCCACCAGACGGCGACAGGAATGATGTCGGAATAATTTACCATATACAGCCGGGAATGTCCGCGCTCCGACGGCTAGGCGGCACCCCGGCGGCGGCGCAGTCGGGGGAGCAGGATCCCGAGTGGCTGATTCTCGTCGCGCACTGCCCGCAGCTCGGCGGGCCGCGTCAGAAGTTGAAGCGCAGCTGCAGCTGGCCGAGGTAGGTGAATTTGTCCTCGCGCGGTCGGAACGCGTCGCCGAGCTGGAAAGCCGCGCCGATCAGCTCGATCTCCCAGCGCTCCCACTCTTCGATTCCGAGGATCACATCCCACTCCTGGCCGATGTCGGGATCCATGCCGAAGTCGAAGGCGTCGCTGTTCGGGTCACGACCGAAGGAGACGTCGCGGAAGTAGTCGGTGACCTCGGCCTGGCGGTAGTAGTGGTAGACGAGCTCGAGCGAGCTGTTGCGCAACCCCGGAACCGGAAAGCCGAGCGCCACAGTCGCGATGTGCAGGTTCGCGAGCTCCGGGTCGAGCAGCTCGCCGTAGTAGCGGAAGCTGTTCACGCCGCGGAACTTGTCGTTGTTGTCCTGCAGGCCGGTCTGGCGAAAGCCCTGGTCGGTCTCATTGCTCGAGGCGGGTTCCCCGGAGCCGTAGGCGTAGCCGACGGTGAAACGCGGCTGGCCGGGCAGGTGCGTCTCGAGCGTGAGACCCAGGTCGCTGCCGAAGCCGAGCACGCGGTTCTCGAAGACCCGGGCGACGCGCCGCTGGTAGGGGCGCACGCCCTTGGGCTGCAGCACGCTGCCGGCCGTGAAGCCGCGGCTGTCGAAGTTGTAGAACTTTTCGTTGCCCGCGACGCCCGCGAGCTGGCCCCAGTAATAGAGCGTCCCCGCCCTCCCGAGCTTCCTGCGGCCGTCGACGCCGAGTCCGAACCAGGTCAGGTTTGCGTCGCTCTCGTCGGCATCCTCGTCGGAGATGCAGCCGTCCTGGAAGATCGGGGGACTTCCGAGAAAGGTCTGGAGGCGGTCATCGATGTTGTCGCCAGGGGAGATCGGAACTCCGAAGGGGCTCGGCCGGAACAGATCCCGGTTGCAGTTGGCGACCGGCAGGTCGCTCGAGTGATCGTACTGGTAGAGCGCGAAGAGGCCCAGCGTGTTCCTGGGCGCCCACTCCCAGCTCGCGTGACCGAAGACACGCAGGATGTCCTGCTCCTCCGGTTTGATCACCTCGTGGCCGTGCTCGTCCACCGTCACGGGCAGCAGATCCTCGCCGACGCCGATCTCGGCATGCACCAGGGCCTCGTCGAAGCGCAGGCGCACGGCGTCGAAATCGCGGTCCCACCACCATTCGCGATCTTCCGAGAAGCGCTGACGACCCAGTTGGAGGCTGAAGGGGCTGTCGAAGAGATTTCCGTAGAAGAGCCAGAACTCATCGCGCGAGAGCGCGAGCCGGTCGCTGAACTCGTCGTCTGCGAAGGAAGTGCCCGGACCGGCCGGGGCCGGCGCGCCGAAGACCGGCACCCGGCGACCGTGATCCGAACTCACGACCGCCGAGTAGTTCGCCTTGAGCGCGGCGTAGAAGAAGATCCTCTCGCTCACGGGGTAGGAGAGGTCGACCTCGAGCTCCTGGCGCAGCTGAAGCTGGTCGTCTTCCTCGACCTTGCCGAAGGCCGCCTCCTCGAGCTCGCGGTTGTCGCCATCCAGGTCGACACCCTCCAGAGTGCTCGTGTCTCGCTGGATGAAGTCGTCGAATTCCTGCGGCTCGTTCGCGCTGTAACTCGTGCGCTGCGTGATACGGCCCCCGATCGTGAGCGGACGGCCGAGGAGGTCGACGAAGAGTGCGTTCTTCGGCCGCTTGCGATCGGGCCGATCGACTAGCACGCGCTCCCTGCCACCGCGCGCCCGCGTGCCGCTCGCAGCCCGCTCGTGCGGGCGGCGCGGATCACTGGCCTCGACGTCCGGGGCGCGCTGCCTCGCGGGCGGGGTCTCGTCCTCGCGCTGCTGCGCGCGCGCCGGCAGCGTGACAGCCAGAGAGGCCAGCCATGCGGCCCCTAGCGCGATCGTGAAGAACCTTCCCACTGCCTCACCCCCTGCGACTTCGCGCAGCTCGAGTCGCTGTGCGGCGGAATCCGTTGTGTGCAATCCAGATGCCCCTTCCGCTCAGGATCTGCGACGATTCCGGATCCCCCCGTGTCGCGGGCTCCACGAGTTCCTCCAATGTCGTTGTCAGTCCCGGGGCCAGCAAGGTCATCCGCTTCCGCCCAGCCCCCGGACGTCGTACCCGATCGCGAGGCAACGGATCCTGCTGTTCCAGTTCCGCGAGCCCGCGAACGATCGTATTTCGAGCCAGGCCGGTCGCGCGGGCGACCACCGCGATCCCACCTCGCCCCAGAGCCCTGGCCTGCGTCCCGGCCCACAGACGCCGGTGGCGTTCGTTCATCGCCGGCAGCAGGGCGCGGTACTTCGCTCGAATTTTCCGCTCGCCCCCCAAGCCACCACCGTCGAACTGAACGCACGACTAGTCAAGTCATTGGCTTACGATCCCTGAACGCCCCCAGCTGCAGCGAGAGCACAGCATGGGTCGAAACACCCCTTTTCGAGGCATGTGGGTTGCCGCACGCGGCTCCGCGCAGGGCACGGAACTTGCTTGTATCTCTGATGCTGATACACCATCACGCTCGTCATCAGGGGAGGCAGAGGGCATGAACCGCCTGAGAGACCTTGCGGGTGTCGCGATCGGCGGCCTCTGGCTCTGTATCGCAGCCACCGCGCAGGCCCAGATCCCGGACCACCCGATCCTGACCGAGATCTTCCAGAACCCCTTAGGCAACGACGGCCCGGTCGGGCGTGATCCCGCCAACCGTCACCAGGAGTACATCGAGATCTACCTTCCGCCGCTCGCGAACCTCTCGCCGGGACTGCCGAAGGATTCGCTCGACCTCACGATCTACGAGGTCGAGGGCGACGCGGCGAGCGCCGAGCTCGCGCTCGTGACCCTGCGCATCGATCTGCCGACCTTCGACCTCGATCCGAGCAACGGGTTGACCGGTCTCGCGCGCCCTTCCTCGGGCGTGGTCGTGATCGGCTGGGTCGACTATGTCGGCAACCCGCCGACCGCGCTGGCCGGCACGCCCTCGACGCGCCTCGGCCTCGTGAATGGCGGCATCACGAGCGCGAGCGGCTACCGCTTCATCGCGCTGAACGGCGCGCAGTTCGGCGGCACCACGAACTTCCCGGTGCCGACGGCCGTCTCGGCGCTGAACCTCACGACGCATCCGAGCCTCGGCAAGATCGAGCAGGGTTCTGCCGCGTATCTGCTCATGAACCGCGATTCGCCGGGCTATGTGTCGCTCTGCGACGTCGCTGCTCCCGGCTGCGCGAACTTCTTCCCGGACCTCGCCTTCGGCTCGGTGCTGCAGACGAGCGCGCTGCTCGACGCCGCGGCCGGCAACGACGACGCCAAATTCGACCCGCTGCAGCAGCCGCTCGTGCCCGGCGATGGCATCGATCTCGAGTCCGTGCTGCCCTCCGGCGGCGTCTTCAGCAAGCTCGTGCCGCAGATCGACGAGCAGGGTAGCGGTTATGCGCGCCGCTATGTCGACGTCGCCAAGACCACCGAGAACGCGAACGCGCTCGACGACGATCCGGCGCTGGACCAGGCCGGCTACCGCTCGATCGGCGATCTCGGGCCGCTGGGACCTACGCCCGGCGTCGTGCACTTCACGACGAGCCCGGCCGAGCTCGAGCTGGCCGACGCGCGCGCACAGGTCTTCGAGGTGCTGACCGGCACCCTCGCCTATCCGGGCGTGTTCGCGGCCAACCTCGGCGGCTTCTTCGGGATGAACGCCACGGCCACGCCGGCCCAGACGGCCAACCGCTTCCAGATCGCGGTCAAGGGCAGCAGCGCGGGCAGCGTTGCGAGCGGGCAGTCGCTGATCCATCCGCTGATCGAGATCGTCGCGTGGCCGGGCGTGGCCCACAGCACGACGCTGAGCTCATCGGTGGCCGTGAGCGCGAGCAAGTTCTTTGCGGGAGATCCGAACGTCCTGAACCCGTCGCAAGCGGTCACGGCGACCTACCGCGCGATCAATCCGGTTCAGGGCATGAATGCGGCCGGCGCGCCCTTCCAGGCCAGCGTCTTCGCGGCGATCCAGGGTCTCCCGGACAGCCCGGCGCTGTTCAACGAGTTCGTGGGCACGACGCTCGGGCAGTTCGTCGCCAACAACCTCGGCGGCGCAGTCAACGACGAACGCGACAACGGCGCGCTGCTCGTGAATGCGACCACGGATCTCTCGAATACGGCCACGGTGGCCCCGTGGATCGCGACGATCCCCACGCTCCCGAGCGCGTTCATCGATGTCTTGGGGCCTCCCGGCACGGATAGCCTGGTCCAGACAGTGCTGACCTCGGCCGACCAGGTCGTGACCGGCTCCTACGACCGTGCCTTCAACGCCAGCAACACGCTCGTGGCTGCGCGCGATTTCTCGATCGCGCCGACGCGCACGCTGGGGAGCAAGTTCACGCCGACCGAGCGCGTCTGGTACGTGGACTCGACGGGTCGCCCGCAGGGTGCCTCGGGCGGCCTCTCGAACGTCCGGACCACGCGCAACTTCGAGCTCGCGATCCTCGACACGAACGTGAAGCCGACGGGCCCGCTCGAGACGGGTCAAGGCGACGACTTCGGCATCGTGGTCGCGGCCGGCCGCGTGCGCGCGGGCTCTCCGATCCTGACCGGTGAGTTCATCGCGCTCTCGTTCACGGGCGGTCTCGAGGGCGCCGACATCGACGACCTCGACGTGCCGCAGGGCAACGGCAACCAGACCAACATCATCTACGTCGACCTCGACAATCTCGATACGCAGCTGGGTGTCGAGACCGTCACCCGCGCATTCGTGATCGACGGCTCCGGAGGGAGTGCGGTGGACGTGATCGAGTTCCTCTCGCTGAACGTGGATGGATCGATCGCGGTTCCGGAGCCCGCAGCGCCGCTGCTGTGGCTCGTGGGGTTCGGCTTCCTGACGCTCTGCGCCGCGCGTTCTGGCCGCACCCGGAAGGCCGGCCGCCAGCTGCCGAGCGTCCGCCAGCGCATCGACTCCGGGGGCCTCGGAAGCGTCTCTGGAGTCCTCGAGGAGGCCGGTCGGGCTCAGCCCGCCCCGACTCTCCACCTCCAGTAGACTCTTTCGGCAACGGAGCTATGCGCGTCGCCTACCTGCTCAAGCGGTATCCCCGCTTCTCGGAGACCTTCATCGTGAGCGAGATCCTCGCCCACGAGGCGGCGGAGGACCTGGAGCTCGAGATCCTCTCGCTGCGAGCGCCGAACGATACGCACTTCCAGGACGCCATCGCGAGGGTCCGCTCCCCCGTGCGCTATGTGCCGTACGGCAGCGTCAAGGCCAGCGCGCTCTGGGAGGAGTTGAATCTCGCGCGGCGCGAGCTGCCCGGGATCGACCGCGCGCTGCCGGCGCTGCTCCAAGAGGACTCCGAGGACGTCCAGCAGGCCCTGGTGCTCGCGCGCATGCTGCAGCGCCTCGGCATCGATCACCTGCACGCGCACTTCGCAACCAGCGCCACGGCGATGGCGCGCCTGGCGCACCTCCTGACCGGCATCTCCTATTCCTTCACCGTGCACGCGAAGGACCTGTATCACGAGGACGTCGATCCCGTCGTGCTGCGGCAGAAGCTTGCCGCCGCCGCCGCGGTGGTCACCGTCTCCGATTTCAATCTGCGCTTCCTGCGCGAGCGCTACGGCGAAGCCTCGGCGCGCGTGCAGCGCATCTACAACGGTCTCGACCTCGAGCTCTTCCGCTTCTCGCCGCCGCGCGAGCGCCTGCCGCGGATCGTCGCGATCGGGCGCCTGGTCGAGAAGAAGGGCTTCGCGCAGCTGATCGATGCCTGCGCGCTGCTCGCGCGGCGCGGACGCCGCTTCGAGTGCCGCATCCTGGGCAGCGGCGAGCTCGAGTCGCAGCTGCGCGAGCGGATCCGGGCCGCGGGCCTGGTCGATCAGGTGAAGCTGCTCGGGCCGCGCCCGCGCGGCGAAGTGATCGCGGAGCTGCAGGGAGCCGCGCTGCACGCGGCGCCCTGCGTCGAGGCCGCGGACGGCGACCGTGACGGCCTGCCGACCACGCTGCTCGAGGCGATGGCGCTCGGCGCCCCCTGCGTCTCGACCGACGTGGCGGGCATCCCCGAGGTGATCCGGGACGGGGAGACGGGACTCGTGGTCGGCCAGTGCGACGTCGCGGGCCTGACCGACGCTCTCGAGCGCCTGCTCGGCGACGTGGCCCTCCGCGTGCGCCTCGCCGAGGGCGCTCGTCGCCGGATCGAGGCGGATTTTGATGTGAAGCGAAACGCCGCTCAGCTGCGCGAGCTGTTCCGGGGCGCCGCCCAGGGACGCCGCGCGACAGCGGCCTAGCAGAACCCGATGGCCAGGAAGAAGCGGAGCCTGCGCCAGTCGCTGCCGGTCCTCGGGCGCGTGCTGGGGCGCTTCTGGCCCGCGCTGCGCAAGCAGCGCGGCCTCGTCGCGAGCTCGATCTTCGTGATCGTGGCCGAAGTGGTGCTGCGTCTGCTCGAGCCCTGGCCGGTCTCCTACGTGCTCGACCACGTGATCGCACTCCGGCCGGCTCAGGGCAAGCCACCCTTCGTCGACCTCTCCCAGCTCGACCCGCTGCAGGTGATCGCGCTCGCGGCCGCGGCACTCGTCGTCGTGACCGCGTTGCGCTCGATCGCGCGCTACGTCTCCTCCGTGGGCTTTGCGATCATCGGCACGCGCGTCACGAACCAGGTGCGCGACGAGCTCTTCCGCCACCTGCAGAACCTCTCGCTCTCGTATCACAGCAGGAGCAAGAGCGGCGACCTCGTCGTGCGTGTGATCAGCGACGTCGGGATGATGCGCGACATCCTCGTCACGGCGCTGATCCCGCTGCTGGGCAGCCTGCTGATCCTCGCGGGCATGTTCGCGGTGATGCTCTGGATGCACTGGCAGCTCGCGCTGATCGCGCTCAGCACGGCCCCGCTCTTCGCCTTCTCGACCGTGAGCCTCGGCAAGAGGATCCAGCAGGTCGCGAAGAGGCAGCGCCACCGCGAGGGCCGCATGGCCAGCACCGCGGCCGAGAGCATCGGCGCGATCCAGACGGTGCAGGCGCTCTCGCTCTCGGATGCCTTCTCCGACAGCTTCACCGCACAGAACGAGAAGAGCCTGAAGGAAGGCGTCCAGGGCCAGCGCCTCTCGGCGCGCCTCGAGCGCAGCGTAGACGTCCTGAGCTCGATCTCGCAGGCGCTCGTGCTCTGGTTCGGCGCGCGCGCCGTGCTCCGGAGCGAGCTCACGCCCGGAGAGCTGCTGGTATTCCTGAACTACCTGAAGAGCGCTTTCCGGCCCGTGCGCGACTTCGCGAAGTACGCCGCGCGGATCGCGAAGGCCAGCGCCGCAGGCGAGCGCGTGCTCGACGTGCTCGACATCGAGCCCGACATCCGGGACGCGCCCGACGCGGTACCCGCGCCGGCGCTGACGGGCGCGATCCGCTTCGAGAATCTCTGGTTCGGCTACGAGGCCGATCACCCGATCCTGCGCGGGCTGGATCTCTCGATCGCGCCGGGCGAGCGCGTCGCGATCGTGGGTCCCTCGGGCAGCGGCAAGTCGACGCTGCTCAGCCTCTGCCTGCGCCTCTACGATCCCAGCCAGGGCCGCGTGCTCTTCGATGGCGAGGACCTGCGCCGCTTCACGCTCGCTTCGCTGCGCGCGCAGACCAACGTCGTGCTGCAGGACACGCTGCTCTTTGCGACGAGCGTTCGCGAGAACATCGCCTATGGAAACCCGGATGCACCGCCCGAAGCCGTCGAGCTGGCCGCGCAGCTGGCCCACGCGGACGGCTTCATCCGCGAAATGCCAGAGGCCTACGAGACGCACGTCGGCGAGCGCGGAGTCACACTCTCGCGCGGCCAACGCCAGCGCATCGCGGTCGCGCGCGCGGCGATCCGCAGCGCGCCGATCCTGCTGCTCGATGAGCCCGCGACCGCGCTCGACGAGGAGAGCGGAGCGGCGGTCATGCAGGCGCTCCACACGCTCTCGCAGGGGCACACGACCTTGCTCGTGACGCACGACCTCGCGCACGCGAGCCGCTGCGACCGGATCGTCTTGCTCGAACAGGGTCGCATCGCCGAGAGCGGCAGCCACGCGGAGCTGCTGCGCGCGGGTGGGCGCTATGCGGCGCTCTACCGGATGCAGGCGGAGGCGAGCGCAGCGACGGCGCCAGCTTCGGAAGACGCGCCGGAAACGGCTCCGGACCTGGCCGCGGCGAGCGGACGCCGTGCTGTCGCCGGCTGACGCCGAGCTCGTCTCGCGCGACCCGGAGCTCCCGGGACTTGCCCTGTTGCTCGATCCCGAGGCCGTGGCAGAGCAGCTCGCGGCTTCGCTCCCCGACAGCGCGATCCAGAGCGCCACCCCGACCTACCTGCGCTACAAGGCCGCTACGAATTGCCTCGTCGCCTATCGCATCCGAAGCGCGAGCGGAGAGCTGCTGGCCTACGCCAAGGCCCACGGGCGCGACGCAGCCGACAAGCTCGAGAAGGCGCGCGGCAAGCGGCAGGTCGGAGGCGCGCTCGGCACTGGAACGATTCTGCTGAACGAGCCTGGCGTCGTGTTCCATCTGTTCCCGAACGACGCGAAGCTGCCGCTGTTGCGGCGCCTCGACGAGCCCGGCGAGCTCCGGCGCCTGCTCGAGCGCGCGCTCGAGGATCACCCCGGGCTCTGGGACGCCCGCGTCACGCCGCTGCGCTACAAGCCCGAGCGGCGCTTCGTCGGGCGTCTGGATGCGCCGGATGGAGAGCGCGCCGCGCTGAGAGTCTACGGCGGGGTTGACTTCGTGAGCGCGAGCAACAGCGCCAGGCGCCTGGGCTCGCGCGGGCGCTTGCGGCTCGCGCGCCGGATCGGTGTCTCGAAGGGCAAGCGCGTGATCGTAACCGAGTGGCTCCCGGGCGAGTCGCTGGCGCTGCTGCTGCACGCGGATGCCGCGAGCTCGGCGAGTCTCGACTCCGCGCTGGCGTCGCTCGGCGCGGCGCTCTTCGAACTCCACTCGCAGTCGGAGGCTGCGGCGAAGTTGCCCGCGCCGACCGCGGAGTCGCTCGGCGCGGCACTCGCTGCCGCGGCGGAGCCGCTCGGCTTCCTGTGCCCGGCGCGCGCGGAGCACGCTCAGTCCCTCGCGCGCGAGATCGGCGCGCGCCAGGCGCGCGAGCTCGGCGAGCTCTCCGCGGAGCCCGCGCACGCGCTCCACGGCGACTTCCACCCCGACCAGGTGCTGCTCGCGGCCGGCGGCGAGATCGCGCTGCTCGACCTCGACCTCGCGCAGCGCGGGCCCGCGCAGCTCGACCTCGCGAACTTCAGTGCGCATCTGCTGCGCGACGCCGCCTGCGAGCGCATTCCGGCAGCGCGCGCGCACGCGGCGCAGGAGGCGCTTGCCGCGGGTTATTCACAGGCCTCGGGCCATGCGCCAGGCGCGCTCGGCGTGTGGCGTGCAGCCTCGCTGCTGCGTCTGGCCGCGGAGCCCTTTCGCCAGCGCGACCCGCGCTGGCCCGAGCGCTGCGCCGCGATCCTCGACGCGGCCCAGGCGGCGCTCGGTTCCGAATCCGCCTCGCTGCCAGCCGCCCGAGCGCACGCTGGTGCGCGCGCGAAAAGCGTACCGGCGTCGCCCTCGCCGTCTGCCGCGGCGCCGACCCGCCTCGACGACCCCGGGCTGCCGCTGCTCCCCGCCGCGCTCGACGCGCGCGCGATGGAGCTCCGGCTCGCCCCGCTGCTCTGCGCGCATGCGCCCGCCGCGCTGCGCCTCGCTGCGCTGCGCGTGCTGCGCCACAGGCCCGGACGCCGCGCGCTGATCGAGTACGAGGTGCTCGTGCCGCCGCCGGCACCCGGAGCCGAAGTCCAGCGGATCTCGCTGCTGGGCAAGCATCGCCGCCGCGGGCTCGACCAGCGCACGCCCGCCGTGATGCGCGCGCTGCGCGAACGGGGTCTCAGGCTCGATGCGCGGGTCGGGAGCGAAGCGAGCGTCGGCGTCGCGGAGCCGCTCGGTGAGATTCCGGAGCTGCATCTGTGGTTGCAGCGCCGCGTTCCGGGGCAGGTGGCGAGCGAACTCCTGCCCGGCGCCGAAGGCGCGGCGCTCGCCGCGAGGATCGGTGCGGGGGTCGCACGCCTGCACGCGGCCCAGGTTTTCGCAACGCGCCGACACGAAATTGGCCGGGAGCTCGCGATCCTGCGCGAGCGACTCGAGCTCGTCGCGGCCGAGCAGGCGAGCTGGCGCCCTCGCGCCGCGCGCATCGCAGACGCCTGCGAGCGCCTGGGCGGGCGGCTCCCGAGCCCGGCTTGGACCGGAATCCACCGGGACTTCTACGCCGATCAGGTCGTGGTGGACGGGCCGCGCATCGCGCTCGTCGACCTCGACCTCTTCGCTGCTGGGGATCCCGCGCTCGATGCGGGCAATTTCCTCGCCCACGTCACCGAGCAGAGCCTGCGCGAGCACGGCGATCCGCTGGCACTGGCCGACCGCGAAGCCGCCTTCCTCGACGCCTATCTCGCGAACAGCCCTGGGACCGATGCGAACGCCGTCCGCGCCTACGCGCTGCTCTCGCTCGCGCGCCTGCTCCAGGTCAGCCGGCGGATCCCGGAGCGGAACGCGACGACCGAAGCGCTCTTCGATCTGATCGAGACGCGCCTCGACCTGGCGCGCCGCCCGCGTGTGGCATGATCTGCGCGCGCGAGGTCCGCGGGGACCCGCGCGTTTTCTCGGGGGCGATAGCGTGATCCGATCTCTTCTTTCGACTGCATGTCTCGCAGCGCTCGTCGCGGCCTGCGCCAGCCTGCCGACGGCCGGCGGCCTGGCCCTGCGACACGGCGTCGAGTTCGAAGGACCCGACTCCCAGACCGCATTCGCGCTCGAGCCGACCGAGACCGGCATCGATCTCGAGGATGCGCGAGAGCAGCTGAGCGCGCGCCTCACGCTCGAGGGCGAGCGGCTGCGGATCGAGAATGAGCGCGGGGAGACCCTCGGCTTCGTGCAGCCGTCGCGCGCGAAGGCCGGCTCGTTCGCGGTCCTGGAGGCGGACGGGCGCACGCTGCGCTACGAGCTCGAGCGCGAGGCCGACGGCGACCTCACGCTCGAGGGGGCTGGCGGAGAAAACCTCTACGAGCTCAAGAAGCGCGATGACGGCTACAGGATCGAAGAGGTCTCCGGCGCGCTCGAATCCCGCGTGAAGGCGCGGCCCGAGAAGATCTCGCTGCGCAACGCGCGGGACGAGACCTTCCTCTCGACGCGCGATCCCTTCTCGGCGGCGGCGGCCGCTGCGATCTCGCTCGACAAGGTCGAGTTCCCCTTCGCCGCGGGTCTGGCAGTCGCAATCACCCACTGGGGCCTGGGCGACCACTAGCTCCAGCGTCTGCCGCGCCCTCTCGGGGAGCGTGCATGCTGCGCGAAATCCCGCGCTGTCGATCGGGCGACCCGCAAGCGAGCGCATTGCGCGCTGCGGCGCTTGGACCCCACGGGGTCTGCAAACGCAGCCGCTAGACTCGGCTCAGCACTCCCTGCTCGGACGTCATGCAAGACCGCTATTCGCCTGTCGCCTATGCCCTGAAGGTCTATCCGCGGCTCACGCAGACCTTCATCGTGAACGAGCTGCTCGCGCACGAGGCGGCCGGGCAGGCGCTCGTGCTGCTCTCGCTGCGGCGCCCGCGCGATCCGCGTTTCCACCCGGCGCTCTCCCAGGTGCAGACCCCGGTCGAATACCTGCCCGAGGCGCCTGGCGCGGCCCGCGAGTGGTGGGCTGCGCTGCGCAAGCGATCGGACACGCTGCCGGCGCTGCTCGCTCTCGAGGGCGTCGAGGCCGAGACCAGCGAGGCGGTCTTCTGCGGCGTTGCGCTCGCGCACTCGCTGCGCGCGAGCGGCGCGCGGCATCTGCACGCGCACTTTGGCGGTCTCGCCGCTTCAGCCGCGCGGATCGCCTCGCGGCTCTGTGGAATCCCCTGGTCCTTCACGGCCCACGCGCGCGATATCTTCCACGAGTCGGTCGACCGCGAGGCACTTGCGCGCAAGCTGCGTGACGCGGCCTGCGTGATCACCGTGAGCCGCTTCAACGCCGAGTATCTAGTGCGCGAGCTCGGGGCACCGGCCGAGCGCCTGCACGTCGTCTACAACGGCATCGACCTGTCGGCCCTGCCCCTCTGCGAGCCGGCGCCGGCCTCGCCAGAGCCGCTCGTGCTCGGCGTCGGGCGCTTGATCGAGAAGAAGGGCTTCACCGACCTGATCTCCGCCTGCGCGCGTCTGCGCGAGCGCGGCGTCGCGTTCCGCTGCGAGATTGCGGGCAGCGGTCCGCTCGAGGAAGCGCTGCGCGCGCAGATCGGCGAGCTCGGACTCGGCGAACGCGTGACGCTGCTGGGTCCTCTGACGCAGCAGGAGACATTCGAGCGCATGCGCCGCGCGGCGCTGATCGCCGCACCCTGCGTGGTGGCGGGTGACGGCGATCGCGACGGCATGCCAACGGTGCTGCTCGAGGCGTTGGCGCTCGGTCGCGCCTGCGTCTCGACACCGGTGACCGGCATCCCGGAGCTCGTAAAGCACGAAGACACGGGCCTGCTCGCTCCGCCCGGGAATCCGGAAGCGCTGTCGCAGGCCTGTGAGCGGCTCTTGTCCGACCCAGGTCTATGTCGATCGCTCGCGCAGCGCGGCCGCGCGCGCATGCAGCGCGATTTCGACCTGCAGCGCAACGCCGCGCGCCAACGCGAGCTCTGGAACGCGGCCGCTGGCAGTGCCCCGCAGGCCGGATCGGGAAGCGGGTCGGGTCACGGAGCCCCCCGGGCAGCATCTCGCGCGTGAAGTTCCTGTTCCAGATCTACGACCGCCGCGGCCTCGGCCATCTCGTGCGCGGATCGAATCTCGCCGCAGCGCTGCTCGAGCTCGCGCCGCAGGCGCGCCTGCGTTTTTGCGCGCTGCGCGAGGCGCCGGCCGATTGGCCGCTGCCGCCCGTCGAATGGGTGCACGAACGCGACCCCGAGAGCGCCGCAACGTGGCGCTCCGAGCTCGCCAGCTTCGCGCCGGACGTCGCGGTCTACGACACCGTGCTGCCGAAGCCAGGCCAGCCCGAGGTGGATCACGCGCGCGCGCGCATCGCCTACGTGATGCGCCGCAGCAAGGCCGAGCGCCAGACCGCCGTGTTCCAGCACCCGCTCATCGCGCGCGCGCAGCTCCTGCTCGTGCCGCATACCGAGGCGGAGTTCGGCTATGCGCTTCCGCCCGAGCTGGTCGCGCGTACGCGCTTTACAGGCCCGATCGTGCGCCGCGCGAACCCGGCCGCGCGCGAGCGCGTGCGCGAGCGCTACGGCATCGCGGCCGGCGACTTCCTGCTCGTCTCCACTCCGGGTGGCGGCGGCTTCGAGGAACACGCACGCGCGTTCTTCCGCACGGTTTTTGGGATCCACGCGGCGGTCGCGGCGCGCGTCCCGCGGCTGCGGCACATCTGCGTCTGCGGTCCGCGCTTCAGCGCTCCGCTCGACGCGCTGCCGGGCATGCAGGTCGTAGCGACCGAGCCGCAGATGCCCGAGCTGCTCTCGCTCGCGGACCTCGCGATCGTCGAGGGGGGCTACAACACCGTGCACGAGCTGCGCGCTGCCAAGACCCCCGCAATATTCCTGCCCTCTCCCCGCAGCCACGACGACCAGGCCGAGCGTGTGCGCCATCTCGCCGCAGCCGGCCTCGGACTCGCCTTCTCAGAGCTGCCCTGCGAAGCGATCGCGCGCGAGGTTGCAGCGCTCTGCGCCGAGCCGGCGCGCCTGGCCGGGATGCGCGCGTGCTATGCCGCGGACCACTTCGAGCCGGGCAACAGGCGGGCGGCGCAGGCGCTGCTCGAGCTCGCGGAAGCGGGCCAGTGAGCGCGCCGCTGGAAGCGCGCGGGGGCCGCTTGCGCGCGCTCGAGGCGCGGGCGCGCGAGTTGCTGGAGCTGCCCGCCGCTGCCGCGCTGGAACTGGATCGGCTGTCCCTCGCGGAAGGCCGCGAGGTCTTCCGCTTCCGCGCCGGCAGCGGCGCAGCCGCTGCGCGCGCCCTGGTCTGCAAGTGCTACCCGGATGCATCCGGCGCCCGCGCTCATCAGGTACACGAGTGGCTAGCCGCGGCTCTGCCCGCGGGTGGTCTCCACACGCTGCGGGCGCCGCGCGCGCTCGCCTTCGATCGCGAGTCGCGCGCGCTCTGGCTCGAGGCCTTGCCCGGGCGACCGCTGGACGGCGCGGGTGCGCTCGCGGCAGCAGGCTCCGCGTCGCGCCTCGCGGGACGCGCGCTGGCCGAACTCCACGCGCTGCCGCCTCCGGCCGAGCCCGCTCGCGGCCTGTTGGATCACGTCCGCGAGCTCGTGCGACCCGAGCCCGGGGCGCTCGCCGCTGCGCTGCCCGAAGCTGCGCCGCTCGTCGCACGCGCGGTCGCCGCTATGTCGCGCTGGGACGCCGAGCTGCGCAGCGCGCCGGCCACCCCGCTGCACCGCGACTTCCAGCTGCGCCAGCTGCTCCCGGATGCTGGGCGGATTGGCGTGCTCGACTGGGACGACTTCGCCGTCGGCGATCCCGCCTTCGACCTGGCCTACTTCCAGGTCTATCTGCGCAACCACCTCGAGGCTCCGCGCAGCGCAGCGCTCGAGGCCGAGTTCCGCGCGGGCTACCTCGAAGCCGGCGGCAGCGACCCGGGTGAGCGCCTCGCTCCCTACCTCAGCTTCAACTTCTTGCGCCGCGCCTCCCGCCGCCTGCGCCTGAAAGATGCGGGTTGGCAGCGCGAGCTTTCGCGCATGCTCCGCGAGCTGGAAGCGTCCCTGCCTGGATAGAATCCGATCAGCGCCCGTGCACGAGCAGGGCTCCGCAGAACTTCGAGAAGCACTCGGCTCCGTCGAGGGGCGGGAACCCACGCGCGCGGGCGCGCAGGAGCGGCTCGTCGGGATCGCGTCGTGTGCGCTGAACGGCCTCGAAAAGCGAATCCGGGGTCACGTCCTCGGGGCGGAGGCAGGTCGAGAGACCCAGCTCCTCCATCCGGCGCGCGCGGATCATCTGCTCCTGTCGGTAGAGGACGCGAGGAACGAGGATCGCCTTCCTCGCGTGCGCCAGCTGGTCGGCCACCGTGTTGTACCCCGCTGTGCTCACCACAACATCCGCACTTCGATACAAGGCGGCGACGGACGGAACGAAGCCCCGCAGGGTCACGGGCAGGTCGCGCGCCATCTCGCGGAAGCGCTGCTCGAGGGGAACAGGTAGGAGAGGGCCCGTCAGGATCTCCGCTCGGAAGTCGATCTCCGCCCGGTGGGCCCGCATCATCTCCAGGAAGGGGCCGACGACGGTGTCTCCACCGCCGTCGCCTCCTCCGATCGAGACCGCCACCACCGGCGGGCCGCCAGCGGCAGCGCCTTCCGAGCCGTCGGCCTCGGTGCGATCGCACACGTAGTGCACGAAGTGCGTTTTCGCGGCGACCTCCTCGGGGAACCGGTACTGCTCGACCGGGTCGTAGACCTCGCGTGACCCGTACACGACCACGTGGTCGTACAGGTTCGTGAGCGCGTCGTAGACCCCGCTCGACTTCCAGGTCTCCATGACGTCGCTGGGCTCGTCGATGATGTCTCGCAATCCGAGGATCCGCGTGCAGCCGCCGCGATCGTTCAGCCACTCGAGCGAAGGCAGCATTTCCTTGCTGCTCCCGAGCGGAGAGTGGTCCACGAGGAGCACGTTGGGGTCGTAGTCCCGAACGGTCCGCAAGATGAGGTTGCTGCGCAACGTCCGGATGTCCGACCCCGGCAGCGAGAGCGAACGGGCCTCGTACTGCTCGGGGGATGTCTTCCGGATCGCGGGCAGCTTCACGTAGTCAGACCCCGCCGGGAGGGGGTAGCGGTGCGCCATGGGAGAGCCCGTGACGAGCAGCGCCGAGAGTCCGGGATGGTCCGCACACAGCACCCGGAGCAAGCCGAGGCTGCGGCGCAGGTGACCCAGGCCCAGCGTGTCGTGCGAGTACATGAGTAGTCGCGTGCGGTCTCCGAAACGCTGGTGCTTCGTCGCCGGCGGCGGTCGAGTCGCCTCGGGGCGAACTTCGCGACTCCGGAGCATCGCGATCAGCCCGACCTTGCTCTGGTCCTCGTTGCGGACGGGTTCGATCCCGAGGTCGACGGAGCGCTCGTCGCCCTGACGCGTCACGAGATCGAGATTCGAGATCGAATCCGTCCGCTCGCCGCTCAAGGCTTTCGTCACAGCCGCTCGCACGAGCTGGCCATCCCTCTGCGATGCGGGCTTCACCACCTCGAGAAGATCGCGACCGCACGCCTCGTTCGCCGGCCAACCGGTGAGGTCTGAGGCCTTCGGGTTCGCGAACTCGATCCGGCCAGTCTCGTCCGTAACGAAGATCGCATCACCCATGCTCACGAGAGCGGAGGCGAGCGAGCGGTCCCGTGCCCCCGTGCGTCGCACGCGCTCGCGGCTCGCGAGCGCGGTGGCGATGGCCGCGCCGACCTGGTCGGCCGTGAACGGCTTGACCAGGTAGCCTGCCGCGCCGACCGGCGAGCTCCGCTCGACTGTCTCCCGATCCGCGTAGGCGGTCAGGAAGACGACGGCGCTGTCCCACCGGTCGCAGAGCTGTCGAGCCGCGTCGACTCCGTCGCTGCCGTCCGCCAGATGAATGTCCATCAGAACGAGATCGGGAGGTTTCAGTTCGGCGGCCGCCAGCGCTTCCGAGGTGCTGGCGGCGGTTCCTATGACCTCGTGGCCGAGGGAGTCGACGATGCGCCGGAGGTGCATCTGGACGACCAGCTCGTCCTCGACGATGAGGATGCTGGACTTCGTCACGCTGCGACGCTCCCGTCCAAGACACGGAGGGGAAAGTGGATGTGGACCTCGGTTCCGCTCGCGCCGCCGACTTCGACGCGGCCCCGGAGCTGCCGGGCCAGCGTCTTGACGAGGCTCAAGCCCAGGGTCGTCGCGCGGTCCAGGTCGGGAACTGCGAGTCCGCGGCCGTCGTCCGACACCGAGAGGACGCAGTCGCCCGCGGCCTCGCGGGCGAGAGAGACGTGGACGACTCCCTGCCTTCCACCCGGGAAGGCGTGCTTGAGGGAGTTCGTGACGAGCTCGGTCACGATCAGGCCGCACGCCAGGGACTGGTCGATGTCCAGGGCCAGATCCTCGATCTGGAGCCTGACCTGGACGACATCCCCTCTTCCGAAAGAGCGTCGGATGTGGTCCATCAGGACTTCCAGGTACTCCCGCATGTTGATGTCCGTGAGCTGCGTGGATCGATACAGCTGCTCGTGGATGAGGGCCATCGAGCGGATGCGATTCTGGCTCTGCTCGAGCTTCTCGAGGGTGCCGGGATCACTCGTGTCGCTCGACTGCATCGCCAGGAGGCTCGAGATCACCTGCATGTTGTTCTTGACACGGTGGTGGACCTCGCGCAGGAGCAGCTCCTTCTCGGCCAGCGATCCGCGGATGCGCTCCTCGTTGCGTTTCTGCTCGCTCAAGTCCTGGGCGACGCAGACGAACCCCTGGACCGGGCCGTCCTCCGACTGCAGCTCGGCTCCCGAGAACGCCACGGGGAACTCCGAGCCGTTCTTGCGCACGAAGACCCGTTCGGTGATCGCCACACCCCCGTCCGCTTTCGCTCGGAGGAAGGCTGCTGCCGTCGATCCCGCCGAACTGCCGGACGCGCACCTGGAGATCAGATCGAAGGGTCGGCCGAGGAGCGCTTCGCGTTCATAGCCGAGGAGGTCCAGGGCCGCCCGATTCACGTGGGTGATGCGCAGCTCTGGATCGAACAGGATCAGGGCCGCGGCCATCGAGTCGAGGACTCTCTCTAGATTCGCGACGGAGACCGTCGTCGTGGAGAGCTGGCTGGCCATCTTGTTGAAGGCGTCCGCGAGGACCCCGATCTCATCGCGAGAGACGAGATCGATGCGCGTGTCGAAGTGGCCCTGACCGATGCGCCGTGCGGCCGTGTGGAGGGCTCGGAGCGGCTCTCGGATCGATCTCCAGACCAGGAAGCCGAGCACGAGGGCCGTGATGACTGCGACTCCTCCAGTGGCGAGGGCGATGTGCGTGGTAGCGGCGGCACGGTCCTGCACCCCCCGCAGCTGGTCGCCCAGATCCTCTTCGGCCTGGCTCAACGAAGCGTAGACCAGCGGCAAGAGC
>CAYTJA010000166.1:0-19640 GCA_964437835.1 uncultured Spirochaetales bacterium
GCGCGCGCGCAGATACTGGCTGATCGCCCAGTCGCCGCAGTCGAGCAGCACCAGCGCGATGCGGCGGCGGCCGTCTGCGCTGTTCCGGATCAGCGCATGCGGCGCCGCGCGGGGGGTCGCGCGCGCTGCGGCAATCGCGAGCGTCGCGCCGGGGCCGGGCGCAGCGGCGGCGGTTCCCGAGGCGAGGCGCGCGCCGGCCGCGTCGCGCAGTACCCAGCGCAGCGGTCGCTTGGCGCTGGCGCGCCGCTGCGCACGCAGCGCAATCAGCCCCTGCGGATCGGGGGCCGGGAGCGGGAGCGCCTCGTAGCCGGCGTCGGCGCCGGCAGCGGGATCCGGGGCGAGCCACAACACGGCTCCGGGAGTCGCGCCGCGCACGCGGAACTCGAAGTGGGATGCAGCCGGGAGCGGGCGTTCGCTCGCCTCGCGCTGCGCGAGCGAACGCAGCAGCTCCTCGCGCGAGAGCCCGGCGAGCGCAAAGCGCTCGCGCGCCTCGTCGAAGCGCGCGAGCGCTTCGGCGCCGCGGCCCTGGTTCACGAGCGAGAGCACCAGGCGCACCGCGACGAGCTCGCCGAGGCGCGGCTCGAGCCGCTCGCGCAACGCGAAGGCGTCGGCGAGCAGCTCGGCCGTCGCACGGCGCGGGTCCTTCAGGTCGCTGATCGAGAGCGTCACCGCATAGCGTGCGAGCAGCTCTTCGGGTGCTGCGCCCGCGCGCTGCCAGGCCTCGAAGTGCTGCTGCAGGCCGCGGCCGTCGCGCGCGCTTCCGAGCGCCATCCCGCGCGTCTCCCACCACAGGCTCGCATCCGTGGCCGAGGGGGGGGCTGCGGCCCCGAGCACGTCGAGCGCGGAGCGCGGATCGCCGCGCTGCAGGTGGCGGGTTGCGAGCGTGCTGCGCATGCGCACGGCAGCCTGGCCCTCGGCCGGGACGCGAGCGCCGAGCTCTCGCAGCAGCTCGCTTTCGTCGGGCTCGACGCCTGCGCGCGTGACGAGCTCGAGGTAGAAGAGGTCGGGATCCTCGGGATGCGCGCGCGCCGCGCGCATCGCGAGCGCTGCGGCGTCTGCGCTGCGGCCCGCGTCGCGCCAGCTCTGGATCATGTGGATGCTGAGATCGGGGCGGGGGACCCAGTCGGAAGCCTCGGGCAGGGCGAGCACCTGCGCGAGCAGCGCGGCGCAGCCGGGGCCGTCTCCGCTTGCGAGCAGCGCGACGCAGCGGCACTCGGTTGCGGCGCGGCCCGCGCGGTCTGGGCCGCTGCGGCCCTCGGTCGCCGCGAGCGCTGCGTCGATCTGCCCCGCGTCGGCGGCTGTGCAGGCGCGCAGAGCGGCGCGTTCTTCGCGCCGGCTCTGGATCGAGATCGCGCCCGCGCCGAGCGCGAGAGCGAGGCCCGCGAGCAGCAGGATCTGGCGCAGCATCAGCGCTCGGCTCCGCTGTGCGCGAGCGCAGTCCCGTGCTCGGATTCGCGCGCGTCGTTCGTGAGTGTCGACTCGCGCGCGCTCTCGATCGGGGCAGTTGCGAGCGTCGCCTCGCGGAGGGGCTCGAGCTCGAGCCAGAGCGCGTAGTCCGAGCCCTGCGCGCTGCCGCCCGCCAGCAGGCGCTGCCAGGCAGCGGCCGCTGCTGCTGCGGCTGCCGTTGCAGGCGCATTGCCGGCCAGCAGCGCGTCCGCCTCGGGCACGCGCGCGAGCTCGATGGCGAGCGCGGCGCCACGCGCTGCCACGTCTGCGGACTGTGCGCCGTAGAGAGTCGAAGCTGCGCGCGCTGCGGGTGCGGCGATCTCCGCCTTTTCGCCCTCGAGTGCGTGTTCGAGGCTCGCGGCATTCCAGCCCAGTGTCAGCGCCCGCTCTCCGACCTGCGCGCAGGGCGCGAGCTCGGGCAGCAGGCGCAGCTCGGGCAGGCAGAGAGCGCGCGCGCCGCCTAGCAGAACTTCGCGCTGGGGAAGCGGCCAGCTCTTCGCGAGCTCGGCGAGGAATCCCGCGAGCGCCTGCTCGGCGGCCGCGCGATTGCGCAGGCCCAGCGCGAGCGCGACGCGCGGCCAGAGCAAGGGGGCCTCGGGCAGGTAGACCGCGAGCTCCCAGCTGCCGTCGAGCACGAGCTCGCTGAAGAGCGCGCTGCGCAGCTGAAACAGGCGATCGCCCTGGCTCGCCGCGGGTATCAGCGAGGCGAGAGCGAAGCTGCCGGCGGGGCGCACGCGCGCGCGGATCAACGCGGAGTTCGAAGCGAGCAAGGGTGCGCCTGCGGGCTCACTGCCCGGGAGCAGCAGCGAGAGCGCAGCGGACACGGATTCGCGCGGCAGCTCGAGCTGCAGCGAGACGCGGCCCTCCGGATCCAGCGCGACGCTGCCTCGCAGCGGCCGCAACGCGGCCGTGTGGCGTGCGGGGTCCGCGCTTTCGCCCGCATTCGCCAGTGCGCTCGCGGCGCGAAGCGGCAGCGAAAACGCGAGCGCGCGGCCCGCGCGCAGCGCCTCGAGTGCCGGCGGGACCTCCGCCCCGCAGCGCAGCGCCTCGAGCGCGCGCAGCAGATCCCCCTGCGGGTCGCGCCCGTAGGCGATCGCGCAGGAGGGCAGGGCGCGGCGCAGCCCTGCGGCGCGCAGGCCGGCCGGAGTGCCGGCGGCCAGCTCGATCCGGGCGAGCAGCGAGTCGAGTGCGGAGACCTCGGTCACTACGAGGGCCCCGGGCGGCACTGCGGTCTCCGCGGGCGGGCTCGGGCCACAAGCCGCAGCCAGGACGGCCGCCAGCAGGAACGACGCCGCGGGCACGCGCGGCCTCGCGGCTGCGCAGCCGCTCACTGCTTGCTGTGCGCGCCGGGATCGGATCGACTGCCGGGAGAGCGCCATCGCCACTTTTGATCGGCAGCGCGCGCCTGTTCCTGACTCCCCTGCGGGTGCTGGAGCCGCTCACGCGTGCGCAAATAGGGCTCAACTCCGGCCTCCAGCGCTCCGATAGGCCAGCCCATGAGCACCGCGCAGCTTCACCCCGATCCCACCGAGACCTCACTGGAAATCCAGAGCGCGCCCGAGCGCCGCAAGCGCTCGGCCGGGCCGCTGCCGTGGCGCGAGGCAGGGCGCTCGCGCGAGATCGTCGGCCTGCGCGTCGACGGCACGAACTACGCCGAGGCCGTCGACGCGATCTGCGGCGCGGCCGAGGCGATGACCGGTGGCAGTGTCTGCATCGCGACCGTGCACAGCGCGATCGAGAGCCGCGACGACGCGTCGCTGCGCCGCGCGATCGCGAGCGCGGAGCTCGTGACGCCCGACGGGATGCCGCTGGTCTGGGCGTTGCGCCTGCTCGGCGTCGGCGGCGCGACTCGCGTCTACGGCCCTGCACTCACGAGCGTGTTGTGCCGGCGCGCGGAGACGCTCGGCCTGTCGGTCGGCTTCTACGGTGGGCGCCCGGACGTACTGCAGGAGCTGCTGCGGCGCATCGCGCACCGCTTCCCGCGCCTCTCGGTCGCGTTCCAGATGAGCCCGCCCTTCCGCGAGCTCTCACACGACGAAGACCAGCTCGTGGTCGAGGCGCTGCGCGAGTCCGGCGTCGCGATCCTGTTCGTTGGCCTCGGCTGCCCGAAGCAGGAGCGCTGGATGGCCGAGCACCGCGACCAGCTGCCCTGCGTGATGGTCGGCGTCGGCGCGGCCTTCGATTTCATCTCCGGTGCGAAGCGTCAGGCGCCACCGCTGCTGCAGGCGCTCGGCCTCGAGTGGCTGTTTCGCTTGACGCAGGAACCGCTGCGCCTGTGGCGGCGCTACCTGGTCGGGAACCCCCGCTTCCTGACCTACTTCGCACTGCAGCTCGTCGCTGCGCTCGACGCCGATTTGAAACGTCGCCTGCGCGCGCCCGCCAAGGGCGCGGCGCTCGGAGCTTCGCGATGAGTATTCCGCTCACTCGGACCCCGCGTGTGCTCGTCACCGGTGCGGGCGGCTTCATCGGCCATCACCTCGTAAAGGCGCTGGTGGCCCGAGGTTGCTGGGTGCGCGGCGTCGACATCAAGTACCCGGAGTACGGCACCAGCGCGGCCCACGAATTCGACATCCTCGATCTGCGGCGCTGGAACAACTGCCTGATCGCGAGCGAGGGTATCCAGGAGGTCTACGCCCTGGCCGCGAACATGGGCGGCATCGGCTACATCACCGGCAACAAGGCCGAGATCATGCACGACAACGCGCTGATCAATCTGCACACGCTCGAGGCCGCGCGCCAGAATCGCGTGCGGCGCTATTTCTTCGCGTCGTCAGCCTGCATCTACCCGATCCACCGCCAGGAGCAGGCCGAGCTCGCGCCGCTGCGCGAGTCCGAGGCCTATCCCGCCGAGCCCGAGGACGGCTACGGCTTCGAGAAGCTCTTCAGCGAGCGTCAGTGCCGCCACTACAGCGAAGACCACGGCCTCGAAACGCGCGTTGCGCGCTTTCACAACGTCTTCGGTCCCGAGGGCTGCTTCGAGGGCGGCCGCGAGAAGGCGCCGGCGGCGCTCTGCCGCAAGGTCGCGCTCGCCGCGGCGAACGACGAGATCGAGATCTGGGGCGACGGCCGGCAGACGCGCTCCTATTGCTACATCGACGACTGCGTCGAGGGCATCCTGCTGCTGATGCGCAGCGGCGAACGCGCGCCGCTCAACCTCGGCAGCGATCGCCTCGTCTGCGTGAACGAGCTGGTCGACCTGATCTCGGCGGCGGCCGAGAAGCCGATCAAGAAACGCTACGACCCGACGCGCCCGCAGGGCGTGCGCGGTCGCAACAGCGACAACACGCGCCTGCGCGCGGCGCTCGGCTGGGTGCCCTCGACGCCGCTCGAGCGCGGCCTCGAGAAGACCTATCGCTGGATCGAGGGCGAGCTGCGGCGCGCGAAGCGCATCCGCTGAGACGACGGCGATGCGCGGATCCGCGCGGCCGCCGATCCACCGTCTCTACGAGCGGTGGCTGCGGCCCTTTCGCGAGCGCCGCATGCGGCGCTTCGCGGCCCTGCTCGGCCCGGCGCCGGGACGCCCGCTGCGCGTGCTCGACGTCGGCGGCACGGCCTTCAATTGGAACCTTCCCGGCGCTCCGGACGCGCGCCAGGCCTGCGTCGTCCTGCTCAACCAGAATCGGGTTCGCGGCCCGCTGCGCGCGGGGCTCGCAGCGCTTCGCGCGCGCGCCGAGGCGCTGCCCTTTCGCGACCGCGCCTTCGACGCCGTCTGCTCGAATTCGCTGATCGAGCATCTGGCGCCCGGGCCCGCGCGCGAGCGCGCGGCTTCCGAGCTGCGCCGCGTCGCCCCACTGCTCTTCGTGCAGACGCCCGCTCGCAGCTTCCCGATCGAGCCGCACCTGCTCGCGATCGGGGTGCACTATCTCCCGCAGCGCTGGCAGCGCCACCTGATCCGCTGGACGACGCTCTGGGGCCTGCTCGCGAAGCCCAGCGCGCAGGCGATCTTGCGCCAGCTCGACGGCACCCGGCTGCTCGGCGCGCGCGAGCTGCGCGAGCTGTTCCCGGACTGCCGGCTCGAACGCGAGCGCTGCCTCGGGCTCACGAAGTCGTACCTCGCGCTGCGCGGCGGAGCGCCGCCCGCGCGCCGGCGCAGTCGCGCCGGGCTGCGAGTCTCGATACCCGACGCGGCGCGCGCGCGTGCGCGTGCGCTGTACGAGCGCTGGCTGGAGCTTACGCACTGGCGTGAAGGGAGGCACTGCCGACAGCTCGCGCTGCGCGCGGGCGCGACCGCGGAGGTCGCGCGCATCTACCTCTATCACGTGCGCAAGACCGGCGGCACCAGCCTGGTGGTCTCGCTGCTGTCGCAGGGCGGCGAGGACGGGGCGGAGGTCTACCGCCGCCTGTGGCAGCGGCGCATCGGGCGCGCGATCTCCGGCGAGCGCGTCTTCGTCGGCTGGCGCCGCTCCCTGATCGAGGCCGGTGACTATCACTTCGCGTTCTCGCATCTGCCGGCACATGCGCTCGCACTGCCGCCGCAGACCTTCACGCTCACTTGCCTGCGCGATCCGCTGCAGCGCGTGCTGTCTCATTACTACATGCTCGTGGCGGCCGCAGCGTATGGCGGCGCTCCGCCGGCGCTCGAGCGCGAGCTGCGCTGGCTGGGTGCGGACTTCGACGCTTTCCTCGATGCACTGCCGCGCGAGCATCTGCTGAATCAGCTCTACATGTTCTCGCGCAGCTTCGAGGTCGAGCAGGCCCACGAGTGCCTGCGAGCTATCGATTGTGTCTTGCTGACCGAGCGCCTCGAGCAGGGGGTCTCGGAACTCTCGCGGCGTCTCGCGCTGCCGATCGCGCCGCGGCATCAGAGACGCCGGCGCGCGTTCGCGGGCGGAGCAAGGCAGGAGCCGAGCCCCGCCGCACTCGAGCGGCTGCGCGAGCTGCTCGAGCCCGAATACCAGCTCTACGCGCGCTTCGCAGGCGCCGAGCCGCAGAAGCCCGCGGCGCCAAGGGCCGGCGGCTCGAGCTCGGATCGCGCTGCGGGGCTCCGCCCGTGAAGGTCGACATCTGCATCGCGACCTGCGGTCGCCCGCAGGGGCTGATGCGTCTGCTCGGTGGGCTGCAGCAGCTCGCGCTGCCGCAGCCCGCGCCCGAGCTGCGCGTGGTCGTCGTGGACAACGATCCCGCGGAACAGGCGCGCGCTGTCTGCGCCGACGCATCGACGTGGCTGCGCTTCCCGCTCGTATACCGTGTCGAGAAGCGCATCGGAATCCCTCAGGCGCGCAATGCGGCGCTCGCGGTCGCACTCGCGGGCGCGGACTTCGCGGCCTTCCTCGATGACGACGAAGTGCCCGAGCCGGGCTGGCTCGCGGAGCTCTTGCGCGTGCAGCGGGAGACCGGCGCCGACGCGGTCGCGGGGCCGGTGATCTTCCGCTTCGAGGTGCCGCCGCCGCGCTGGATCGAGCGCGGTAGGCTCTTCGAGCTCCCGCGTCACCGCACCGGGACGCGGCTCGCGACGGCGTACACGGGGAACGCGCTCGTCGCGACGCGCGCGCTGGCCCGCATGGAGCGGCTCTTCGACGAACGTCTGGCGCGTCTCGGCGGCAGCGACGGCGAGTTCTTCGCGCGCTTCACACAGCAGGGCTTCCGGATCGTCTGGGCCGACGCGGCTCTCGCAACCGAGTGGGTTCCGCCTGCGCGCGCGCGCCTGGCTTGGATCCTGCGGCGTGGGCTGCGGGTCGGGAGCTCGCGGAGCTTCATCGAGCGCGAGATCGCGGAGCTCCCGAACGCCGCGCGGCGCGCGCTCGCGGAAGGTCTGCGCTGGCTCGCGCTGGGGCTCGTGCGTTGCCCCCTCGCGCTGGTGCGCGGCGTCGGCCCCGCGGTGGTCGAGCTGCGCCTCGCGGCGGTCGGGTTCGGACGCCTTGCGGGGCTCTTCGGCCGCCATCCCCGGGAATATTGTTAGGTATGCAGCGCGTCGACGTCTCGATCTGCATTGCGACCTGGCGCCGCCCGCAGGGACTCGCGCGTCTGCTCGAGAGCCTGCTGCGCCAGAAGCTTCCGCCGGGGCTGGAGCTCGAGGTGCTCGTCGTCGACAACGACGCCCAGCAATCTGCGGCGCCCGTGCTCGAGCGGTTCCGCTCACGCTTGCCGCTGCGCTGCTTCGTGGAGCCGCAGCGCAACATCGCCTGCGCGCGCAACTGCGCGCTCGAGCACGCGCGCGGCGCGTGGATCGCGTTCGCGGACGACGACGAAGAGCTGGACGAGGGCTGGCTGTCCGCCTATTGGACGCGGATCCAACAGGGGGATGCCGACGGCTGGTTCGGCCCGGTGCGGCCGCACTTCGAGCCGGGAGGTCGCGCGCTGGCTGCGTGTCTGTATCGAGGGCCGCGCGCGCGGTCATCCCCTCTGCTCGGAGTCGCAGGGCTCAGCACCAGCAATGCCTGTGTGCGTCGCAGCCTGATCGAGACGCGCCGCTTCGACCCGAGCTTTGGACGCTCGGGCGGTGAGGACAGCGAATTCTTCGGGCGTTGTCTGCGCGCCGGCGCTCGCTTGCGCTGGTGCGCGGAGGCGATCGTGACCGAGGTCGTGCCCGCCGAGCGGCAGCGCCTGCGCTGGCTCTCGCAGCGTGCGTTCCGCGGTGGAACGGTCGCGACACGCCTCGAGCGCCGCTGGCGACCCGGTATCGCGCCCGACCTCGCGCGCGCGGCTCGCGCGCTCGCGGGTCTCGCGCTGTTCAGCTGCGCGGCTCCAGTCCTGCTCTGTGCCGGCGCGGTTCCTGCCGCGGCTGCGTGGCTGCGCGTCTGCACGCAGGCCGGGCACCTCTTCGCCCTCTGTGGCGGATGCTACGAGGAGTACCGCGGCTGACGGACCCTCCGCGCGGAACGCTTGCGCGGGCAGGCGGCGGCCTCACAGCGCGGCCTATGGCGCGCGCGGCCGGCCGCGGGCTCGGCTTCAAGACGGCGGTTTGGAACGCGCGAGTCGCCGAGCCGGCGGGCCGCCAGGCAGTGCCTGCGAGTGGAGCGCCCCGCGAATCGCGCGGCGCATGTCTTCCGCCATTCGCTCGGGTCCGAAGCCGCGGATCCGAATCCTGCTGCGGGCGCCGCGCTCGCGCAGATCGGGCGCGCAGAGGGCCTCGCGCAGTGCGCGAGACAGGTCTGCCGGCTCCAGTGGATCGCTGCAGAAGCCATTGCCGCCCGGCCCCTCCGACACCAGCTCGTCGCAGGCTCCGGCCCGACGCGAGCACAAGATCGGCAGTCCGCAGGCCATCGCCTCGTTCACGACCAGGCCCCAGGTGTCGCCCAGCGTCGGGAACACGAGCAGGTCGCAGGCCGCGTAGAGCGCCGGCATCGCGTCGGGCGCGATGCCCGGGAGGCGCTGGATCTCTCCGGGTTCCGCCGACGCGGCTGCAGCTTCGATTCGCTGCGCTTCCGGGCCGTCGCCAACGCACAGCAGTGTCCAGCCGGCGCGCAGCGGAGGCGGCAGCGAGTTCCAGGCGCACAGCAGCTCGCGGATGCCCTTGACCGGAATCAGGCGACCCGCGACCAGCGCGACGCGTTCGCGGCACGGGATGCGCGCGCGCAGCTGCGCGCGCAGCGATTCCACGTCGCTGCCGGCGAGCGCCCGCTCGATGCCGGAAGCGTCGTGGGCATTCGGGGCGTCGAAGATCTGCGCGTCGTCGGCGCCGAGCGCCTGCAGTGCCCGGCGGGCCTGGATCCCCATTCCGATCACGGCATCGGCGCGGCGCAGCAGCCAACGGCGCAGCAGCACGCGGAGCCGCCCCGCCGCGGCCGCGGAGGCCAGAGAAGGGTAGGCCCAGAGCAGCAGCGGAACGCCTAGCATATAGCTCGCCGCAGCCGCGATGCAGCTGCGCAGCCCGAGCTCCCCGCTCACGATCGCATCGGGTTGGAAGCGCAACAGGGCCGGAAGCAGACCGAGCGGGACGTGCAGCGTGGTCTGCTGAGCCGCCTGATTGCCGCGGCCGAAGCGCTGCCGCAGGGACAGGCCGGCGACGCGCTGCACGTCGAGCCCTTGCGTCTCGGGCTGCCAGCTGCGATCGAACTCGGTCTCGGCGTTCGTGAACACACGCAGCTGCCAGCCGGGCGTCGCAGCGAGCGCGCGGAACACCGGAGCGCGGTAAGGGGGAACCAGGTTCGTCAGCAGCGCGACGCGCACGGGGATCTCCGGGAGCCAGTCGAGAGGGGCCTCCGCGGCGCGGAGCGGCCCCGAGGCGCGCGCCGGCGTGGATCGCCCGCACAGTCTGCCGATCGGAGCGCGCCGGGCTCGACTTGAGCGGCGCGCAGACGCTAAAGGCCGAGGAGTTTCCGCGCGATGAAGGCCATGGCTGCACGCCGGCCCGGGCTTCCGCAGGGCCGCCGCGCGGGCCGAGCGGGGATTCCGCCGCGGAGTCGGCCGGACGCGGAGGCGAGACTTTGAGCGCGAGCGCCGCCTACGCGGAGATCCAGATCTCGGGCGAGGACACCGCGGCACCGCGGAACCTCGCGAAACGGCTCGCGTGGATCGAACGCGCCGCAGCGCTGCGCGGGCGCCGCGTGCTCGACTGTGGCTGCGGCGCCGGTGGCTACGTGCTGCGGCTGCTCGCGGCCGGAGCCGACGCCTACGGCGTCGAGTTCAGCGAGGCGAAGGTCGCGCAGTTCCGCAGCGCGCATCCGGAGCTCGCGGCGCGCGTGCGCGTCGGGGATCTCGCGTCGCTGCGCGTGGCACCGGCCTCCTTCGGCGCGGTGCTGCTGAACGAAGTGCTCGAGCACGTGCCGAGCGAGCTTCCCGTGCTGCGCGAGATCCGCCGCGCGCTCGCGCCCGGCGGCCGGCTGATCGTGTTCTCGCCGAACCGGCTGTTTCCCTTCGAGACGCACGGGGTGCGCTGGAAGCGCAGCGGGGCCCTGCTCTCGCCGGGCGTTCCGGGGATCCCCTACCTGCCGCTCGCGCTCGGCGCGCGCTGCTTCGAATATCCCGCGCGCAACTACTGGCCGGCGCAGCTGCGGCGGCTGATCGTCGAAGCGGGCTTCCGGATCCTGCAGTGCGGCTTCGTGTGGCAGACCTTCGAGAACCTCTCGGGCCGCCAGCCGCGTCTGGTGCGCGCGCTGCGCCCGGCGCTGCGCGGCGTCGCAGCGCTGTGCGAGCGCACGCCGGGCCTGCGCGCCTTCGGCGTCTCGCAGGTGGTCGTTGCGGAACCGGTCGCTGATTCGGGTCAGTAGCGCTTGTAGAACGCGAGCGGTGCCTGCGCGGGCGGGTCGGACAGCGACATCACGAGCAGGCCGGCGGTCGTGTCTTCGGGGAAGCGGGCCTCGTGCGGGCCGGGCTCGAGCGCCAGGATGTCGCCCGCGGCGAGCGTACGGCCGTCGAGGTCGAGCGGCGCGGGGCGGCCGAAGGGGATCCAGCGGTAGCTGCCCGGCACCAGCAGCTCGAAGCTCCGGGATTCGCCGCGCTTGCCCTCGAGGCGTCGGCCCGCGACCGAGACGGAGCCGAAGTAGGGCTGATAGTTATCAGTGAAGAAGCTCCGCAGCTCCGCTGGGAACTGCTGCAGCCGAAACGAGTGGACGAGGTACTTGACGGGCGCCCTGCGGAAGCGATCGATCAGGTCCGCGGCGTAGCGCGCGCGCGTCGCTCCCCCGAACTGCCGATACAGATCCTGCGAGAAGAAGGTCGGGAGCCGGCGCTCGGGCGTCTGGCAGTAGAGTGCGCTCTCGGGCAGGAAGCCGGAATCGCTGCGAGCGAAGTTGCGGTGCACGAAGGCGAGGCTCTCGCGCTGCGTCTGCTGGGTGTCGCGCAGCATCGAGACCGCGTAGGCGCCGCCCTGCAGCGCGAGCGCGCCTGCGACGCCGGCCGCGGCCCAGGCGCGCGCGCGTCCGCCGGCCGGAATCAGCGCAGCGAGCGCGATTCCGCGCACCCGTGCCAGCGCGAGTGCGGGAAACAGGCCGAGCGTGAGCCAGAAATACGCGAAGCGCGAGCCGTGGAAGCCGAGCACGGCCGCGCCGACCGCGAGCAGCGCCCAGGCGCTTGCGAGCGCGGCTCGCTGCGTCGCGAGGTCGGGAGTCGAGGTCGCGTCGCTGGCGGCTCGAGCGGCGGGGTTTCGCAGGCGGAGCGCGCGCAGGCTCGCGAACAGCAGCCCCGCGAACAACACGGCGTGCGGGCCGAGCGAGGGCAGCCAGCCCTGGACCTGGCTCCAGCCGATCGTGTGGCGGAAGAATTCGAAGTGCGTGAAGCCGCGGGCCAGATAGTCGGCCGACGGAATCAGCTCTCGAGCGCTGCTTCGCAGCGGAAGGTCGAAATACGCGCTGACGAGCGCGCGCTGTCCCCAGGTGATGCCGAAATAGCCCACGAGCAGCGCGCCTGCGCGCAGCGTCTCCCGCCGCGCCAACAGCTCCCGCCGCCGCAGCAGCTCGGCTCCCGCGAGCGCGAGGCCCGCGGCGCCCACGTAATAGGCCTTCTGCGAGGCGAGGTAACCCAGGCCCAGCAGGATTCCGGCGGCGATCGCGAGCGCCGGGCGCCGTCGCGACGCGAGCAGTGCGAGCGCGCCCCAGCTGCTCGCGGCGAGCGCGAGCTGGTCCGTGCGCACCTGGATCGAGTACTCGAGGAAGGCCGGCGTCAGCGCGAGCAGCGCGACCGCGAGTGCCGCATCGCCGCGCCGCCGAGCTGGATCGGGCTGCGCGGCCGCGGCGAGCGCGCCGACGCCGCCGAGATAGGCGAGGCAGAGTGCGAGCCACAGCAGGCGCGCGGCGTTCAGGCTCGCGAGCTCGTCCGCGCAGCCCTGCACGAAGGGCAGCAGCACGAGTACAGTGAGGCCCGGGCGGCCCCCGCCCTGGAGCACGCCGGTCTCTGCGCTCTGCTGCGTGCGCGAGAGCAGCGCGAGCTCGTCCCAGTGCGCCGCGGTGGTCCAGGTGCAGGCGATCCGGGCCGCGAGCGCGCCCGCCACGAGCAGCGCGAGCAGCGCCCCCCGCGCCGCGCGCGAGCGCACTCCGAATCCGCAGAGCATCGGTCGTGTATCGGCTGGTGCGGCCGGCCGGTGAAGCGGGTGTTGCGGGTCGCCGGAGGCAGTCCGGCGCTCAGCCCCGCTGCCGCCGGCCTTTCGCGAGCAGCAGCGCCTCGCCGTAGAGGTCCTCGAGCTGCTTGCGCTGGGGCTCCGCGGAATAGCGCAACTCGAAATCCCGGCGCGCCTCGGCGCCGAGGGCTCGCAGGGCTTCGGGCTGTGCGGCGGCCCACGCGAGCACCCGGGCCAGATCCTCGGCGTCGCCGGCGCGGAACACGCGTCCGTTGTGAGCGTCGCGCACGAGCTCGGGCAGGCTGCCGCGATCGGCCGCGATCACCGGAACGCCGCACGCGAAGGCTTCCGCGAGGATCATCGGAAAGTTCTCGTACCAGCGGCTGGGCAGCACCAGACACGCAGCATTGCCGAGCAGGGACATCAGCGCGGGTCGCGGCAGCTGACCCGCGAAGCGCGCGCGCACGCCGAGCTCGCCGGAGAGCTGCTCGAGCGCGCTGCGCTCGGGCCCATCCCCGGCGATCACGAGCGGCGGCGGCTCCGGCAGGCGGGCCAGCGCGCGCAGCAGCAGATCGGCGCCCTTGTAGCGCGCGAGCCGACCGGCGAAGAGCAGGTACCCGCCGCGGCGCGGGCCGAGGCCGGGATCGGGCGCGACGAAGTTCGGCTTCACGCGGATGCGTTCGGCCGGCAGCCCGCCCGCGGCGAAGCGGCCGCGCGCAAATTCGGACAGCGCGAGATACAGATCGACGTCTCGCTCGAAGGTCCCGCGCCAGCGGTGGGCCACGAGCATGCCCGCGACTGCGGCGCTGCGCGCGTGCGAGCCCTGGTAGCAGGCGTGCCGCACGCTCTCGAGCAGCGAGTGCTCGACGCAGCGCTCGCAGGGCTTTTCCTCGCGCAGGAAGGTCGCTGCGGGGCAGAGCAACCGGAAGTTGTGCAGCGACTGCACGACCGCGACGCCGGCCTCGCTGCAGGCGCGATAGGCGGCCGGCGAAATCAGCGGGAAGGTATTCGTGAAGTGCGCGATCTCCGGCCGCTCGCGCGCGACGAGCTGCCGGAGCTCGCGGACCGCATCCCACGCGTACACTGCGCGCAGCGGCAGCGCGGCGCGCGCGAGCGCGCCCATGCGCTCGATCTCGCGGCTCTCGCGGCGGTACCAGATCAGCTCGTGGCCGGCTCGCTCCAGCAGCTCGCTCTCGAGGCGCTCGACCTCGTCTTCGCCACCCGGCTCGCGGTAGGCGTTGTGGACCCGCAGGATCTTCACGTCGGGCTCATCGGCCGGACCGGGTCGCTGCCCGAGCGCGGGGGCGCGTGGCGCCCGGTATGCTCGGCCCCGATGTGGGGAAAGCTCGCGGTCGCGGGGGTCGCGCTGCTCGTCGTGAAGCGAGTCGCGCTCGGCTATCCGCGCCCAGCGCAGCGCTATCGCGCGCTGTTCCGAGGCGAAGCGGCCGTGATCGCAGCCGCTGCGGAAGCGATGTATCCGCGCGGCGGTGCGATCGAGGCCTCCGGCCAGGACGCCGACATCGCGGATTACGTCGACCGGCTGATGCAGGCCTCCCACCCGCGCATCCGCTGGCTGATCCACCTGCTGATCTTCTTCATCGAGCACTCGACGCTGGTGTTCCGCGCGCCGGGGCACCGCGGCTTCCGGCGCTTCTCCGCGCTGCCGCACCCGCAGCAGGTCGCCGTGCTGGACGCCTGGGCCACGAGCTCGATGTTCTTCCGGCGCCTGGTATTCACGAGCCTGCGCTCACTCTGCACGCTCGGCTATTTCGCACATCCCCCGGTGATGCAGCAGCTGCGCATCGCGCCGCTCCAGATCGCCGCGCGGGTCTGCGAGGCGGATCTGCTGTACCCGCCGATCGGCCGCGGGCGCGACGCGATCGCCTGGACCGCGCGCGACGTGAACGCGCCGACCGACGCCGTGCTGCCGCTCGATCCCGACGGCCCGCTGCATCCGCTGCCGGGGCGGGCGCGGCCGTGAGCGGCGCCCCGCAGCCGGAGCTCGCAGCGCGCGCTGCATTGGCCTCGCCGGCCGAGCTCGCGGCGCTCGCGGGCCAGATTCGCGTCTACGCCGATTACGATCGCGACCTCTCGGAGCAGACCGACGTCGTGGTCGTTGGCTCCGGGCCCGGGGGAGCCATCGTGGCGAAGGAGCTCGCCGAGCGCGGGCAGCGCGTGGTGCTGGTCGAAGAAGGGCCGCCCTTCGTGCCCTCGGAGTACGAGCTCGACGCGGGCCTCTCGATGGCGCGCACGCTGCGCGAGGGCGGGCTGCGCGCGACCTCCGGCACCGTGCTGCCGACGATGCAGGCGATCGCGCTCGGCGGCGGCTCGCTGGTGAACTCCGCGATCTGCGTGCGCGCGCCCGAATCGGCGCTCGCGCGCTGGTGCCGCGATTTCGATCTCGCGCACACCACGCGCGCAGACCTCGATCCGCACTACGACGCGATCGGTGCGTTTCTCGGCATCGCACCCACGCCGGAAGCCGTGCTCGGGCGCCGCAACACGCTGTTCCGCGACGGCTGCGATGCGCTCGGGATTCCGAGCCAGCCGATCCAGCGCAACGTGCGCGGCTGCCGCGGCAGCGGCGAGTGCTTCACGGGCTGCCGCGCGCGCGCGAAGCAGTCGATGGACATCAGCGCGATCCCGGCCGCGCTGCACGCGGGCGCGCGCGTACTCTCCTCGGTGCGGATCGAACGCGTCCGCAGCCAGGGCCGGCGCGCGCTAGGCGTCGAGGGCCGCGTCGTCGCGCCCTTCACGGGGCGCGCGAGCCACCGCGTGCGCATCGACGCGAAGATCGTCGTGCTCGCGGCAGGCTGCATGGCCACGCCGGTGTTGCTGCACAAGAGCGGGAACCTCGCGAATGCCTCGCAGCAGGTCGGCGAGAACCTGCAGTTCCACCCGGGGGTCGCGGTGATGGGGATCTTCCCGGAGCGCGTCGATCCGCACTTCGGCGCGACGCAGGGCTACCAGTCGCTGCACTTCCTCGAGCAGGGCTACAAGCTCGAGACGCTGTGGGCGCCGCCCGCGATCCTGGCGGTGCGCCTGCCGGGATCGGGGCAGGTGCTGAAGCAGCGCCTCTCGGTGATCCCCTACTCCGCGATCTGGGACGCGATCGCGAGCTGCCACCGCTCGCTGGGCCGCGTGCGCTCGCGCCGCTTCGAGACCCTCGATCCGCGCCTGATCTGGCACCTACACCCGGACGACGTGCCGATCCTCTCTCGCGCGCTGTACACGCTCGCGGAGATCTTCTTCGCGGCCGGCGCGCACACCATCATCCCGGGCGTGCACGGCGTCGTGCCCGAGATGCGCTCGCTGCGCGAGGCGGAGGTCTTCCTGACCCATCCGCGCCGCGCGACCGACTTCGTGATGGGCGGCAATCACGCGTTCTGCACCACGCGCATGCACGGCGATCCGAGCCGCGGCGTCGTGGACGAGCTCGGCCGCTGCCACGACTTCGACAATCTGTACCTGGCCGACACCGGCGTCTTCCCGCAGTGCCCCTCCGTGAACCCGATGTGGACGCTGATGGCGCTCGCGCGCCGCACGGCCCTGGAGATCGCAGCGCGGCTCTAGCCCGCTCGGAGCGGTTCCCCCTGGGGGATCGAAGCTCCCATCCTGAAATGGTGGTGATTCCCCTCACATCCTGTATCCAGGGACTGAGCCGATCAGGACCCACATGCAGTGGTGGGAATCCAAGACCCGAAGCGCCCGGCGCCTCCGCGCCGCACTGGGCCTCGCGCTCGCGCTGTGGCCGCTCGCGGCGGGCGCCGCGGACGTCCCTTGCCCGGTCGGCGCGCCGAGCCCGCAGGGAGCGAACTTCCTGGCGGAGGTCTTCGACCTCGGGTTCTGCTGGCAGCCCATGGCGGGCGCGCCCACCTATCGGATCGAGACGCGCACGAACTGGGGCCCCTGGATCTCGGAGGCGGCGGTTTCCGACAACCACATCGCGATCCGGCGCGGCCTCGGCGACGTCGTGCGCGTGCGCATGCAGGTGTGCCAGGGTTCGAGCTGCAGCGCGTTCAGCGCGGCCAGCAAGCGGACCTTCGTCTGGCCGGACTACGACGCGGACGGCAGTGGGCAGGTGAGCGTCAACGATTTCCTTCTGCTGCGCTCTACGCTCGCCCAGCCAAGCGAGTTGGAACGCTTCCAGAAGGTCTTCGGCCGCTTCCTCGTGAACGGGCGCTATCTCAGGGATCGCCCGGCCTGATCTCGGCGCGCGCGGTTTCGCGATGACGCAGGCACCCGCGCTACAGGACTCCTTTAGCAGCTAGGCCTTGTTCAAGCGCTGATTCGCCGCAAGCAGCAGCTTCAGCCTCTTGCGGCCTTCGAAGGTTGATTCACGGAACTGTAGTGCCAGGAAGATTCCGGAAAGCTCATCGACGCTGATCTGGATCGCGTAGTCGGCCGCGGGCGCAGCCAGCGCGCAGAGCGCCACCCCCACTGCGCCGAGGATCCGGGACGAACGACGCCTGCGGGAGATTGCCCTCCTGCGGCCGGCACGTGCGCCAGGCGGAATCTACAGGGAAGGCGGTTGTTCCTTCGGGTATTCTGCGAGCCTTCGTTGCAGCACTGGCGTGCTGAGGGGAGGGTCGATGAAGCGGCTGATCTTCATCGGCGTAACGACACTCATCTGTGTGATCGGCATGGAGCTGGTGCTGCACGGCCTCTGCTTCGTGTCAGCGGACGTGAATCAGGCCTTGGGAGGCCTGTTTGCGCGGGGTGGATATCTCAGAGATCCCCGCCTGGGAGTTCGGCCAAACCCCGACCACCCCGAAGCTGATGCACGCGGTTATCGGAACGCGTCCGCACTGCAGACCGCCAGCATCGTGGCGCTGGGTGATTCGCAGACGGAGGGTCAGGGGGCGAGCCGGGAGATGGCCTGGCCCCAGCAACTGGCTGCCGCTACCGGTTTTCCTGCCTACAACATGGGCTTCGGCGGATACGGACCGGTGCACGGGCTGATCTTGATGGACGAAGCATTGGCTCTGAAGCCGAAGGTCATCATCTTCGCGATGTATCTCGGCAACGACCTGTTCGACTCCTATTCGATGGTGTACGAGCGCAAAGACGAGCTCGGAATGGCGTCGAAGATCCCAGCCGTGCTGCAGTCCATCAAAGATCGGAACGCCGCGGGGACTCTCGAGCAGCAGAGCGCCAAGGCGTTCTATGGCTACGATCACAACGCCCTTCGAAAGGCGTTGTCTCACTACTCGATGACCTACAGTCTGGTTCGGGGGCTGAACAACGCGCGCTTGCGCCTGTTCGCGGGCGTGGACGAGTGGGAGTCCTATCGCCGCACGGCATCGACCTACGCGATGAATATCGTGCTGGAGTCTGGAGAGCTCCGGACGATCCTGACGCCGGAGTACCGGATGAACGCCGTGGATCTCGGGGATCCGCGGATTGCCGAGGGCGAGCGAGTGGCGTGGGAGGCGATTCGTCGGATGCATGAGCTGGCCGCGCGCGGCAAGGTCCAGTTCCTGCTGGTCCTGATCCCGACCAAGGAGTTGGTCTTCAAGGAGATGGTCGAACGGGGCGAAGCCCCTGCGCCGATCTATCGCGAGATGGTCAGTCAGGAGCTGGAAATTCTGGAGGAGACGAAGGCCTATTGCGACGAGCACGCGATCGAGTGGATCGACACGCTCGGCGATCTGCGCCGCCCGCTCGTCACCCAGAAAAACCCATACGCCGCCAGCCCGGACGGCCATCCGAATGCGCTGGGGTATACGGCGATCAGCGAAGCCATCGCGAGAAAGCTGTCTCCACTCGGATCGCCGTGAGCTCGTGTAGGCACTCCCGGTTCCACGCTGCCGCACGGCGGCGGGCCCAACTCCAGTCGGGCCGCGTTCGATCTCCCCTCGCTTGGCGCACCTCGTGCCAGGCCTCCCGCAGACCGCGTCTTCGGATCTCGGTCTCGAGAAAACGTTGCACTATCCTGCGCGGGTGGCGCTGCATCGAACACTCGGCGATTCCGCGCGGCGGAGCCCGGAGCGGATCGCGGTCGAAGAGGAGTCGGGTAGCGCGATCCGCTACCGCGAGCTGGATGCGTTGAGCGACCGCGTTCGCGACCGGCTCGTGCACAGCGGGGTCGGGCCTGGGGATCGGATCGGTGTGTGCCTGCCGAAGACGATCGATGGCGTGGCCGCGATCTTCGGGATCCTCAAGACCGGTGCGGCCTACGTGCCGCTGGACCCGACCGGGCCCCCGACGCGCGCGGCGTTGATCTTGTCCGATTGCGGCGTCAGAGCGGTGATCGTCGCAAGTGCGCAGCGCGAGCAGCTCAGCGCCGAAGTCGTGCGGCTCGCTGCCGAGCCGCGCTGGTTCGCGGTCGACGAGCCTGGCGGTGGCAAGGGCATCGCAGCGCTGCTCGACCGCGAAGACGCGCGCGACCCGGCGCCCGTTGCCCCGCTGCACGCCTCGGCGCCGGACGAGCGCGCCTACATCCTCTACACCTCGGGCTCGACTGGCCGGCCGAAGGGTGTCGTGCTCTCCCACCGCAACGCCCTGAGCTTCGTCGACTGGTGCAGCGAGACCTTCGCGCCGCGCGAGAGCGACCGCTTCTCCTCCCACGCACCGCTGCACTTCGATCTCTCGATTCTCGACCTGTACCTGCCGCTGCGCCACGGCGCGGCGGTCGTGCTGATCGGGGAGAAGACCTCGAAGGAGCCGGCCGCACTGGCCGCGCTGATCGAGCGCGCGCGGATCAGCGTCTGGTACTCGACGCCTTCGATTCTGCGCCTGCTCATGCAGTACGGGAAGCTGCGCGAGCGCGACTGCTCGCGGCTGCGCCTGGTGTTCTTCGCGGGCGAGGTGTTTCCGGTCGCGCAGCTGCGCAGCGCGATGCAGCAGCTGCCCGGCGCCGCCTGGTTCAACCTGTACGGGCCGACCGAGACCAACGTCTGCACCTGGCACCCGATCCCAGCCGAGATCCCCGTCGAGCAGACGCAGCCCTTTCCGATCGGGCGCGTCTGCGCGCAGCTCGAAGCGCAGGTGGTCGGCGCGGACGACCGGCCGCTCCCGGCCGGCGCGGAAGGCGAGCTGCTGATCCGCGGTCCGAACGTGATGCAGGGCTACTGGCAGCTGCCGGAGCGCAGCGCGGCGGCCTTCCTCGGCGACGACCCGCAGACGCGCTGGTACCGCACCGGCGATCTCGTGGTCGAGGAGGCCGGCGGTGTGTTCCGCTACCTCGGCCGGCGCGACCGCATGGTCAAAAAGCGCGGCTACCGCGTCGAGCTCGGCGAGATCGAGTCCTGCCTGCACC
>CAYTJA010000167.1:0-20388 GCA_964437835.1 uncultured Spirochaetales bacterium
CGCTGCGCGCGGCATGGCCGCTTGCGTTCGATGAACTCCGTTCGCTTTCGGTCCCGCTGCCGCGGCAAGGCCGCTTGCGTTCGGTGAACTCCGTTTGCTTTCGGTCCCGCTGCGCATTGCATGGCCGCTCGTTGGATTCACTCCGTTCGGCTTCGACTCGCTGCGCGCGGTGAAGGCGTTTGCGCGAACTCGCGCGCAGCGCGGCACTGCTCGCCCTCCGCCCTAGGCCCGCACCCAGCGCGGCAGGTGGATCTCTGGGGTCAGCGGCTCGAAGATCACGCGCAGCGGCTCGCCGATCCGGAGCGTCGCGGGGTCGATCTCGTTGATCGCACCGCCGAGCCCCTTCACGAGGTTCCCGAGCAGGCGCAGCGACGCATGCTCTTCGAGGCTCACGGTGATCACCGTGTAGGGCGCGACGTCCATGAACTCCGGCAGCAGCGGCGGGTGCGGCACCACGAAGGACCAGAGCGTCCCGCGCCCCGACAGCCGCTTCCAGCGCGTCTGCGTCGAGTGGCAATCCGGGCACATCGGCCGCGGCGGGTGCAGCCAGCGCTGACACTTCGCGCACTGCATCAGCTGCAGCTCGCCCTTGCGCGCAGCCTCGTAGAAAGGGGCGTTGAGCTCGTCGATCGGCGGCAGGAGGCCTCGGGCCTGGCTCATCTCGTGCTCCTCTTCGCTAGTTGCGCAGCAGCACCGCGCTGGTCGGAACGCCCTCTCCCGCGGTCACCAGGCAGCTCTCGGCATTTTCGACCTGGCTGGTCGAAGTGCCGCGCATCTGGCGCACGCCCTCGTTGATCAGGTTGAAGCCGTGCACGTAGGCCTCGGACATCCCGCCGCCCGAGGTGTTGACCGGCAGCCTTCCGCCGAGCTCGATCGCGCCGCCGTTCGTGAAGGCCGCACCCTCGCCGCGTTTGCAGAAGCCATAGCCCTCGAGCGAGAGCACGATCAGCGGCGAGAACGCGTCGTAGAGCTGGGCGACGTCGATGTCTTCGGGCCGGATGTCCGAGTTCCGGTACAGCTGCGTCGCGCAGCACCAGGCCGGCCCCCGCAGCGGGTCGTCGCAGAAGTAGTTCTGCATCGTGTTGTGCTGCGGCGGCAGGCCCTGCCCGGTGGAGTGGATGTAGACCGGCTTCTGGCGGCAGTCGCGCGCGCGCTCGGCCGAGACGATCACGCAGGCGAGCGCGCCGTCCGTCTCGAGGCAATTGTCGAAGAGGCAGAGCGGCTCGGAGATCCAGCGCGCCTTCATGTAGTCCTCGCGCGTGAGCGGGCGGTCGTGCATCAAGGCGTTCGGATTCCGGTTCGCGTGCTTGCGCGAGGCCATCGCGACGTTGCACAGATGCTCGCGCGTTGCGCCGTACTCGTGCATGTAGCGGCGCGTGAGCATCCCGATCTCGTCGACGGGACGCAGCAGGCCCCAGGGCCGCGTCCAGCAATTGCTGATCGAGGGCTCCTGCACCGACTGCGAGGCCCAGGGCCGCTTGCCCGAGCCGCGCTTGCGCGAGCGCCACGCGACGCCGACCCGGCATTGGCCGGTCGCGACCGCCATCGCGAGGTGCCCGACACAGCCGGGCCCCGCGCCGCCGCCGTAGTGGATCTGGCTGAAGAAGCTGATCTCGCCCGCACCGATGTTGCGCGCCACCGAGACTTCGTCGCTGCTCTCCATCGTGTAGGAGGAGAGCCCGTCCACTTCCTTCGCGTCGATGCCGGCGTCGTCGAGCGCCAGCACGATCGCCTCGCAGGCGAGCTGCAGCTCCGAGGGCTCGAGCTTCTTCGAGAACTTCGTCTGGCCGATTCCGGCGATCGCGGTCTTGTCCTTGAGCATCCCTCTCCCCTCGGCTCCGCCCCGCAGCGGCGTGCGATAATGCGCCCGCCGGCAACCCGCAGCGGACGCCGCGCAAACTGCGAGGTCCCTTGGAATACGGCTGCCTAGAATACGGGATTCCCGAGCCCGGAATCGCACGAATCGAGCTGCGGCGACCCGAGCGCCTGAACGCGATCAACGCGCGCCTGCTGCGCGAGTTCGACCACGCGCTGCGCCGGATCGAGGCCGATCCCGAGATCCGCGTCTGGATCCTCGCCGGCGCCGCGCGCCCGGACGGCCGCCCCTGCTTCAGCGCGGGCGTCGATCTCAAGGCCGGGGCCGAGGGCGAGATGGTCGGCGAAACCCAGGGCTACGAGCTCTGCAATCGCATCGACGACGCGCTCAAGCCCTCGATTGCGGCCATCGACGGCGTCTGCAGCACCGGAGGCGCCGAGCTCGCGCTCGCCTGCGACTTCCGGCTCGTTGGCGCCGCCGCCCAGATCAGCGACTGGCACCTGAAACACCTCGGCACCGGCCTCGGCGGCTGGGGCGCGAGCACGCGCTGGGCGCGCCTCGTCGGCGTGCAGAACGCGAAGGAGATCATCCTCACCGGGAGGGCCCTCGATGCCGAGGCGGCCCTGCGCATGGGATTCGCGAGCGCCGCACATCCCTCGGATCAGCTGGGCTCTGCCGCGCTCGCGCTGGCGCGAAGTATCGCGAGCATGGACCCGCGCGGCGTGCGGCTCACGCTGATGCACCTCGACCGCGGCCTCGATCTCTCGAAGGATCAGGCGCTGCGCTTTGCACAGCTGCTCTACCAGTGGTTCCCGTCACAGCTCGATTTCGACGCGAAGGCGCGCGCGCTGCTCTCCGAGAAGCAGCGCAGCGCGAAGGCCTCGGGAGATCGGGGGTGAAGCTCGGGCTCACGATCCACGCGACCGACCTCGCGATGCCGGCGCACGAAGTCGCGGTCGAAGCCGAGGCGCGCGGCTTCCACTCGCTATTCATTCCCGAACACACCCACATCCCGGTCAGCCGCGAGACGCCGCCCCCGGACGGCAAGCCGGAGCTCGAGCCGCAATACCTGCGCTCGCCCGATCCCTACATCGCGCTCGCGGGCGCGGCCACACTGACGCGCCGAATCCTGCTCGGCACGGGCATCGGGCTACCCGCGCAGCACGACGCGATCACCTTCGCGAAGCAGCTTGCGAGCCTCGACCGCCTGTGCGCCGGACGCTTCGTGTTCGGGATCGGCTTCGGTTGGAACCGCGAGGAGATGCGCAACCACGGCATCGATTTCGGCACGCGCCGCGAGCTCGTGCGCGAGAAGATCCTCGCGATGCGCGCGCTCTGGTCGCAAGAGGTCGCCGAGTTCCACGGCGAGTTCCTGCGCTTCGAGCCGAGCTGGCAGTGGCCGAAACCGACGCGCCCAAACGGCCCGCCGATCCTGATCGGCGGCGCGCCGGGCCCGAAGCTGTTTGCGGCGATCGCGGAGTACGCGGAGGGCTGGATGCCGATCGGCGGCGCGGGCATCCGCCAGGCGCTGCCCGCCTTGCGCGAGGCCTGCGAGAAGCGCGGCCGCGACCCGGCGCGAATCCAGGTCGTTCCCTTCGGCACGCTGCCGGACCCGGCGAAGCTCGACTACTACGCGGAGCTCGGCATCGAGCACGTCGTGCTGCGAATTCCCTCGGCGCCGCGCGACGAGGTGATGCCGGTGCTCGATGATTTCGCGCGCTTCCTCTGAGCGGCGCGCCGCCTCAGCTCGTAGCAAAGCGCTCGCGCAGCTCGCGCTTCAGGATCTTGCCCGAGGGATTGCGCGGCACCGCGTCGACCAGCTCGAGGCGCTCCGGGATCTTCTGCAGCATCAATCGCTGCGCCTTCAGGAATGCGACCATCTCGTCGAACGCGAGCGGCTGCACGCCCTCCCGGCACGCGACGACCGCGCAGACGCGCTCGCCGGTTCTCGGATCCGGCACTCCGATCACCGCGACGTCCGCGATCTTCGCGTGCGCGTAGAGCAGGTCCTCGATCTCCTTCGCGCTGACGTTCTCGCCGTTGCGGATGATCACGTCCTTGAGCCGGCCCGTGATCGTGACGAAGCCCTCGGCGTCGACGATGCCGAGATCCCCGGTGCGGAAGAAGCCCTGCTCGTCGAAGGCGTCGGCGTCGAGCCTCGTATCGAGATAGCCCTTGCAGAGCTGGGGGCCCTTCACGCGCAGCTCGCCCTCTTCCCCAGCCGCGGCCTCGCGCCCCTCGAGCGTCACGACGCGGGCCCGCGACTCGCCGGGCGGATTCACGGAGCCCTCGGTGTAGGCGAGCTTCGCGTCCGGATCGCGCAGCGTGTTCATCGCGAGGATCGGACACTCGGTGAGCCCGTAGCCCGAGACGATCCCGACGCCGCCCATCTCCTTCTGGATGTCGAAGTGCAGCTGCGGCGGCTTCGGCGCACCGCCACCCGGGAACGCGCGCACGCGCGGGAACAACGGCGTGCCGGGCTGCTTGCGCTGCTCGGCGAGATACACGTTGTGGAACGCGGTGCCGGCGCCCGCGTGCGTCACGCCGTGCTGCGCGAGGAACGCGACACTCTCGGGCCCAAAGCTCTCGACCACGAGATGCGTGCAGCCCGAGATCAGCCCCGCCATGATCCAGGACGGGCCGCCGATGTGCGTGACCGGAAACACCAGCGCGACCCGATCCGTCGGCCCGAGATCGAAGCAGCGCACCATGCCCATGCCCGAGGGCAGCAGCGTCGCGTCGCTGTGGCGCGCGCCCTTCGGATCGGCCGTCGTGCCCGAGGTGTAGAAGATCCAGCGGATCGGCGCGTCGTCGGGCCGCGCCGGAGCGGCTTCCGCCAGCGGGAGCGCCGCGGGATCGCCCTCGGGCAGCTCGTGCTCCACGACGCACACCTCGAGCCCCGGCTGCTGGACCGCGATCTCGCGGGCCATGCCTTGGTAATCGAAGCCGCGGAACGCAGGCGGAACGATCAAGAGCTTCGCACCCGTCTGGCGCGTGCAAAACGACACTTCTCGGTGTCGATAGATCGGAATGATCGGATTCTGGACCGCTCCGAGGCGCGCGAGCGCCGCTGTCAGCACCAGCGCGGAGAAGCGCGTCGGCAGGATCCAGGTCACGGGCGTGCCGCTGACGACGCCCAGCCGCAGCAGCCCCGCCGCCGCGCGCTCGGCCGCCGCGCGGTACTCGGCGAAGCTCATGCGGCGGCCGGCGTCGTCCAGCAGGAAGAGTGCGTCCGGCGTCGCCGCGGCGCGCTTCTCGACCAGCTCCCAGAAGCTGCGCGCCTCGACCTTCACGTGCGCAGCCCCGCGGACGCGAGTGCGCGCTTGCGCAGCTCGAACTTCAGGATCTTTCCCGAAGCGTTCTGCGGCAGCTCCTTCACGAACTCGACCCGGCGCGGAACCTTGTAGTTGGCCATCTTCTCGCGGCACCACGCGATCAGCTCGGGCGCCTCGAGCTGCGCGCCGGGCTTCTGCACTACGAAGGCCATGCCGACCTCCCCCAGGCGCTCGTCCGGGATCCCGATCACCGCGACCGCTGCGATCGCCGGGTGCTCGAACATCGCGCTTTCGATTTCCGCCGGGTAGCAATTGAAGCCGCCGTTGATGAACATGTCCTTCAGGCGGTCGGTGATGCGCAGATAGCCGCGCGCGTCCAGCACGCCGACATCGCCGGTGTGCAGCCAGCCGTCGCGGTCGATCGCCTTCGCGGTCTCCTCGGGATCGTCGAGATAGCCCTGCATGTTGTTGTAGCCGCGCACCAGGATCTCGCCGGCCTGCCCGCGCGGGAGCTCTTTGCCCTCGGCATCGACGCAGCGCACCTCGACGCCGGGAATCGCGCAGCCGGAGGTCGTCGCGATCGTCTCGGGGTCGTCGTCCTGGCGGCAGATGCTGACGGTGCCGCTCGTCTCCGTGAGCCCGTAGGCGGTGATCACGCACGCGAAGCCGAGCTCGCTGCGCATCCGGTGCACCAGCTCGACCGGCACCGCGGCCGCGCCGGTCACCGCGAGGCGCAGGCTCGAGGTGTCGTATTGCTCGCGCCCCGGCAGCGCCAGCAGCGTCTGGTAGATCGTCGGCGGACCCGGCATCACGGTGATGCGCTCGTTTGCTACGCGCTCGAGCACCGCGGGCGCATCGAAGACCGCCTGCGGCAGGATCGTCGCGCCGCAGATCAGACCCGAGAGCCAGCCGGCCTTGTAGCCGAAGCCGTGGAAGAAGGGGCCGATCACGAGGTAGCGGTCTCCGCAGCGCAGGCCGACCGTCTCGGACCAGACGTTGTAGACCTGCATGTTCTGCGCGTGCGTCGTCATCACGCCCTTCGGGCGTCCGGTGGTGCCCGAGGTGAACATGATGTCCGAGAGATCCCCGGGCTCGACTGCGAGGAAGAGCTCGCGCGCCTTCGCGCGCGGCAGCGCGTCGCCGCGGCGCAGGAAGCTCTCGAAGTCGATCGCTCCGTCCACGGATCCGCGCAGTGCGATGATTTCGCGGAGCTCGGGGAGCGTCTCACCGCGCAGCATCTCGACATAGCGGTTACCGAGGAAGTCACCGACCGTGCAGAGCAGCGCCGCACGGCTCTTGTTCAGGATGTAGGCGGCCTCGCCGCCCTTCATGCGGGTGTTGAGCGGCACGAGCGCCGCGCCGGCCCCCTGCAGCCCGATCGCGGCGACGACCCACTCCCACTGGTTCGGCGCCCAGATCGCAACGCGGTCGCCGCGCCGGATGCCCGAGGCAAAGAACGCAGCGGCCGCGCGCAGCCCCTGCTCGGCCAGCTGCGCGAAGCTCAGCGCGACGTCGCCTTCCTCGAGCGCGCTGCGCGTCGCGTGCCGCTCGGCCGCCGCCAGTACGAGCCTCGGGATCGTCTTCTCGGGCGCGAGCATCGCCGCCGCAAGTCCTCCGAATTGCATGAAAAACGCCGCGTACTCTACCATCGCGATGCGGCCGCAGGGGAACCGCGCAGCCATCGGAGCCGCCGTGGATCTCGAGTTCACCGCCGAAGACGAGAAGTTCCGCCACGAGGTCGCCGCGTGGTTGGCGGAGCACCTGCGCGGCGACTTCGCTGCCCTGAAGGGCCGCGGCGGTCCCGGTGACGACGACGCGATGATCGAGGAGCGCCGCGCGTGGGAGCGCGAGCTCGCGCGCGGCGGCTGGACCTGCGTCAGCTGGTCGCGCGAGCACGGCGGGCGCGGCCTGCCGCTTTCACAGCAGGTGATCTTCTACGAGGAGTACGCGCGCGCCGGTGGCCCCGGCCGCCTCGGCCACATCGGCGAGAATCTGCTCGGCCCGACGCTGATCGCGTTCGGAAACGCAGAGCAGAAGCGCCGCTTCCTCCCGGACATCGCGCAGGCGAAGACGCTCTGGTGCCAGGGCTACTCGGAGCCCGGCGCCGGCTCCGATCTGGCCGCCGTGCGCACGCGTGCCGAGCTGCAGGGCGGCGAGTGGGTGCTCGACGGCCAGAAGGTGTGGACCTCCTGGGCCGAATGGGCGGACTGGTGCTTCGTGCTCTGCCGCAGCGATGCGACGGCCCCGAACCACCAGGCGCTCGCGTACCTGCTGGTGCCGATGAAGCAACCCGGCGTCACGGTGCGGCCGATCGTCCAGATCACGGGTCACTCCGAGTTCAGCGAGACCTTCTTCAGCGGCGCGCGCACCGCGGCCGAGAACATCGTGGGCAAGCCCGGCGAGGGCTGGAAGGTCGCGATGGGCACGCTCTCTTTCGAGCGCGGCGCCTCGACGCTGGGCCAGCAGATCCTGTTCGAGCGCGAGCTCGAGGAGATCTTCGCAATCGCGCGCGCGAACGGCGCAGCCCGGGACCCCGTGATGCGCCAGCGCCTCGCAAACGCGTGGATGGGCCTGCGCATGATGCGCCTGAACGCGCTGCGCGTGCTCTCGGACCAAGGCGCCGCGATGCTCTCGCCGGCCGCGATGATCACGAAGATCTACTGGGCCAGCTGGCAGCGCGCGCTCGGCGAGCCCGCGATGGACGTGCTAGGTCCCGCTGGTGAGATCGCGGAGGGCCCCCCCTACGAGCTCACCCCACTCCAGCGCATGTACCTCTACAGCCGCTCGGAGACGATCTACGCCGGCTCGAACCAGATCCAGCGCAACATCATCGCCGAACGCGGCCTCGGCCTGCCCCGCGAGCCCCGCGCGCGCTGAGCTCGTTCGGCGACCGCCGAGGGCGGCGCATCTCGCAGCGGCGTCCACGGACGGGTCCGAAGAACTTCTCGTCGCAGGCGGCATGCGCGCCAGCATGCGGCGCTCGAACTCGAGGTCCATGGCTTCCTGATAGCCGATAAGCTATCAGATAGCCATGAATCCGTCACCTCTTCCCGGAGCGCTCCTGCGCGAGGCCCGCGCCCGCGCGGGACTCACGCAGCGAGAGCTTGCGCGGCGAGCGGGCACATCCCAGTCCGTGGTGGCGCGCATCGAGCAAGGACGCTGCGATCCGAGCACCGCCACCCTCGCGCGGCTGCTCGCTGCGGCGGGCTTCGAGCTTCGCGCCGAGCTGACACCGATCGCGATCGCCGACACGCACATGCTGGACGACGTTCCTCGGATCCTGTCCCTCACGCCCGAGGAGAGACTGCTCGAGGTGCGCAACGTCGCGCGTTTCGAGGCGGCCGCGCGACGTGCCTAGCGTGACGCCGCTCGATCCCGAGCGGCTCATCCGGGTCCTCGCAACGCACCACGTCCGCTACGTCTTGATCGGCGCGCTGGCGGCGCGGCTCCAAGGGTTCCCGAGACTCACGGCCGACGCCGACATCACGCCGGATCGCTCCCGCGAGAACCTGGAGCGTCTGGCCACTGCGCTTCGTGAACTCGACGCTCGCGTTTACACCGAGAGCGTCCCAGAGGGGCTCCTCTTCGATTGCAGCGCCAACACGTTGAGCCGCGCACAGCTGTGGAATCTCGTCACCAACGCCGGTCGACTGGACATTGCCTTCGTTCCGTCCGGCACAGAGGGCTTCGCGGATCTGAGCCGGGCAGCCGTCCGCTTCGAGGTCTTCGGGGTCGAGCTCCTGGTGGCCAGTCTTTCCGACATCGTTCGCTCGAAAGAAGCTGCCGACCGGCCGCAGGACCGGCAGGACGTCGTCGTGTTGAGGGAGATGCTGAGACGCAGGGGAACGCCGGCAGACGGGTAGGCGATCGGATCATGCCCGCGGTCACGGCGACGACGCGCACCTTGGAAGCCCGCTCTGCCTGTCAGATTCTCCGCTCCAGGTGCTCCTCTCCGGGTGCGACCCGGCGTCGAGACGGAGGCACCGCGTTGTCGAGCGCGTCGCTGCCCCCGAAATCGTCGTAGTTGCGCCACTCCTTCTCGAAGGCCGCCTCGGCGGAGGGCGCATAGCTGTACGCAAAGCGCGTGTAGCGGCTGTCCACCTCGACCCCGACGCGACCCCGCGCCGGAACGTCCAGGGGCGTCAGCCCGCGTCGATGCACAGCCCAGGCCGCCTGGGTGGAAGGTGCATACCGGTCGTAGCCGCTCGGCGCTCCCACCCAATCGTGCAAGCGGTGCCTCAGGTCGGAGTCCGAGCGCCCCACGTAGAACACCATGAACGTGTCGCCATCCAGGTAGCCGAGTGCGTAGTTTCCGGGCGACGTCCGGGTCAGCATCTCGTCGATCGCCGCATCGGTGAGGGGATAGGATCCACTCATCTCCAGCGATCCCATCGGAAACGTTCCCTGGGTTCCAGGCATGCTGCCAAAGGTATGACGCCTGCTAAATATGTCAAGCAACTGCTTAGCTTGCTTGATCGATCGAGCAGCTTCGCCCATACTGCGGTCATGACGAAGAGCAGCCGGCGCCCCCGGTCGCGACCCAAGCCCTCCGGCCTCGACGGACAGCGGAGCGCGCTCGGCGGCTTATTGGCCGATCTGCGTACCGCCAGGCGCTTCACCCTGCGGCAGGTCGAAGAGGCCACGGACAACGCGGTCTCGAACGCCTACCTGAGCCAGCTCGAGAAGGGGAAGGTCCGGAAGCCCTCGCCCCACGTGCTGCACAGCCTCGCGGCGGTCTATGCCGTGCCCTACGAGTCGCTGATGGAGAAGGCCGGATACCTGTTGCCCTCTGAATCGCGCGAGGGCAAGCGCCGCAGCAGGCTGACCGCCTTCGCGATCGACGACTTGACCGCCGAGGAGGAAGAGGAGCTCCTCAAGTACCTGGCATTCATCCGCTCCCGCAAGCCCACCCCCTGACTCCGACCTGACAGGCGGGTGGCAAAGGCGTGCGTGCGCTCGGGCGAGCTGCAGGCGCACGCACCTGCGTTCATTCCGCTCGCGTGGTCTTCGCCGCTGCGAGGTACGCCGGCTTCTCGCCGCCGCCGTGCATCAGCACGCTCGCGCCACTGACATAACGTGCGAGCGGCGAAGCGAGGAATAGACACACGTCGCCGACGTCCTCCGGCTCTCCCATGCGGCCGAGCGGAACCGTCGCGCCGACCGCAGCGATGTCCGCGGCGTCGCCGTAGTGCAGGTGCGACTGCTCGGTGCGGATCATGCCCGCGGTGACCGCCACCACGCGCACCTTCGGTCCCCACTCGACCGCGAGGCTCTCGGTTGCCGAGAGCAGGCCCGCCTTCGCCGCGCCGTAGGCCACGGCGCCGGGCGAGGGCCGGATCGCGCTCACGCTCGCGATGTTGATGATCACGCCGCCGCTGACCTGCCCCTGCATCACCGCGTTCGCGCGCTGCGCGACCACCAGCGGCGCGACGAGATTCAGCTGGATGATGCGTTCCGTGAAGCGCGGCGACGCCTCCGCGGCCGCCACCGAGGGCGCGCCACCGGCATTGTTCACGAGCACGTCGAGGCGCCCGCAGCGCGCGAGCGTCTCGGCGATCATGGCGTCGACCTGTTCCGCCTCCCGCACGTCGGCCGCGACGAAGTGCGCGCGCCGCCCGCCCGCCTCCGGCAGCGCGTCGGGTGCGTTGCGGCCGCAGATCACGACCTCGGCGCCGGCGCCGAGAAAGCGCTCGCTGATGCCGCGGCCGACGCCGCGCGCGCCGCCGGTCACGAGCGCGACCTGTCCGCGGAAATCGAGGGGCTGCGTCATGCCAGCGAGGCCTCGCCGAGGCCGATCCTCGCCGCGAGCCGCTCGCGGTGGTACGCCGCATCGCCGAGGAAGGTCGCGCTCGACTTCGCGCGTTTGAAGTAGAGGTGCACGTCGTACTCCCAGGTGAAGCCGACCCCGCCGTGGATCTGGAGATTCTCGGCCGCACAGCGGAGGTAGGCATCGGAGCAGGCAGCCTTCGCGAGCGCTGCGGCGCAGGGCAGCTCCTCGGGCGCGCGCGCTGCGGCCCAGCCCGCGTAGTAGGCGGCAGAGCGCGCCGACTCCACCAGCACCAGCATGTCCGCACACTTGTGCTTGATCGCCTGGAAGGAGCCGATCGGGCGCCCGAACTGCTCGCGCTGCTTCGCGTAGGCGACGGCCATGTCGAGACAGACCTGGGCACCCCCCAGCTGCTCGGCCGCGATCGCGACCGCGGCGCGGTCCAGGACCTCGCGCAGCAGCGGCCAGCCGCCGCCCTCGGGTCCGAGTCTCGCCGAGGCCGGCACGCGCACGCCCTCGAGCAAGAGCTCGGCCTGGCGGCGCGTCTGGTCCACGCCGACGAGCGCGCGCCGCGAGAGTCCCGGGACGTCCGCGGACAGCGCGAACAGCGAGATCCCGGTTTCGCCGGCGGAACCCGGGGCGCGCGCGGCGACGATCAGCAGGTCGGCGGTATGCCCGTCCGGAACGTAGGTCTTCGCACCGCGCAGCAGATAGTCGCCGCCCGCGCCTCCGCTGCGCTCGGCGACCGCCTCGACCGCGCGCGCATCCCAGCGCCCGTTCTTCTCGGTGTACGCGAGCGTCGCGCGCGTCTCACCGGCCGCGATGCCCGGAAGGAACTCCTGCTTTTGCGCCTCGCTTCCCGCGGCGAGCAGGGCTGGCGCCGCGAGAAATAGCGTCGAGAAGAATGGAGAGCAGAGCAGCGCGCGGCCCGTCTCCTCGAGCAGCGCGACCCCCTCGATCGCCGTGAGTCCGAGCCCGCCATACTCCTCGGGAATCGGCAGCGCAGTCCAGCCGAGCTCCGAGCCGATGCGCTTCCAGACAGCCTCGTCGTAGCCGAGCTCACTCGCCATCGCGCGGCGCACGGCCTCGGAGGAGGAATGCTCGGCGAGAAACGCGCGAGCCTGCGCCCGCAGCTCTTCCTGCTCCTCGGTCCACGCGAAATGCATGCTCGATCAGCTCGCGATGCCGGGGCCGCAAGCGGTTTTGGCGCGCGCAGCGAGCTGCAGGCGAGCGAAGCTCATCGAGCTACGCGCCGAAAACGCGCTGCGGCGGAACCGATTTCGCGATCAGCTCGCGCACGGCGTCGCCGATCTCGGCCGGATTCCAGCGCCCGCCGCGGTCGATCGCGGGCCCACTGCGCCAGCCGTCGGCGACGCTGAGCTTGCCGCCCTCGACTTCGAAGACGCGCCCGCTGATCTCGGAGGACCCGCTGCTGCCGAGCCAGACGACGAGCGGGGAGATGTTCGCGGGGCTCATCGCGTCGAAGCCGCTCTCGGGCTGCTGCATCATGTCTTTGAACACGTTCTCGGTCATGCGCGTACGCGCCGACGGCGCGATCGCGTTCGAGGTCACGCCGTAGCGCCCGAGCTCCGCGGCCTGCACCAGCGTCAGCGCCGCGATGCCGCCCTTGGCCGCCGAGTACGCGCTCTGCCCGACGCTGCCCTGGAGGCCCGCGCCGGAGCTGGTGTTGATGATGCGGCCCGCCGGCTGGCGGCCGGCCTTGCTCTGGTCCCGCCACCAGGCGACCGCGTGGCGCGTGACGCAGAAGTGCCCCTTCAGGTGTACGCGCAGGACGGCGTCCCACTCCTCTTCGGAGGTCGAGACGAACATGCGGTCGCGCACGAAGCCCGCGTTGTTGACCACGACGTCGAGGCCTCCGAAGCGGTCGAGCGCACTCTTCACGATGCGCGCTCCGCCCTCGAAGCTCGCGACATCGTCCGTGTTCGCGATCGCCTCTGCGCCCAGCGCCTGGATCTCGTCGACGACCTGCTGCGCGGGACCTACATCGCTGCCCTGCCCGTCGCCGCTGACGCCGAGGTCGTTCACGACGACCTTGGCTCCCTGGCGCGCGAACTCGAGTGCGTGTTCGCGGCCGATCCCGCGGCCCGCGCCCGTGACGATTGCCACGCGCCCCTGACAAATGCCCGCCATGCCTGCTCCTGCCTCCCGGCCTCGCTACAGCCGCTCGAGGATCGTGACGTTCGCCTGCCCGCCGCCCTCGCACATCGTCTGGAGGCCGTAGCGCCCCCCGGTCCGCTCGAGCTCGGAGAGCAGCGTCGCCATCAGGCGCGTGCCGGTGGCGCCGATCGGATGGCCTAGCGCAATCGCGCCGCCGTTCGGATTCACCCGGCTCATGTCCGGGTGCAGCTCCTTCTCCCACGCGAGCACCACCGACGCGAAGGCCTCGTTGATCTCGATCGCATCGATCTGGTCGATGCGCAGGCCCGTCTTCTGCAGCGCGCGCCTGGTCGCCGGGATCGGCGCGGTCAACATCAGGATCGGATCGTCGGCCAGCACCGAGATGTGGTGTACGCGCGCGCGCGGCTTCAGGTTGTGCTGCTTGACCGCGCGCTCCGATGCAACCAGCAGCGCGGTCGCGCCATCGGAGATCTGGCTCGCGACCGCCGCCGTGAGGCGCCCACCCGGGCTCAGCGGCTGCAGCTTCGCCATCTTCTCGAGCGAGGTATCGCGGCGCGGCCCCTCGTCACGGCTCACGCCCTCGAGCGGCGCGATCTCGCCGTCGAAGCGGCCCTCGTCGCCCGCGCGGATCGCGCGCTGGTGGCTCTCGAACGCGAAGCGCTCCATGTCTTCACGCGAGATCTTCCACTGCTCGGCGATCTTCTCGGCGCCGACGAACTGCGAGACTTCTTGCGCGCCGAAGCGCGCGGCCCAGCCGCGCGCGCCCTCGAAGGGCGTCGCGAAGCCCATCGGCTGGGCCAGCGTCATCGCCGACGAGATCGGAATCGCGCTCATGTTCTGCACGCCGCCGGCGACGATCAGATCGGCCGTGCCGCTCATGACGCCCTGGGCCGCGAAGTGCACCGCCTGCTGCGAGGAGCCGCACTGGCGGTCGATCGTCACGCCGGGCACGTGCAGCGGCAGGCCGGCCGCGAGCCAGCAGGTGCGCGCGATGTCGCCGGCCTGCGGCCCGATCGTGTCGCAACAGCCGAACACGACATCGTCGACTGCGCCCGGATCCACCCCCGTGCGCGCGATCAGCGCCTTCAGCACGTGCGCTCCGAGGTCCGAAGAGTGGACCCGCGCGAGACCGCCGTTGCGCTTGCCGATCGGGGTGCGCACCGCGTCGATGATGTAGGCCTCGGGCATGGGATCCTCCTGGGTGGTGTCGCCGCGCCCGCACAGCGAACGCACGCCGCCCCGGCTTTCGGGCCGCAGCACGGCACGCGTCTGACTTCGGCGGCGACGGCTGGCTGGGCCGCGATTTTCATTGGAGCCCGGGGGGTTGTCAAGCTGGAGCCGTTTCGAGCGCCAGCTCCGATTCGGCACCTCGCGGACAGTCCGCGGTTGAGCGCACGGCGCATCCCCGCGAGATTCGTCAGCTGCGAAGCTCCGCAACTGCCTGCGCCACATCCGCGTCGTGCCGCGGATCCTCCGGCATCGGAAACGTGAGCCAGTCGGTGAGCTCGCCGTACCACGCGCGCAGGATCGCCGGCAGCTCGCGGGTGAGGCCGGTCGGGACGAAGGTGTCGAGCATTGCGTCGTCGATGCGGCCGCGCAGCTCTTTCCAGCGGCCTTCGCGCGTCATGCGGTGCAGCTCCTCGCCGCGCTCGCGCCAGCCGAAGAGCTCGAGCGAGGGCCAGTAGGCCGGCGTCGAGTACAGGAACGCGAGCAGGTCGCGGCGGCCTTCGCGGTCCTTCTGCAGCTCTGCTTGCGTCGCGCCGGTCGCGCAGAGCGGCGCGATCCCGAGCCGGATCTGCGAGGCATCGCGACCCACGCGCGCGGCGCCCTGCTCGAGGCGTGGAAGGATCACCTCGCGCACATAGCGCGGATGCGTGTTGGTCGGGTGCGTGACCATGCCGTCCGCGACCTCGCCGACCAGCGCCGTCATGCCCGGCCCGACCGCGCCGAGCAGGATCGGCGGCGGGCCGCAGGCGAGCGGGCCCGGATCGAAGAAGGGCTGCATGCGCGTGAAGCGGTAGTGCTCGCCCTCGAAGTGGAGCGGGGTCTGCTGCTGCCAGTTCGCGAAGATTGCGCGCAGCGCGTTCACGTACTCGCGCATGCGCGGCACCGGCGGCGTCCAGCGCGTGCTGTAGCGGCCCTCGATGTTGCCCTTGACCTGCGGCCCGAGCCCGAGCTCGAAGCGCCCAGCCGAGAGCGCCTGCAGGTCCCAGGCGGCAACGGCCACGGCCATCGGACTGCGCGGAAATGCCACCAGGACGCTCGTCTGCACGCGGAGCCGGGAAGTCGCCTGTAGCGCGAGCGCCGCCGCGACGATCCCGTCGTGGACCGCTTCGGGCACCAGCAGGCCGTCATAGCCCAGCGCCTCGGCGCGGCGTGCGTGCGCGGCGACCGCAGCAGGCGCGAGGCGCTGATCCATCGTCGCGTAGACGCGAAACACGCTCGCCCTCCCCTCCCGTTCCCTCGGGTCTGCGAGCCGAAGCGCGCTCCGTTTGCGCTGATTGACGCCGCGCGCGCGCGAGGCCATGCTCGGAGAGCCGTTGCGGCAAGTCAAGCCAAACGCCGCTCGCCGCCGCACTGGAGCCCCGCCCCCCGATGACCCACCCGGCCCTGCGCACGCGCCTCTGCGAGCTGCTCGGAATCGACGCGCCGATCGTGCAGACGGGCATGGGCTGGGTCGCCGGCGCGAGCCTCACGTCGGCCACCGCGAACGCTGGCGGTCTCGGGATCCTCGCCTCTGCCACGCTGGATCTGCGCGAGCTCGCGGACGCGATCGCGAAGGTCAAGAGCCGGACGCAGCGCCCCTTCGGCGTGAACATGCGCGGCGACTCGCCAGACGGCGTTGCGCGCGTCGAGCTGATGGTCCGAGAGGGCGTGCGCGTCGCCTCCTTCGCGGCCGCGCCGAACGAGGCGCTGATCAAGAAGTGCAAGGACGCCGGCCTCTTCGTGATCCCCTCGATCGGCGCGCGCCGGCACGCCGAAAAGGTGCAGGCCTGGGGCGTCGATGCGGTGATCATCCAAGGCGCCGAAGCGGGCGGACACGTCGGGCAGGTACCGACTACGGTGCTCCTGCCCCAGGTCGTCGACGCGGTCGACATCCCGGTCATCGCGGCCGGCGGCTTCTTCGACGGCCGCGGCCTGGTCGCGGCGCTCGCCTACGGCGCCGCGGGCGTCGCGATGGGCACCCGATTCCTGATGACTAGCGATTCGCGCGTGCCCGACCGCGTGAAGCAGCTCTACCTCGCCGCGGACGTCAACGGCACGCTCGGCACCACTAAGGTCGACGGGCATCCGCACCGCGTGCTGCGCACGCCCTTCGTCGAGCAGCTCGAGCGCACGCCAGGCCTGCTGGCGCTGCCGCGCGCGCTCGCGAATGCGTTTCGCTTCCAGCGCCTGTCTCACACGCCGTGGCTCGACCTGTTCCGGACCGCGCTCGCGATCCGCCGCGAAGAGGGGCTGTCGTGGAGCCAGGTGCTGCAGTCGGCCAACACGCCGATGCTGCTGCGCCGCACGATGATCGAGGGCAACACCGACGCAGGCGTCGCGGCTTCCGGGGTCGTGTCGGGACTGTTGCGCGACCTGCCGAACTGCAAGGAGCTGATCGACCGCATCATGCGCGAAGCCGAAGAGACGCTCGAACGCCTCGCTGCCGGAAAGCCGCGATGAGCCCCGCCCCGATTCCGCTCTACCCGAAAGGCCGAGAGCTGCTCGCCGGCAAGAGCGTGCTGATCACCGCCGCGGCCGGCACCGGCATCGGCTTCGCGACCGCGCGCCGCTGCGCCGAAGAGGGCGCGCGCGTGATGCTCTCCGATAAACACGAGCGGCGGCTCGCGGAATACACCGAAAAGCTCGCGGCCGAGATCGGCCGGCCGGTCGCCTCCGAGCCCTGCGACGTGACCGTGCAGGCCGACGTCGAGCGCCTGTTCGCGCGCGCACAGGCGGAGTTCGGCGGCCTCGACGTGCTGGTGAACAACGCCGGCCTCGGCGGCACCTGCGAGATCGCGGAGATGAGCGACGAGCAGTGGCTGCGCGTGCTCGACGTCACGCTGAACGGCACCTTCCGCTGCACGCGCGCCGCGCTGCGCCAGATGCTCCCGCGCGGCCGCGGCTGCATCGTGAACCTCGGCAGCGTCGTCTCCTGGCGCGCCCAGGCGGGCCAGGCCCACTATGCGGCCGCGAAGGCCGGCGTGCTCGCGCTGACGCGCGCCGCCGCGATCGAGGCCGCGCCGCACGGCGTGCGCGTGAACGCGGTGGTGCCGAGCCTCGCGATGCACGCGAACCTCGCGAAGGTCACGAGCGACGAGCTCCTCTCCGAGCTCACCGCGCGCGAGGCCATGGGCCGCTCGGCCGAGCCCTGGGAAGTCGCGAACGTAATCGTATTCCTCGCCTCGGACCTCTCGAGCTTCATGACCGGCGAGTCAGTCTCCGTCAGCAACCAACATCCGTAGGAGTCGTTCCACGCGCACCGAGCTGCACGCGAACGACGGTCAGCAGCCAGAGGTCCTGCCCCGCGCCGCGAGCCGAAATCGAATCCAGGTCAACCGCAAGGGGCCTTGCCCCGCGCAGTGAGCCGCAGGCGAACGAAGTCAATGCGCGAGCGGCCTTGCCCCGCGCAGTGAGCCGCAGGCGAACGGAGTCAATCAGGATGCAGGCTTTGTGAGCGGAGCCGCAGAGGTCGCAGCGGTGCGAGCGGGCGAGGAGCTCGATCCGGCCCGCGTCGAGCGGCGCCTGCGCGAGCAGTTCCCCGAGCTGCCGTCCCCCCTCGCGATCCTGCAGTTCCCGGGCGGGCACGCGAACCTGACCTACCTGCTGCGCTTCGGCGCAGCCGGCGACCCGAGCGCGCGCGAGCTGGTGCTGCGCCGCCCGCCGCAGGGAATCCTCGCACCGGGCGCGCACGACATGGCGCGCGAGCACAAGGTGCTCTCCAAGCTCTGGCAGCACTACGACCGAGCTCCGCGGGCCTATCTCTACTGCGAAGACGTCTCGATTGCCGGCGCCGCCTTTTTCGTGATGGAGCGACGTCGCGGCGTCGTGCTGCGCCGCTCGATTCCCGAGCAGATGCAGCAGCACCCGGAGATCGGCCGGCGCGTGAGCTTCGCGCTCGTCGACGCGCTCGCCGAGCTCCACGAGGTCGACTACAGCGCGGCGGGCCTGGCCGATCTCGGCAAGCCCGAGGGCTTCGCGCAGCGGCAGCTCGCAGGCTGGGCGAAGCGCTGGCAGCTCGCGCAGGACCGCGAGCTGCCCGAGTTCGAGGAACTGCGAAGTGCGCTCGCCGCGGGCCTGCCTCCCGTCCAGCCCCCGGGCCTGATCCACAACGATCCGAAGCTCGACAACTGCCAGTTCGACCCCGCGAATCCCGACCGCGTCGCGTCCATCTTCGACTGGGACATGTGCACGCTCGGCGACCCGCTCTTCGACATCGGCACGCTGCTCGCGTACTGGGCCGAGCCCGCAGACGCCGGCCTGCGCCAGGTGCAGGTCGTGACGACGCTCGACGTCGCGTGCCCGACACGCGCAGAGCTGGCGCGTCGCTATGCGGATCGGCGCGACATCTCGCTCGGCGATCTCGCCTGGTACGAGGCCTTCGGCCTGTGGAAGAACGCAGTCGTGCTGCAGCAGCTCTTCATCCGCTGGAAGCGCGGCGAAACCCGCGACCGCCGCTTCGAAAACCTCGACCGCGCGATCCCGGGCCTGCTGCGCTCCGCGGCCGAGCTGCTCGAGCACCGCGCGCGCAGCTCGGCGCGCTGAAGCCAGCGGCCACAGGCCCGGCGCGCGTCCCGCAGCTACGCGCGACGCGCGGGCCTCGCTCAGTGCCGGGGGCCGCGCCGTCGCTCCCGCGCGCGAGATCGACCTCGCGGCCGGGCAGGACCGGGCTGCGTGCCGGCTCAGGAGCCATAGATCTCCAGCATCTGGCCGAGCAGCTTCAGCGCGTCCACCCGCTGCCGTTGGAACGAGTTGCGGCCGATGATCGAGCCGAAGCCGCCGCCGTCGCGGATCGCGCGCGCCTCGGAGAGGACCTGCGCGTCGGTCGATGTCGCGCCGCCGGAGAAGATCACGACGCGGCGCCCGTCGAAGCACGACTGCACGACGTGCTTCACGCGGTCGGTCAGGCTCTCGATCGGGATCTTCGCCTGCTCGTAGGCCTTCCTCGCGGGCTCCTGCTCGATGTGCGAGGTGGGGAGCTTCACCTTGATGACGTGGGCGCCGAGCTGCGCGGCGATGTGCGCGGCGTAGGCGATGACGTCGATTGCGGTCTCGCCGGCTGTGCTGAGCTGCGCGCCGCGCGCGTACGACCACAGGATCACGACGAGGCCGTTCCGCTTCGCTTCCTCGGAGTAGGCGCGGATCTGCTGGTAGAGCTCGAAACGGTGGGCCGAGCCGGGGTAGATCGTGAAGCCGATGCCGACACAGCCCAGGCGCTGCGCGTCGCCGACGCACGACGTCAGCGCCTGCATCGGGTCCTTCTCGTCCGCGAGCACGTCGTGGTCGTTGACCTTGAGGATCAACGGGATGTCGCCCGCGAAGTCGCGCGCAGCGGCCTCGAGGAATCCCAGCGGCGCCGCGTACGCGCTGCATCCCGAGTCGATCGCGAGCTGGAAGTGGTAGCGAGGGTCGTAGGCGGCCGGATTCGGCCCGAAGCTGCGCGCGGGGCCGTGCTCGAAGCCCTGGTCCACGGGCAGGATCAGCAGCCTGCCGCTGCCGCCGAGACGGCCGTGGTTCAGAAGCCGCGCCAGGTTGGTGAGCGTCCCGGGGTTGTCTGCGCCGTACCAGCTCAGGATCTCGCGGACTCTCTCCTGCATGACGCTGTCTCCTTCCGCGGGCGGACTCAGCGCCCCTTGACGAACGACTCGAGCGCGAGGACCTCCTCGCGGCTCCCGATCGCGAACGGCACGCGGTGGTGCAGCGCCTTCGGACGCACGTCGAGCACGCGGCCCGTCCCGGTCGACCCGAGACCTCCGGCCGCCTCGGCGACGAACGCCAGCGGCGCGCACTCGTAGAGCAGGCGCAGTTTCCCGTCCGCGTGCCTCTCGTCGGCGGGGTAGAGGTAGATGCCGCCCTCCAGCAGGATGCGGTGGAAATCGCCCACCAGCGCGCCGGAATAGCGGAGCGAGTAGGGCCTGTGCGTCGCGGGATCGGTCTCGGTCACGTGGTCGCAGTAGGCGCGCACGCCTGGGTGCCACGAGCGGGAGTTGCCGAGGTTCCCGCCGTAGGTCCTACCCTTCGCGGGGCATCGGATGTCCTCGTGGGTCAGCAGGTACTCGCCGACGTCCTCGTCGAGGGTGAACCCGTGTGCGCCCCTGCCCGCCGCCAGCACGAGCAGCGTGCCGGGGCCGTAGAGCACGTAGCCCGCGGCGACGACCGGCGCGCCCGCCAACAGGTCCGCGGCGGCG
>CAYTJA010000168.1:0-11491 GCA_964437835.1 uncultured Spirochaetales bacterium
AGCGCAGATCCGATCGCGGGAGGGAGCATTTGTGATATCCAGGGCAATAACGGTGGTATGGAGACGGTCTACGTTGTGGCGCCGGGGCAGGATGTAGAATTTTCAGGCAGCTACCAAATTCGAGACCTTCTCTCTGGGGGCCTCTACGCAGAGGGTGTCGAGGGAGGTCTGGTATTCGACTACTCCAACTCCTTAAAACCAGAAGTGATCACGATTTTAGGAGAGAGGCGTATCTCACAGGCCGAAGTTGATACGCTTCTCAAAGGTATTTTCGGTGGCTGCGGGTGGTGTGCCGACGGAAGGGCCGGAGATCCGTTATTCGGTCCTCAGGATCTGATCGGTCTTGGCCTCGCAAAGGCTCTTTTCAAGGGCTTGGCCGCAAGGGCGGGAACACGGGCTGCTGAGCGCGCCACTATCCACGGCACGGAGCAGCTGGCCACGCGGGGCTTCACGGCTGCGGACATCGAACTCACTCGGAAGGGCCAGGCCCTGATCCAAAGTGACGGTGCGAAAGTCTTCCTCAAGGAGATCGCGCCGGGCAAGTACAACGTCCTCGTGGAGGGGCAACAGGGCATCATCACCGGCCTCAAGAACATCTCGCAGCGTGCGGTGGATGCATTGGCGAGGAACTATGGATGGCGATCACCCGTGCCGTAGCCCCGAACTGGTCCACGAAGGGGGGAGATCGTGAGTGAAGTGGACTTCCAGTGCTGCTTTTGCGGCGAACGAATCGCTCCGGACCCGCCGGACGTGACTGGTCTCCTGGTGGTTACGAATTCGCAAGGGCGTGAGGGGAGGCAGCAGTCGCAGCAGCTCTACTGCCACCTGGAGTGCCTCTCTAAGCGCCTTCACGCCAAAGCTCCGCTCTATATTTCGCTCCTTCACGAGGAGAGCGATCGATGACTCGCCGCCGCCGGTCAGTTCCCCGCGGGAGTTGACAGTTCACCCTTTATCGGCCGTCGATTGGCCGCTGTCGAGTAGCCCGGGGCAGTTGCCCACCCCGGGCCCTCTCCAGATCCGGACTAGGAGATTTCCACCATCCGGCTCCTCCGTGGATGCGGCTCGTGGTTAGGGGCCCCAGATCTGGACCGTGATCCGAGGCCGCGGGAGCGGGAAGTCGCGGAGTAGATCCGCGAAGCGCACCCAGTTGAGGCGCTTGCGCTGGCTCCGACGGCAGAGCCACTTGTACCAGGACCGCTTCGCCTGTTCATTGACGAGCAGCAGACTTCGGAAGTTGCCGCTCACGCCGAAGTAGTTGAAGCCTCGGCGGACGTCTGAAAACCGGCCATTGATCGACGTCTGAAAAGCGGCCAACGGAGGCGGTGCCCGGGACGTTGACGAGGCGGGAGCCCCTGCGGTTCCCCGCCGGGATGACCAACGTCTTGAACGAGCAGAAGCGACAGCAGGTAGTGGCGCTGGGGCGGCTGGGCTGGCCGCTGCGGCGGATCGAGGGTGAGACGGGCGTTCGCCGGGAAACGGTGAGCTCCTATCTGAGAGCGGCGGGGATCGGGGTGCGGCGTCCGGGCTGGGCCTGGCGGGAGCCCGATTCAAAACCGGCCATACAGACGTCGACCTGCGGCTGCCGAACTCGAGGCTGGCGCCCGCGGCTGCGGCGGAATAAGAACTGGAGATGCGCCCCATCCGACGCAGGGCCCCCGAACAGTGGCTCGGGGTCGCTTTGGTGGCTGTGCTGTGTGTGTGGCTCGCTGCCGGGCGGGCCTTGGCCGCGGAGCCCGCGCGGCGCATCGTCTCACTGAATCCATCGCTGACGCAGATCCTGCTCGCGCTCGGCGCGCGCGATCGGATTGCCGGCGTGGACGACTTCTCGGGCCGCCTGCTGCCAGAGGTCGCGGAGCTGCCGCGGGTCGGCGGCCTCTTCAATCCGAGTCTCGAGGCGATCGTCGCGCTGGAGCCCGATCTCGTCGTGCTCGTCCCGAGCGCGGAGCAGCGTGCGCTGCGCGAGCAGCTCGAGAGTCTTGCGATCGCGGTGCTCGCGACGCCCAACCTGAGCCTCGAAGAGCTGCTCGCGTCGATCGAACGGGTCGGAGCGGCGGTCGGGCGCGAGCGCGAGGCGGATCTGCGCGTGGCCAAGCTGCGGCGAGCGCTCGCGGTGGTACCTGCGTCCGGTCCGCGCGTGCGCGCAGTCCTGGTGCTGCAGCGAGAGCCGCTCTTCATCGCGGGCCGCGGGAGCTTCCTCGACGCGCTGCTCGGCGCCGCCGGTGCGCAAAACCTCGGCGCGAGTTTCGCCGATGCGTACCCGCGCGTTTCCGACGAATGGCTGTTGGCCGCGGCTCCCGACGTGATTCTCGACGCGAGCGCAGATCCCGAGCCCGCAGCGCGCTACTGGGCGCGCTGGCCCTCGCTGCCGGCCGTGGCAGACGCGCGCGTGATCGCGCTCGCGGCCAGCGAAGTGACGCTGCCCGGGCCCTACCTCGAGCGCGCGCTGCGCGCGCTGCGCGCCGCGCTCGGGCGCCCAAAGTCGGAGCGCGAGTGAAGCGGCTCACCCCGGGACGGGTCGCGCGTGTGCTCGCGGTCCAAGCCTGCGCACTCGCGGCGGTCGCCGCAGTCGCGCTCGCGTTGGGCCCTTCGGGCCTGTCGCTCGGGGCGGTCTGGCAGACGCTCTTGGGAGATGCTCCCTCCGCCTCGGCCGCCGACATCGTCTGGCGCGTGCGCCTCCCGCGGGTGCTGTTGGCGGCGCTCGTCGGCGCGGCGCTCTCGGCCTCGGGCGCACTGTTCCAGGGGCTGCTGCGGAATCCGCTCGCCGATCCCTTTGTGCTCGGCATCTCGGGCGGCGCGGCGCTGGCCGGCGTCGCGGTGATCGGCCTCGGCGCGAGCGTCGGCCTGTCCCACGCCGCGGTGCCACCCGCGGCCTTCGCCGGCGCGCTCGTCGCGACTGCGCTGCTGGTTCTGGTCGCGGGGCAGCGCGGCCGCGGCTTGCCGGGTGCGCTGTTGCTGACGGGCGTCGTCTTCAATGCGGTCGCCTCGGCTGCGATCGTGTTCGTCGCGTCGCTGTCGGGCATGGCCGAGGGCACGAGCATCTTCCTGTGGCTGATCGGAAGCCTGTCGGCCGCGCGTGCGCCCGCGATCGGGTTCGTCGCGCTGCTGCTGGCCGGCGGGCTCGCGATCGCGCTGCCGCTCGGCCGCAACCTGAACCTGCTCGCACTCGGCGAGGAGTCGGCGCGCCAGCTCGGCGTCGAAGTCGAACGCGAGCAGCGTCTGCTGCTGCTTGCGACCTCGCTGATGGTCGGAGCCGCGGTCTCGGTGTCCGGGCTGGTCGGTTTCGTCGGGCTGATCGTTCCCCATCTATTGCGCCTGTCACTGGGTCCCGATCATCGCCTGCTGGTGCCGGCCTCGGCGCTCGGCGGCGCGAGCTTCCTGATCCTTTGCGATACCGCGGCCCGCATCCTGCTCCCCGGTCGCGAGCTGCCGGTCGGCGCACTCACCGCACTCGCGGGCGGGCCGCTCTTCCTGTGGCTGCTGCGCCGCGAAAACAGCCGGGGCTTCGCGCCGTGAACGCGCTCGAGCTGCAGCGCGTGAGCGTGCGGCGCGGCGGTCGCGCGCTGCTGGCGGAGCTCGAGCTCGCGCTGCGCGAGGGAGAGGTGCTGGGTCTCGTGGGGCCGAACGGCGCCGGCAAGACCACGCTGCTGCGCGTCGCATCGGGCGTGCTGTCGCCCGATGCGGGAGCCGTCCTGCTCTTCGGCGTGCCGCTGCGGGAGATTCCCGTGCGCGCGCGGGCCCGAGAGCTGGCCGTCGTGCCGCAGGACATCGAGCTCCAGTTCGGGTTTCGGATCTCGGAGCTGGTGCTGATGGGCCGCGCGCCTCACCTCTCGGGCCTGGGCTTCGAGTCTGCGCGCGATCTGGAGCTCGCTCGCGCAGCTCTCGCGAAGCTCGGCATCGAGGCGCTCGCCGACCGCTCGTGCCTCAGCGTTTCGGGCGGCGAGCGCCAGCTCGCCTTCGTGGCCCGCGCGCTGGTGCAGCAGCCGCGGCTGCTGTTGCTCGACGAGCCGACCTCGCACCTGGATCTGCGGCATCGCGTCACGGTGCTCCGCTGCGTGCGCGAGTTCGCGGCCGCGGGAGGCAGCGCGCTGATCGTCTCGCACGATCTGGGCCTGGCCGCACGCGGCTGCGATCGACTCGCGCTGCTGGCCGGGGGCAGGCTGCTCGCGCTCGGCACTCCCGAAGAAGTGGTGCGCGCGCCGCTGCTCGAGCGGGCCTACGGCATCGAGGTCGAAGTCGTGCGCGCCGAGGACGGCACCCCGATCGCCGTGCCGCACGCCGCTGCCCCAGCGCAGTGAGCCGAAGGCGAACGCAGATCCATTGGCTAGGTTCCGTCCCGCGAGCGCGACCGGGGCCGTGCGACTCGCCCTGCCGAAGGAGACCGCAGATGGCCAGCGCGACGATTGCGAAAGTGCAGGCGCGCGAGATCCTCGATTCGCGCGGCAACCCGACCGTGGAGGTCGAGCTCGTCACGAGCAGCGGCCAGCGCGGGAGCGCGGCGGTTCCCTCCGGCGCTTCGACAGGCTCGCGGGAAGCGCTCGAGCTGCGCGACGGCGACAAGGCCCGCTACGGCGGCAAGGGCGTGCGCAAGGCCGTCGCGCATGCGAACGGCGAGCTCGCACGCGCGGTGATCGGCCTGCCGCTCGGCGGTCTCGCGGAACAGGCCGCGATCGATCGCGCGATGATCGCGCAGGACGGCAGCGAGACGAAGTCGCGCCTCGGCGCGAATGCGATCCTCGGCATCTCGCTCGCGGCCGCTCACGCGGGCGCGGCGGTGGCGCAGCTGCCGCTGTACCGCTTCCTCGGCGGTGAGTCCGCGCAGCTCTTGCCCGCGCCGATGATGAACGTCGTGAACGGCGGCGCGCACGCCGACAACAACGTCGATCTCCAGGAATTCATGCTGTTTCCGCTCGGCGCCCCGAGCTTCTCGGAAGCCCTGCGCTGGGGCGCCGAGGTCTTCCAGCACCTGAAGGCGGTGCTGCACGACCGCGGCTACTCGACGAGTGTCGGCGACGAGGGCGGCTTCGCGCCGAATCTGAAGAGCAACCGCGAGGCCGTCGAGCTCGTGCTCACGGCGATCGAAGCGGCCGGTTACCGGCCCGGAGAGCAGATCGCGATCGCGCTGGATCCCGCGACCAGCGAGCTGTACCAGGACGGGCGCTATGTGCTCGAGGGAGAGGGGACGACGAAGACCTCGGAGGAGATGATCGCGTTCTGGGACGATTGGGTCAGTCGCTACCCGATCGTGTCGATCGAGGACGGCCTCGCCGAAGGCGATTGGGACGGCTGGACCGCACTGACGGCAAAGCTCGGGCACAAGACGCAGCTGGTCGGCGACGATCTCTTCGTGACGAATCCGGCGATCCTGAAGCACGGCATCGAGGTCGGCGCCGGCAACGCGATCCTGATCAAGCTCAACCAGATCGGAACGCTGACGGAGACGCTCGAGGCGATCCACAGCGCGCGCGAGGCCGGCTATGCGGCGATCGTCTCGCACCGCTCGGGCGAGACGGAGGACACCACGATCGCGGATCTCGCCGTCGGCTCGGGCTGCGGTCAGATCAAGACCGGATCGCTGTGTCGCAGCGACCGCGTCTGCAAGTACAACCGGCTGCTCCGCATCGAAGAGCAGCTCGGCGCGCGGGCGCGCTACGCGGGCCGCGGCTCGCTGGCCGCGCGCGGGCGCGCATGAGCGGCGAGCTGCGCCGGCGCGCGGCCCTCTGCCTCGCCGGCCTCGGCCTGCTGTGGGCCTTTGCCGCTGCTGCGGTGATTCCCAGCGCGAGCAAGATCGCCGCCGCGGTGGCGCAGGCGAACGCTGCGGCTGGGCGCGCCGAGCCGCTGTGGCTCGATGTCGTGCTCCGCATCGGCGAGGGGGAGCCCGCCGCGAAGGGAGTGCTCACGACGCACCCGACCGGCCTCGCGCGGCTCGAGCTAACGAGCGCGAAGGGCTTCGTCGAGCGCCATCTGCTCCAGGGCAGCAGCTACCGCGCGAGCCGCGACGGCGCGCCGCTGGAACAACCGCTGCCCTTCCTTCCGCCCTTCTTCCTGTTGCAGATGCGCTCGGGCGACGCTCTCGAAGCCGCGCTGGCGAGCTTCGGAATCTCGAGCCACGAAGCGGCGCTCGGCCGTCTCGGAGACCTCGACTGCTGGATGCTCGGCACGCGCGCTCCGGCAGCGGTCGCCCCGGGTGGGGCGCTCGCGCCCGCAGCTGCGGAGGCGCAGCCGAGCCGAGAGCGGGCGGGCCTGGCCGCTCCCGGCCCGGGCCCCACCATCTGGATCGATTCCGAGAGCCACGCGATCTTGAGAATCGAGCGAGGCGACGGCGTGCGCCTCGACTTCGGCCCCGAGGTTTCCTTCGATCGCATCCGGGTGCCGAGCTGGATCGCGATCCAGGTTCCGGATCGACCCGCCGCCCGGCTCGAGGTTCAGCGCGTATCCCGCGCGAATGCCCCCGCCGCGGCCTTCGGCACGGAGTGGCTGTCCGGCGGCTGAGCTCGCGTCGGCGCGCTCAGTCGATGTTCGGGAACAGGAAGCGGCAGAACATGTCGGAGCAGGTCTCGACCGCCGCATCGATGTCGATCGGGTCGGAGGCGAGCAGCACGCGCGAGGAGATCCACTCGCCCGCGACCTGGATCACGAAGGCGGCCGTGTGCACGTCGGACACGCGCAGCAAACCCTCGGCCCGCAGCTCGCTGAGCCGCTGTTCGATCGCGCCGCGCACGCGTGCCTCGATCGCCTCCATCGCAGCGCGAAATTCCGGATCCTTGAAGAATCGCTCCCAAAGGATTCGCTGTAGTCCGGGTTGCACGCGCCGCGCCGTGAACACGAGGTGGATCAGCTGGCGCACGGAGCTCTTCGGGTCGACGCCCTGCCAGCGCTCGGCAGCCAGGCCCTGGACGACCATCTCGGCCACGACCTCGACGGTGTCGTGCAGCAGCTCCAGCAGGATCGCGCGTTTGTCCTCGAAGTAGTCGTAGACCGAGCCGACCGAGATCCCGGCGCGGCGCGCGATCGCCGCGGTCGTCGTTTCGTCGTAGCCGAGCTCCTCGAAGCAGGCGCTGGCGGCCTCGAGCGTGCGCTCCCGCGTTCTCCGGCTGCGGGCCTGCTGCGGAATCCGCACGCGCTCGCTGCGGTCGGCGTGTCCCGGGCCCAAAGCAGTAGTGCGCGGATCTCCCCTCGGGGAACGAAGGTCTGCCGCGGTCTCGCCAGCCGGCGAATCTGCTCCCCGCACCGTATCCGCGCCTCGCGACCGATTCGCCATCGAAACCGAGGGTAGGCGGCTGCCACTCCTCCCCTCAAGTCCACTTGTATTGCGGCCGAAAATATCCGAATCTGACGTCGGATTTCGGCCCGGCGCCCGGGGACCGAACGGAGGATCTCGATGGCCACTGCTCCCGTGCTTTCCGCCCCCGCACTGCGCGCGCAGCGCACGCAGCGCGACGAGGTCGAGCGCATCCTGACGAGCTTCGACACCACCTACGCCTGGAACTACGGCAGCTCCAAGGAGGGACTGCGCGAGCTCTACGAGAAGGCGAAGCGCGAGCAGTGGAATGCGACCACGCAGCTCGCGTGGGATACGCCGGTCGATCCCGAGGCCGAGCTGATCCGCCGCGAGGTGAATCCGTTCCAGGGCCATCCGAGCTTCGAGCGCATGAACGAGCGAGAGCGCGTGCGCTTCCGCCACGCGAATCTGTCGTGGCAGCTGTCGCAGTTCATGCACGGGGAGCAGGGTGCGCTGATCACGGCTTCCCAGCTCGTCGGCGCGGTGCCCTGGATCGACGCGAAGTACTACGCCGCGACGCAGACCATGGACGAGGCGCGGCACGTCGAGGTCTTCAGCCGCTACCTGCTCGAGAAGCTCGAGTGGGAATGGCCGATCAACCCGAATCTGCGCAAGCTGTTGGATCTGATCCTCTGCGACTCGCGCTGGGACTTCAAATATCTCGGCATGCAGATCCTGGTCGAGGGGCTCGCCATGGCCGCATTCGCGGCGCTCCACCAGTCGGCGAACGAGCCCCTGCTGAAGGACATGATCCACTACGTGATGCGCGACGAGGCGCGACACGTGGCCTTTGGCGTGCTGTCGCTGAAGGGCTACTACGAAGACATGCCCGAGAGCGAGCGCCGCGACCGCGAGGACTTCACGATCGAGTCCTGTCTGCTGATGCGCGACCGCCTGATCGGCGAGGAAGTCGCGGACGAGTTCGGCTTCGACCGCACCGAGTTTCGGACCGTCGCGCTGGCCTCGCCACTGCTGATCCTGTTCCGGCAGCTGCTCTTCATGCGCGTGGTGCCGAACATCAAGCGCCTCGGTCTGCTCACGCCGCGGGTGCGCAAGGCCTTCGAGGAGATGCAGATCATCCAATTCGAGGATCAGGATCCGGAGGCCCAGGACCGGCAGTTCGGCATCGCGAGCTGACGCCCCGCGCACGCCCATGCCAGAATCCCCTCCCCCGGATTTCTCCGGGTGGGAGGGCAGCGATGCGAAGGCTCCGGTCCGGGTCCCAGATCGCTGCGGTGCTTGCGCTCGGGTTTCAGATCGCGGCTGCGCAAGGGAGCGCGAGCGAGCTGCAGCGCCCCACCCCGGTCAGCGAAGAGCGCGAGCCCTGCACGCGCTTCGAGCCGCAGCGCCAGCCGCTCTTCGGCGACGCACACGTTCACACCGCGTTCTCGTTCGACGCCGGAGGGCAGGACACCCGCAACACGCCGCGCGACGCCTATCGCTTCGCGCGCGGGGAACGCGTCGGCCTCCAGCCCTACGACAAACAAGGTGCTGCGCTTCGCCACGCGCGCATCGATCGGCCGCTCGATTGGACCGCCGTCACCGATCACGCCGAGCTCTTCGGCGAGGTGCGGATCTGCCACGACCCATCGCATCCGCTCTACGGCTCGGATCTCTGTTGGCTGTATCAGCGGCTTCCGGATCTCGGTTTCACGGCGCTGGCGAGCCGCGGGCTGATCTCGCGCGAGCGCTTCGGCTTCTGCGGCGAGAACGGCGAGGTCTGCAAGCAGGTCGCGCGCGGCGTCTGGCAGGAGATCCAGCAGGCCGCCGAGGAGGCCTACGATCGCAGTGCGAGCTGCCGCTTCTCGAGCTTCGTCGGCTACGAGTACACGGCCAGCATGGGCGACGGAAAGAATCTCCATCACAACGTGATCTTCCGAAACGCCGCGGTGCCGGACTACGCGTTCTCGTGGATCGACTCGCGCTCCGTCTCCGATCTGTGGGACGCACTCGACGCGCGCTGCATCCAGGGCATCCCCGGCTGCGAGGTGCTGACGATTCCGCACAACTCGAACCTCGGCGCCGGAATGATGTTCGCCTCGGCGCGCGCGGCGAGTCCGCAGGATGCGAATCTCCCGATCGGGCGCGAAGAGGCGCTGCAGCGCGCGCGCATGACACCGCTGATCGAGATCATGCAGCACAAGGGCGATTCGGAGTGCTTCCTCGCTGGCGACACGACCGACGAGGCCTGCGGCTTCGAGAAGCTGCCCTACAACAGCTTTGCAGGGGTGCGCGAGAAACGGCTCGGCGCGCTGCGGCCGGAGCTCGCGCCAGCGCGCATCGACATGGTTCGCGAAGCGCTCAAGCAGGGGCTCGTGCTCTCGCAGCGCATCGGCGTCAATCCCTTCCAGTACGGAATCATCGGATCCACCGATACCCACCTCGGAACACCGGGGCTGGTCGCGGAGCAGGGCCATCAGGGGCACGCCGGCGCGGGCATCAACGCGGGCGCGGCGCTGCCTCGCGGTCTGCCCGACGATCTCGAGTTCAACCCGGGAGGCCTCGCGGTCGTGTGGGCCGAAGCGAACGACCGCGATGCGATCTTTTCGGCGATGCAGCGGCGCGAGGTCTACGGGACCAGCGGCACGCGCCCGGTCGTCCGCTTCTTCGGCGGCTGGAGCTACGGCGCGGAGTTGTGCAGCGGCGCGGAGCTCGCGGCGCAGGGCTATGCCGGCGGTGTTCCGATGGGCGGCAACCTGCCGCCGCAGCCCGCGAGCGGGCGCGCGCCGCACTTCGCGGTGTCGGCGCTGCGCGATCCGGGGACCGCGGAGTTCCCGAGCACGCCGCTGCAGCGGATCCAGATCGTGAAGGGGTGGGTCGATGGCCAGGGCAAGACCTTCGAGAAGGTCTTCGAAGTGGCTGGCGGAGAGAATGGCGCGAAGGTAGACCTCGCGAGCTGTCAGCCTCGCGGCAAGGGCCACGAGAGCCTGTGCCAGGTCTGGGAAGATCCGAGCTTCGATCCGCTGCAGCCGGCCTTCTACTACGCGCGGGTGCTCGAGAACCCGAGCTGTCGCTGGACGCAGCACCTGTGCAATGCGGCGAAGGTCCGCTGCTCCGATCCGGGCAGCATGCAGCCCGGCTTCGAGGGCTGCTGCAGCGAGGACTTCAGCCCGGTGATCCAGGAGCGCGCCTGGACCTCGCCGATCTGGTACCAGCCGCCGGCTGCGCAGTGAAGCGCGCGGCGCGCCCCGAGCGCCGGCTCGATCGGATTGACGCAGCGGAGGCGCAGACTTACGCTCCGCCGCCTCGCGTGGGGCCGTAGCTCAACTGGGAGAGCGCCGCGTTCGCAACGCGGAGGTTGGCGGTTCGATCCCGCTCGGCTCCACCACGCAAGTCAAGCGCGAGTGCCCGGGCCTTTGGATCTTCGTTCGCCCTCGGCTCGTGTGCGGGCAAGCGCGTGGCTACGGGCCACCGGCGGCGGTGGCCGCCCGTAGCTTCACAGTGAAATCTTCGTCCTGCCGTCCGAGCGCCTCGCTGCGCGCGAGCAGGCGGCCCTCGGCGTCGAGCAGGCTGATGCTCGTCGAGTGGTTGAAGCCGCCGCCGGGCAGCTTCCGGTACTGCACCCCGAGCAGCGCAGCGAGCTTGCGCAGATCGCTCGCGCCGGCGCGCGCGAAGCTCCAGCGCGCGAGGTCGACGCGATGCCGCTCGGCCAGCGTGCGCAGGGCCTCCGGAGTGTCGCGCTCGGGGTCGAGCGACACCAGCAACACGCGCAGCCGCGAGCGCGCGGCCGGCTCGAGCGCGCCGTCGAGTCGCGCGAGCTGTCGGATCAGCGTCGGGCACACGGAGTCGCAGCTCGCGTAGAACATCGCGATCAGTACCGGTTGGCCGCGGTAGCGGTCGAGCGAAATCGATTCGGCGGACTGATCGACGAGCGGGACCTGCAGCTGATACAGCGAATCGGAGGGAGTGGCCGCGGCCGCGCTGACGACTGCGAGGGCAAGCGCACACACGCGGCCCGTTCTTCGCGCAGCGAGCCTCGCGCTCATGTCCCGCTCAGGGCGAGGTCGCGCGCACAGCGGAAACCGAGCAGAGCGGTCGTGCCCGCGGCCGGGAGGCTCGTCAGCATCGCGACGCGCATCAGCACCGCGTAGTGCTCCTTCTGCTCGAGCTCGAGGGCGCCGCTGCCGCAGTACTTCAGCAGATCCGGGTCGCCCTGCTCGCGGCTGTCGCCGCTGACCAGCAGGCTGCCGACGTCCTCCACCCACTCCCAGA
>CAYTJA010000169.1:0-1628 GCA_964437835.1 uncultured Spirochaetales bacterium
CCTTCGTCGCTGGCGCCTGGGGCGATACGCGCCTCGACCCCTACCACCCGATCTCAGCCAGCATCGCGAGCGCCGACATCACGCTGCCGCCCGTCCGCTTCGTCTGCCGCCCGGACGTGCTCGCATTCGCGGGGACGGAGAAGGCGTAAGGCGCCTCCCATCCATCGGGGCAGCGCGCGACCTCTCGGGCCCGCAAGCAGAGCGCAACACCTCGAGTCGACTGCGCGGCCTGCAAGGAGAGCTCGTCCGCTACCGCCAGCTCGGGAGCTGCTGCCCGTTCCCCTCTCCGAACCTCCGCTTTCGGCCCCAACTCGCTGCTCGATCACCGCGAAGCCCACTACGAGGGGCAAGCCCGCGACCCCCTGGTGACGTTCACGAGTGGTCCGGGCCCGGCGCCGCAGTCTCCGCTGGCTATCCTGCCGGGCCATGTCGCGTACGCTTCGCGCCAGCGCTCTGCTGGTCATTTTCCTCGCCGCCCCGGCAGCTCGCGCCGAACTCCCGCCCGCCACGCTGGCCTGCTCCGAGATCCCCGATCTCGCACAGGTCTTCCTGCAGAAGCACATCCGCTTCCACGCGCTCTCGGACGAGATTCGCCGGCGCACGGTTGCGAACTTCCTGGAGAGCTTCGACCCGCAGCGCGTGCTGTTCCTGAGGGCCGATGCCGAGCGCATCCAGGCCGACCTGAACTCGGTCTTCGCCGAGACGCGCAGCGGGAACTGCGAGCGCCTCTTGGCGGTGCAGCGCGAGGCCGTCGAGCGGAACCGCGCCGCCGAGAAGTTCATGCGCGAGTTCGTGACGAACCCCACCTACAAGCTCGACACGAGCGCCGAGCTCACGCTCGACCCGGAGAAGCGCGGCTACCCCGTCGATGCAAAGGCGCGCGACGCCACGCAGCGCGCCCTCGCTCACTTCCAGATCTCGAACTACACGAGCGAGGACACGCCGCTCGCGGAGGCCAAGCAGCGCCTCGTGCACCGCTACGAGCTGCGCACGCGGCGCGTCGCCGAGATCACGCGCGAGGACCTCTACTCCGCCTTCCTCGACTCCTTTGCGCGCGCGCTCGACCCGCACTCGAACTTCCTCTCGCGCGAAGTGGTGCAGGACTTCAACATCCAGATGAAGTTGTCCCTCGAAGGCATCGGCGTCGCGCTCTCCGAGGAAGACGGCTTCGCGGTGGTGCAGCAGGTGATTCCCGGCGGCCCGGCGGATCGCCTGAAGCTGCTAGAACCGAACGACCGCGTGATCGCGGTGGCCGAGGAAGGCCAGCCGCCGGTCGACGTGATCGACATGGCGCTGCGCGACATCGTGCGGCTGATCCGCGGGCGCTCCGGCACGAAGGTGCTGCTCACCGTGCTGCGCCAGGCCGACAAGACCGAGCGCTTCCAGGTCTCGATCGAGCGCGACCAGATCGACCTCGAGGAGCAGGCCGCGAAGCTGCGTCTCGAGACGGTCGAGCAGGCGGGCAAGTCGCTGAAGCTCGCGGTGATCGAGCTGCCCTCGTTCTACGGCGACGGCGATGGCGATCCGAGCAAGCGCCAGGGCTCGCGCGACGTGCAGCGCCTGCTCGAGGAGGCCAAGCGCGAGAAGGCCCAGGGCCTGCTGCTCGATCTGTCGCGCAACGGCGGTGG
>CAYTJA010000170.1:0-10154 GCA_964437835.1 uncultured Spirochaetales bacterium
GCTCGCGGAGCGCTGGGATGGCGGCCGGAGCGGGTGTCGAGGTCGGGCAGCATCTGGCGCAGCTCACCCTGCCCTGCTTCCTGGCCGACATCGCCGCGCGGCACGGCCCGCGCGAGGCGCTCGTCTTCGAGGACACGCGCCAGAGCTATGCCGGCCTCGAGGCACAGGCCCGCAAGCTCGCGCGCGCGCTGATCGCCGCGGGCGCCGGCAAGGGGACGCGCGTTGCCGCGCTGATCGGAAGCCGCCCCGAGTGGATCCAGCTCTACTTCGCAACCGGCCTCGTCGGAGGCATCTTCATCCCGATCAGCACCTTCGCGTCGCCCGAGGAGCGCGACTACGTGCTGCGCCACAGCGACGCACAGCTGCTCTTCCTGCAGGAGCGGCTGCTGCAGCACCGCTATCTGGACGAGCTCGAAAAGCGGCACCCGGAGCTCGCGCGGAGCGAAGCAGGGGCCTCGATGTGCCCGGCGCTGCCGCAGCTGCGGCGCCTGATCGCGATCGATGCCGGCCCCGCCCGCCCCGGCGTGCAGCGCCTCGCGGGCTTCCTCGAGCTCGAGAAGCAGGTTCCCGAGGCCGTGCTCGAGGCCGCCGCCTCCGAGGTCGCGGAGTCGGACGACGCGATCGTGATCTACACCTCGGGCACGACCTCGCGCCCGAAGGCCGTGCTGCACATGCAGCGCGCGGCGCTGATCAACGGCCTGCGCTTCGCGCGCTGGATGGGACTCGGGCCCAGCGATCGCGTCTGGACCGCGCAGCCCTTCTTCTGGACCGCCGGCATCACGATGTCGCTGCTCTCGACGCTCGACGCCGGCGGCGCGCTGCTGCTGCAGGAGGCCTTCGACCCGGAGCGCGGCCTCGCGATGATCGAAGCCGAGCGGGCGACGACCGTGCACGCCTGGGCGCACCAGCACAAGGCCCTCGGCCAGCACCCGAGCGCTGCGAAGCGCGACCTGCGCAGCGTGGTGCGCCTCGATCCCGCGAGCCCGCTCGCGGCGCTCGCGGGCGTCACGAGCGAGAGCTGGGGCCTCCAGGGCTCCTACGGCCTCTCCGAGACCTTCACGATCTTCGCGGTGCACCCCACGGATACGCCGCGGGAGGTCCGCATCGAGACGAACGGGCGACCGCTTCCCGGCAACGCGCTGCGCATCGTCGACCCCGCCAGCGGCCGCGAGCAGCCGCCCGGCGAAGCGGGCGAGATCGCCGTCAAGGGCGCGACGCTGATGCGCGGGTACTACAAGCAGCCTCCCGAGGTCAGCTTCGACGCCGACGGCTTCTTCCGCACCGGCGACGGCGGCTTCGTGGATACGGACGGTGTGCTGCACTGGACCGGCCGCCTCAGCAACCTGATCAAGACCGGCGGCGCGAATGTCTCGCCGGTCGAGATCGAGGAACGACTGCGCGACTACCAGCCGCTGCGCGCCGCGATCGTCGTCGGGGTCCCGCACCCCGATCTCGACGAGATCGTCGTGCTCTGCGCCGTGCGCCGCGCGGATCTCGCGCCCGTCTCGGAGCCCGAGATCCGCGGCTGGTTGCGCGAGCACCTCTCCGCCTACAAGGTCCCGCGCGCGGTGCTCTTCTTCTCGGAGAGCGAGCTCTCGTTTACCGCAAACCAGAAGATCCAGGTCGGCCCGCTGCGCGAACGCGCGCTCGCGAAGCTGCGCGAAGAGCGGCGCGAGATCGCGGGACACACCTACACCTAGGCCGATCTGGAAGTCAGTCGGACGCCGGGCGCACGCACCGCTGGCGTGGAGCCGATCCCTCTTTCAATACGCTAGGTCGAGATCGCGTGCGAGCTCGCATTTCCCAGCGCTCGGGCGCCGAGCAACGCGTGCACGCCGCTCCAGACCGAGGTCAGCGCCGCGAGCGCGAGCGACCAGCGCACGGCGCCGGCGCCGAGGCTCTCCGCCAGCAGGTCGTTCGCGACGCCGACCAGCGTCGGCCCGAGACCGGCTCCGATCAGCGTCAGCAGCAGCAGGTTCAGCGCCGCGGCGGTGGCACGTGCCGAAGGATTTGCCAGCGCCTGCGTCGCGGCGTGCATGCCCGGGATTCCGAAACCCGCGAGGAAGGCCGACGACGCGAGCCCCGCGATCGCGAGCTCGCGCGCGCTCGCAAACAGGAAGGCCAGCGTGAGCGGCGCAGCCACGAGGCTCGCGAGCCCGGGAGCCGCGAGCAGCCAGCGGCGATCTCGCAGCGCGAGGCGATCGGTCGCGACGCCGCCCGCGAGCACGCCGAGCGCGGAGCAGCTCGCGCTGCCGAGCGCGAGCAGCGTGCCGATCTCGCGCGGCTCGAGGCCGTGCACGCGCGCGAGGAAGGCCGGATTCCACATCGACCCCGCCGTGTACGCCAGCGAATGCAGACTGAAGGCCGCGAGCAGCTGGCGGTAGCTCGGCTGCGCGAGCAGGCCCCCGAGCGCCTGGCGGGTCGACAGCGCGACGACCGGCTCGACCTCGAAACGCCCGCGCGGCGGCTCGCGCACCGTGAAGCGCACCACCAGCGCCAGTCCCACGCCTGGCGCCCCGAGCGCCAGGAAGACGCCGCGCCAACCCCAGAGCTCCTGGATCCAGCCGCCGAGCAGATAGGCCAGGATCACGCCGACGCTCGCGCCCGCGGTGTAGACCGAGAGCGCCCGCGCGCGCCGCTCGGGCGGGAAATAATCCGAGATCAGCGCGTGCGCGGGTGGCGTGCCGGCGGCTTCGCCGACGCCGATCGCGAGGCGCGCGATCACGAGCTGCGCGAAGTTGCTCACGAGCCCCGAGGCGAGCGTGAGCGCACTCCAGAGGCCGAGGCCGAGCGCGAGGATCCCGCGCCGGTTGCCGCGATCTGCCCAGCGCGCGATCGGGATCCCCGCCGCCGCGTAGAACAGCGCGAAGGAGAGCCCGGACGCGAGGCCGAGCCAGCTGTCCGAGACCTCGAACTCGCGCTTGATCGGCTCGATCAGCATCCCGAAGATCTGGCGATCGACGAGTGCGAAGACGCCCACCAGGAACAACACGCCGAGCACGTAGCGCGCGTAGGCAGGCGAGATCTCGGCGACGGGCGCGGGCCCGGGAGGCGTCGGCATGGCTCGTGCTCTGCTGCGGTCTGCGGACGGGAAGAGCTAGCTCCCGCCCCCACCGCCCCGGATCACCTGGCCGCTGCGCGCGCCCGTCAGCTCCCCGCGCAGCACCGCGATCTCGCCGTTCACGAGCGTCGCCTCGATGCCGTCGGCCTTCGTCACGAGGCGTGCGCCGCCTCCGGGGAGGTCGTAGGCGAGCTGCGGATCGCGCGCGCCGATGCGCGAGGGATCGAAGACCACGACGTCCGCGTGCCAGCCCGGGCGCAGCTCCCCGCGCTCCGGGATGCCGAAGAAGCGCGCCGGGACCTGCGTCAGCTTGCGCACGGCCTGCTCGAGGCTCATCAGCTTGCGCTCGCGTACCCAGGTGCCGAGGAAGTAGCTGGTGTAGGCGTGGTCCGCGAGCAGCGTCAGGTGCGCGCCGGCGTCCGAAAGCCCGATCATGAAATCATCGGAGAGCAGCGAGCCCTCGCGGCCGAGGTCGCTCGCGAGGCAATAGCTGAACTGCATCCGCAGGTCGTCCTCGAGCGCGAGGTCGAAGAACACTTCGAGGGGATCCGCGCCGCGCGAGCGCGCGACGTCGGCGACGTTTTTTCCGATCCACTTGCGCAGGTCCGGGCGCTCCGCGACCAGCACCTTGATGCCGTCGTAGTCGCCCTTGAAGAGCCGCAGGCCCTCGAAGTCGCCGGTCGTCTGGCGCCGGAACTCGGCGCGGAAGGCCGGATTGCGGAAGACCTCGCGCAACGCAGGCCCCTTGGCCCGGGCCACCTGGGTCCAGCAGGGCAGCTGATCGAAGAGCCCCATCTCGCCCAGCCGGAAATCCATCAGCGAGGGGCGGCAGCTCGTCTGCGGCAGCAGCGCGAGGCCCTGCCGGCGCGCCTCGGCGACTTTCGCCTGCGCGTCCGGACGCATCCCGCCGAGGAAGCTGACCGGGCGACCGCTGCGCCGCGCGGCGGCGATCGAAACGTCCACGTCGATCAGCTGCTTTGCGGTGATCTCGAAGGCGCCGCGCCCGAACTCGGAGAGCACCTCGGCGAGCGAGATCACTTCTTCGTCGCTCGCCGCGCGAGACGGCACCGGCTTGCCGTCGCCGTCGAGGTGCGTCGGCGCCTGCGAAGTCGAGAAGCCGAGCGCCCCCGCGCGCATCGCCTCGCGCAGCAGGCCGCGCATGCGCTCGAGCTCCTCGGGGCGGGATTCGCGCTCGGTCGCGTCGTCTCCGAGCACGAAATAACGCATCGCGGAATGGCCGATCAGGCCGCCGACGTTCAGCGCGGGACGCATCGCGGCGAGCGCGTCGAGATATTCCGGGAAGCTCTGCCAGCTCCAGCGGATGCCCTGCTCGAGTGCCGCGAGGCTCATGCCCTCGACCCGCTCGAGCATCCGCATCAGGCGGCTGCGGTCCTCGGGCTTGCAGGGCGCGAGCGTGAAGCCGCAGTTGCCCATCACGCAGCTCGTGATGCCGTTCCAGCACGAGGGCGTCAGCGCGGGGTCCCATGAGATCTGCGCGTCGTAGTGGGTGTGCGGATCGATGAAGCCGGGCGCGACTGCGAGTCCGCTCGCGTCGAGCTCGCGCTTCGCGGCGCCGGCGCGGCCCCCGACCTGCGTCAAGCGCTCGCCGTCGATCGCGAGATCGCCGCTCTGGCCCGGCGCGCCGCTGCCATCGAAGAGCGTGCCGCCGCGGATCACGAGGTCGTGGGCCATTCAAGCCTCCCCCGGGCGCGCCCGGCGCGCCCACTGCTCGTGCCGAGAGTAGAGGAAAGCGCCTCGCGCGGGAGATTTTTCGAGGCTCGAAGGTCTGGCGCGGCTTTTGTCGAATTCCTGTAACGCCGTTACAATGGGATTGCGCGCTCCGGGGCCCCTGCGGGCTCCGCGACCGAGGGTTCCATGCTCCCGCTCTCCCACGTCCAGCCGGCCCTCGCTCCGGCGGCGCGGCGGCTTAGCCGTCTCGCGCCGTGGGCGCTCACTGCCGCCGCCCTCGGCTGCCTAACTTTCGCGTCCGCCTGCTCGGAGGAATTGCAGGAGGAGACGCTCGCGACGCCGGTCGTGGTCGAGAGCGTGCGGGGCTTCGCGCTCGCAGAGAGCATCCAGGCCACCGGCGAGCTCGAGGCCGTCGACGAGGCCACCCTCGCTGCCGAAGTCGCGGGCCAGATCACGAAGACGGCCGTCGACGAGGGCGCTGCGGTCGCGAAGGGCCAGGTCCTGATCGAGATCGACCGCGAGCGCCGCGGGCTCGAGCTGGCGAACGAGCGCGCGCTGACGGTCGAGGCGCGCGAGAGTCATCTCGAGATGCAGCGCGAGGTGCAGCGCATTCGCACGCTGCACGAGCGCGGCGTGGCCGCCGACACCCGCCTCGACGAAGTCGAGACGCAGGAGCGCCGCGGCCAGGCCCGGCTCTCGGGCGCCCAGGCCAAGCTGGCGCTCGCCGAACGCGCGCTGCGCGACTCCAGCATCACGGCGCCCTTCCCAGGGCTGATCGCCAAGCGGCTGGTCTCGGCAGGCGACTACGTCTCGCCGGGCCAGGCACTGATCGAGCTCGTCGCGCTCGACCCGGTCAAGGTCGTGTTCACGCTCGCGGAGCGCGACTCGGGTCGCGTCGCGCTCGGGCATCCGGTTCGGATTCGCGTCGCGCCCTACCCCGACGAAACCTTCCTCGCGCACGTCACCGGAATCTCGCCGCGCATCGACCCGCAGACGCACACGCTGCGCGTCCAGGCCCTGCTAGACAATCCGCACGGCCGTCTCAAGCCGGGCCTGTTTGCGCGCGCGGATCTCGGCATCTCCGAGCGCGAGCAGGTTCCGATGATCCCCGAGGAGGCCGTGCTGCAGCGCAGCGACGGCTCGGTCGTGTTCCGGCTCACCGCCGGCAACCGCGTCGAGCGCCGGGTCGTGGAGCTCGGCAGCTTCCACGAGGGCCGGGTCGAAATCCTCTCGGGCCTGGCCCTCGGCGACCAGGTCGTCGTGCGCGGTCAGGACGGACTCGCACCGGACGCGCAGGTCAGCGTCCGCAATCCAGACGGCAGCGACGTCGGCGCCCATCTGGTCGAGTCCGAAGCGCCGCTCGGAGCGCGCGGCGGATGAACCTCTCCGAGCTGTCGATCCAGCGGCCGATCCTGACCTGGATGATGACCCTCGCGCTGATCGTGTTCGGCGTGCTGGGATTCCAGCGCCTCGGCGTCGACCAGTTCCCGGAAATGGACATCCCGGTCATCGGCATCGTGACCGAGCTCGAGGGCGCGACGCCCGAGGGCATGGAGGAGGACGTCCTCGACCCGCTCGAGGAGAGCTTGAACAGCATCGAGGGGCTGCGCTCGATCCGCTCCTCGGCCTACACCGGGCGCGGCGTGATCGCCCTCGAGTTCGAGCTCGGCACCGATCTCGACGTCGCGGCCCAGGACGCGCGCGAGAAGGCCGACATGGCGCGTTACCAGATGACGGCCGAGATCGAACCGCCACAGGTCGGCAAGTTCGACATGAATCAGCAGCCGATCCTGTGGATCCCCTTCAAGACGGAGCTCGACCCGGTGCGCGCGAGCGAGTACGTGCGCCGCGAGCTCAAACCGCAGCTCGAGACGATCCCGGGCGTCGCTTCGGTCGAGGTCATGGGGCGCCGCGACCGCAAGATCCGGATCTGGCTCGACGGCGACGCACTGCACGCGCGCGGGCTGGCGGCCGGAGACGTCGCCGCGGCGCTCGCGCGCGAGCACGTCGAGGTCCCGGCCGGGCGCGTCGAATCCCAGCGCGTCGAATACGGCGTCAAGACCGACGCCGAATTCCGCACGCTCTCGGAGCTAGAGGGCCTGATCATCACCTACCAGAACGGCGCGCCGGTCCACCTGCGCGACGTCGGCAGCGTCGAAGACGGCAGCGAAGACGTTCGCAAGGTCCACCAATACAACGGCTCGCCGCTGGTCGGCCTCGGCATCGTGCGCCAGTCCGGCTCGAACGCCGTCCAGATCGTCGACGAGGTCTTCCGGCGCCTCGATCGGATACGCGAGCAGCTCCCCGCCGGGCTCACGCTGATGCCCCGCGAGGGCTTCCTCGATTTCTCGGCCGGTGTGCGCGAGGCGGTCGGGGAAACCGAGTTCACGCTGATCTTCGGCGCGCTGCTCGCGGTGCTGACGGTCTTCGTGTTCCTGCGCCGCGCGCGCCCGACGCTGATCATCGCGGCCGCGATTCCGATCTCGCTGATCGCGACCTTCGGCCTGGTGTACCTCGCGGGCTTCACGCTGAACACCATGACGCTGCTCGCGATGAGCCTCGCGGTCGGCGTCGTCGTCGACGACGCCATCGTCGTGCTCGAGAACATCGAGCGGCACCGCGAGGCCGGTGCCTCGGCCTTCGAGGCGGCGCGCAGCGGCACGCGCGAGATCACGCTCGCCGCGACTGCCGCGACCTTCTCGATCGTCGCGGTCTTCCTGCCGGTCTTCTTCGTCGAGGGCATCGTCGGCAGCTTTCTCGGCGATTTCGGCCTCACCGTCGCGGGCTCGGTCTTGATCTCGCTCTTCGTCGCGCTGACCCTCACACCGATGCTCGCGGCGCGCATGCCGCCGCCCGCCCCGCGACGCCCCGGCTCGATCTACGCGCGGCTCGAGCGGGCCTTCGATTCGCTGGAGAGCGGTTATGCGCGGCTGCTCGACTGGAGCCTCGAGCGCCGGCTCACTACCCTCGGCATGGCTGGCGCCTCGCTGCTGGCGGCAGTCGCCTTCGGCAGCATGCTCGAAAGTGAGTTCTTTCCGCCGCAAGACATCGGCCTCTTCTACGCGACGATGGAATCGCCGCCCGGAACCACAGTCGAAGCCGGACTCGAATACCTGAAGCGCGACGAAGCGTGGTTCCTCGCGCAGCCGGAGGTCGTCAGCTTCTTCGCCGCGGTCGGCGACGGCAGCCGCGGCGACGACGCTCCGAACCACTCGATGCTCTTCGGCAGCCTGAAGCCGCGGCATCAGCGCGAGCGGAACGTGGACGAGCTGCTGCGCGATGCGCGGCGCGAGCTCGGGCAGGTTCCGGGGCGCAAGATCCGGGTCTTCAATCCCGCGCAGATGTTCCAGTCCGGCGGCCACGCGGAGGACTTCAACGTCCAGCTGCGCGGGCACACCAGCCTGCGCGAGCTCGACGAGCTCGCGGACCGCTTCATCGCCGAGCTGGCAAAACGCCCGGGCTTCGTCGACCTGCACAAGAGCCTCTCGCTGGGCATGCCCGAGCTCGTGGTTCAGCCCGACCGCGAGAAGGCCGCGGCGGTCGGCGTCGACGCGCGCGAGATCGCCGAAGCGATCCAGCTGATGATCGGCGGCCGCGACGTCGGCGTGTTCCAGGACGGCACCTCGCGCGTCGACATCCGGATGCGCCTCGCGGACCAGTATCGCCAGGATCCCGAGGCGATCCGCCGCCTCTACGTGCGCACGCGCACGGGTGACGTCGTCGAGCTGCGCAACCTCGTCGACATCCGCATGGCGGCCTCTCCCTCGATGATCCAGCGCTCGAACCGCCAGCGCACGGTCGAGATCAGCGGGAATCTCGAGGACCTCGCTCTCGGTGAAGCACTCGACGCCGCGCGTGCGATCGCGCTCGAGATCCTGCCGCCGCGGGTGCATCTCGCCCTCGAAGGCCGCGCCGACGACTTCATGGAGAGCTTCCGCCAGTTCGGTCTCGCGATCGGGCTCGGCATCATCGTGATCTACATGCTGCTCGCGGCGCAGTTCGAGAGCCTCGTCCACCCCTTCACGGTGATGCTCGCGCTGCCGCTCGCGATGACGGGCGCACTCGGTGGCCTCTGGGTCGGCAGCCTCTTCGGGCTGCCCGGCATGACGCTGAATCTGTTCAGCCTGATCGGCATCATCCTGCTCTTCGGGCTCGTCACGAAGAACTCGATCCTGCTCGTCGACTACGCAAACCGCCTGCGCGAGCAGGGCCTCGACAAGCGCGCGGCGATCCGGCGCGCATCGCCGGTGCGCATGCGCCCGGTCCTGATGACGGCGCTCGCGATGATCTTCGGCGTGCTGCCGGCGGCAATCGGCGTCGGCCCCGGCGCCGAATCTCGCCAGCCGATGGCGATCGCCACCGCGGCCGGGATGTTCTCGTCTACCGTGCTCACGCTGCTCTTCGTGCCGGTCTTCTATCTGCTGATCGACGACGCGGGCGAGTGGATCAAAGCCCGCGTGGTCGGCAGCCGCCGCCCGCGCGGCAGCAGCGCCCCCGCCGAGTCTCCGCTGTTTTCGGCCTAGCCGAGGCCGCGGTAGCGGAGAGCGCTCCCGGGTCCCGCGAAGGGGGCTGGGCGTAGACGAACCGTTGACCGGCACTCAAGCACGGGGATAAGACCTGCAAGTTCTGGATCGAGCCGATCGAACTGGCGAGAAACCACGGCTTCGATGCGCGCGAGCTGAATCGCATTCGCCGGTCGATCGCGAATCACCGCGGCCGAATCCTGGAGGCATGGCATAAACACTGCGGGTAGCGGTGATCCCCGGATTCGGGCCGTCGAAGTCACCGCCGAAGGGATCGTCGCCCATCTCGTCGATGGCAGGGTCATCCGCGTTCCGCTCGCGTGGTCGTGGCGCCTGTCCGAGGCGACGCCCACACAGCGCAGGCGGTTCCGACTGATCGGCAGTGGACAAGGCGTGCACTGGCCCGAAATCGACGCGGACATCAGCGTCGAGGGAATGCTCGAGGGGGTTCCGGCACGGCGTCAGAGAGCAACGCCCGCTCGAGTCCGACAGGCTCAACGCAGTCGGCCCGCCAAGAACAGCGCGCGAAGTTCGCGCCGGAGAGCCGAGCGCGGCTGAGGCTGGCATGACGTCGTCAGGGGCGGCCGCCCGGAGGCGCCTCTAGCCCGCTTTTCCGCTGGGCAGTTCCCCCGCGGAGTTTATCGAGTGCAGCAAGTCGACTCTCCGGCGGCGCCGGGACACACACCGCCAGGCTCGGAGCGATCCATCCGCAGCCTATCTCGCCCCCCGCGCCTCACCAACCCCCGCACGAGCCCCGCAGCCTATCCACCCGATCCCAGCGCTAGACTGCGCTCACGGAAGCTCTTCCAGCGCACTCCATGCCCCGAGCGCAGGCTATCAAGTGCGGGCTGGACTGCCGGGAGAGCAGGCCAATAACTGTT
>CAYTJA010000171.1:0-16095 GCA_964437835.1 uncultured Spirochaetales bacterium
ACGACCATCAGCAGGTCCGACTGGCGCGGCGAGAAGCGCGGCAGCGCGCAGCCGAAGCGATCGAGGTCATAGCGCGAGCCGGCCGCGGCCATGAACTCCATGCCGCAGCACGCGGTGACGAAGGGGTACAAGAACATCGAGTACTTGCGGCCCCAGTTCATGACCGCGTCGACCTTCGTGGTCTGGAACGAGTCCCCCCCCTGTCGCAGGAACTCGAGCGCGCGGCGCTGCACTCCTGCGTAGTCGTAGGGGCGCGGGTTCTGCTCGACGACTCGACCGACGCTCATGCGTGCCTCACTTCCAAGGGGCGGGTTCCACGGGTCAGGGCCCCATGCCGCGGGGCCCCGGCTCGGGCCCCGGAAAAGCGGAGCGAGTATAGGACCCTGCCCCGGTGCTCGCCCTCCGCGCGGCCCGGACCCATCGCTCTGTTAGCCTGCCCTGCGATGGCAGCCTCGCCGGGCGACACGGGTTCGGGAGCAGCGCTTCGGCGCGCGCTCGCCTGGGGGGTGCACCTCTTCACCGCGAGCGCTGCGGTCGCGAACCTGCTCGCGCTGCTCGCGTGCTCCGCAGCGCGCTGGCGGGAAGCGGCGCTGTGGATGCTGTACTCGCTCTTCGTGGACTCGGTCGACGGCATGCTCGCCCGCGGCATCGGGGTGGCGCGGCTGCTGCCGCATTTCGACGGCCGCAAGCTCGACGACATCGTCGACTACTCGACCTATGTCGTCGTCCCGGCAGCCTTCCTGGTCCAGTCCGCCCTGCTCCCGCACTGGGGCTATGGCGCTCTGATGCTGCTCGCGAGCGCCTATGGCTTCAGTCAGGACGATGCCAAGACCGAGGATCACTTCTTCCTCGGCTTCCCCTCGTACTGGAACGTGCTCGCGATCTACTGCTGGCTGCTGGAGCTGCCCGCGGCCCTGAACGGCGCCGTGGTCGTGCTGCTCGCGCTGCTGATCTTCGTGCCATTCAAGTATCTGTACCCGAGCCGCATGCCCGCGCTGCGGCGCACGAATCACACGCTGGCGGCCCTGTGCATGCTGCTGCTGGTCGCCGCCGTGCTGGATCCGGCGCGCGGGCGAGCGGAGCACTGGGCGCTGCTCTCGCTCGCGTATCCGAGCTTCTATCTCGTGCTCTCTGCGCTCTGGGGCGGACTGAAGCGGTCCGCGGCCAGCGGAAGGGGTTGGCCGTGAGCGACACCGCCCCGCCCGCCGCGACGGGCCTGCTGCTCGTGAATCTCGGAACTCCGGACTCGCCGTCCAGCGCCGATGTGAGGCGCTACCTGAGCGAGTTCCTCTCCGATCCGCTGGTGCTGGACCTGCCGTCGCCGCTGCGCTGGCTGCTGCTGCACGGCGTGATCCTGCGCACGCGGCCCGCCCGCTCCGCCCGGGCCTACGCGAAGATCTGGACCGCACAGGGATCTCCGCTGCGGGTCCACGGCCGCGCGCTGCGCGAGCGCATGGCACGGCGCCTCGCGCTGCGCTGCGGCCGCGACATCCCCGTGGCCCTCGGCATGCGTTATGGCAACCCGTCCTTGACGCAGGCGGTCGCGGAGCTGCGCTCGCAGGGCGCGCGCCGCGCATTCGTGCTGCCGCTGTTTCCGCAGTGGTCCCGCGCCGCCACGCAATCGGCCGAGCGCGCCGCGCTCGCCGCGTGCCTCGCGGGCGGACTCGGCGACGCCGAGCTCGCCGAGCCCTTCTACGACCATCCCCGCTTCATCGCTGCGCTCGCCGCCATGGCAAAGCCGCGCATCGCCGCATTCCAGCCCGATCACCTGCTCTTCTCGTATCACGGTCTGCCCGAGCGCCAGCTGCGAGCGGTCGATCCCCAGCACTGCCTGAAGCGCCCGGACTGCTGCCTGAACCCGGGCGACGCGCTGCGCCGCTGCTACCGCGCGCAGTGCTTCGCGACCAGCCGCGCGCTGGTCTCGGCGCTCGCACTGGCGGAGCACCACAGCAGCACGAGCTTCCAGTCCCGGCTCGGAAACGGCGCCTGGATCCAGCCCTACACGGACGCAGAGCTGCCGCGGCTGCGCGAGCGCGGCGTGCGGAGACTCGCCGTCTGCTGCCCGGCGTTCACAGCCGACTGCCTCGAGACGCTCGAGGAGATCGGCCTGCGCGCGAGAGAGCGCTGGCGCGAGCTCGGAGGCGACGCCCTGGAGCTGCTGCCCTCGCTGAACGCCGAGCCGGTCTGGGTCGAGGCGCTAGCGGAAATCGCCGCACCGCATCTCTGAGGGGACGTTGTTGCCTTTTGCCTTTTCGGCTGCCGAAAAGGCAAAAGGCAACAACGTCCCCGCTCAGAGCGCCGAGGCGTGTGCGTCGCGGCCTGCGCGCAGGCCCGACGCGAGCGCGTCGGGAACCCCGACGCCGTCGAGGTAGCTCCCGGCGAGCGCCAGGCCCGGCTGCGCCGAGACCGCGGATCGGATCCGCGCGATCCGCTGCACGTGCTGGCGGTCCGGCTGTGGCACCGCACGCGGCCAGCGCGAGACTGCGAGCAGCTGCGGCTCGCCGCGCAGGCCGAGTGCGCGCTCGAGATCGCGCTTCAGGCGGCCGAGCAGCAGATCGTCGGGAAGGTCTGCGGCCTCGGGCCAGCGCTGGCCCCCGAGCAGGCACTGCAGCAGCTCGAAGCCCTTCGGCGCACGCCGCGCGAACAGCTGGCTCATGAACAGGCAACCGAGCAGATCCAGGCCCGCGCCCCGCGGCACCAGGAAGCCGAAGCCCTCGATGCGCTTCGCGACATCCTCGGGCTTGACGCCGAGCCCGATCGACACGACCGGCGCATAGCGGATCTCCGCGAGTCCATCGGCCGCCACCTGACACACGCCGCCGAGCAGGCGCGCGGCCTCGCGCGCCGGCGTCGCGATCACCAGTCTCCGGCTCTTGAGGGAGCGCCCGCCTCCGGGGCCCACCATGCGCACGAACCAGTGGCCGTGCTCGCTGTGCAGCGACAGCACCTCGCTCTCGAGCGCGGGCGGCGCGATCAGCTGCTCTGCGAGGCGCCGCGCGAAGGGGCCGAGTCCATTCACGGCGGAGAAGACGCCGCGCGTTCCGCGCGCTCCGCGCTTTCCGATCGCATTGCGCAACAGGCCGAGCGTCACCGATCCATGGCGCCGCTCGTGCTCGGCCAGCGCAGCAAAGACCGCCTCGACGCCGAGCTCGCGCTCGTCACCCGCGTAGATGCCGGTGAGGAAGGGTCCGACGAGTGCGTCGACGACCTCCTGGCCGAAGCGGCGCGCGGCGAACTCGGCGACCGACTCCCCGCGCGGATCGCCGCGCGAAACGAAGGGCTCGCGGAGCAGCCGGAGCTTGCCCTCGCGCGACAGCAGCGGGCTGCGCAGCAGTCCGAGCGGCGACAGCGGAACCGGCTGCAGTCCCTCGCCGTGGAACAGAAAGCGCTGGCGGCTCGCGGGGGCGGCCTGCACCAGGCTCGAGTCCATACCCAGCGACGAGAGAAACGCGCGCGCGGGGTCGCGCAGCTGCAGCGTGTTCGGGCCGCGCTCGACCACGAAGCCCGCGACGTGGTCGGTGCGCAGCATGCCGCCCGGCCGATCCGAGGCGTCGATCAGGTAGACCTCGGTCACGCTGCCCTGCAGCTCGAGCGCAGCGGCGAGGCCGGCGATCCCACCCCCGACCACGATCGCACCGACTTCGAGCGCACTCATCCGCCGGGCAAGGCCTCCGGCGCGAGCGCGCGCGCCGCGTCGGTGAAGGCACGCACCCCCTCGACCGGCGTCTCGGGCAGGCAGCCGTGGCCGAGGTTCAGGATGTGGCCGCGCGCGGCCCTGCCCGCATCGCGCAGCGCGCGCACGCGCCGGGTGATCTCGTCGCGCGGAGCCGCGAGCGCGCAGGGGTCGAGATTGCCCTGCAGACTCGCCCGGCCCGCGCTGCGCGCCGCCGCCTCCCCGAGCTCGACACGCCAGTCGAGCGACAACACATCAGCACCGGATTCCAGCATTGCATCGAAGACATGCGCACCATCGTTCACGTACAAGATGAAGGGAGCGCGCGCGCGCAGCAGACGCTCTCCGATCTCCTGGTGCAGCGGCAGCACCCACTCGCGATAGTCCGAGGGCGCGAGCATGCCGGCCCAGGTGTCGAAGAGCTGAACCGCCTGGGCTCCAGCCTCGATCTGGGCGTTCAGGTAGTCGACCGTGAGGTCGGTCAGGCGGGAGAGCAGCGCGCGCAGCAGTGCCGGCTCGCGGAACATCATCCGCTTCAGGGTCGAGAAGTGCCGCGAGCCCGCGCCCTCGACGAGATAGGCCGCGAGTGTAAACGGGGCCCCCGCGAAGCCGAGCAGCGGGATGCGCGCGCTGGACAGCTCGCGCCGCAGCGTCCGCAGGATCTCGAACACGTAAGGACAGGCGCGCTCCGGGTCCGGACGCAGCAAGCGCTCGACCTGCCCCGCGCTCCGGATCGGCTCGGCGATCACAGGTCCGGGCCGGAAATCGAGCTCGACGCCCATTCCGAGCACCGGCACGAAGATGTCGGAGAAGAAGATCACGGCCTCGCTGCCCACCAGCTCGAGCGGCTGCAGCGAGACCTCGACCGCGCGCTCGACATCGCGGCACATGTCTAGAAAGCCGATGCCCTCACGGGCGCGGCGGTACTCGGGCAGATAGCGCCCGGCCTGCCGCATCAACCACACCGGCGGGCGATCCACCGGCTCACCGCGGCAGCTGCGCAGGAAGCGTTCGGTGCAGTCGAGTGAGGCTGCCGCCACCTCGCCGATCCTACCCCAGGGGCAAGGGGCCTTGCCCCGCGCAGTGAGCCAAAGGCGAACGCAGTCGATCCGCAAGGGGCCTTGCCCCGCGCAGTGAGCCGAAGGCGAACGCAGATCGACGGACCCGGCTAAGTTCCCGGCGTGGAGCTGCTGCTCGCCAGTCCGCGCGGATTCTGCGCCGGGGTCGACCGCGCAATCGCGATCGTCGAGCTCGCGCTCAAGCGTTTCGGGCCGCCGGTCTACGTGCGTCACGAGATCGTCCACAATCAACACGTGGTCGAGGGATTGCGCCGCAAGGGCGCGGTCTTCGTCGAAGATCCGCAGCAGGTGCCTGCGGGCTCCCTGCTCGTATTCAGCGCGCACGGCGTGTCGCCCCAGGTGCGCGCGGCCGCCGAGGGGCGCCAGCTCCGCGTGATCGATGCGACCTGTCCGCTCGTCACGAAGGTCCACGTCGAGGCGCGGCGGATGGCGGCCGAAGGCTTCGAGATCGTGCTGATCGGGCACGGGGGACACGTCGAGGTCGAGGGCACGATGGGCCAGGCGCCCGAACGCATGCGCCTCGTACAGTCGGTCGACGACGTCGCGCAGATTCCCGCGAGCCCGGGCGCGCGCCTCGCCTGTGTCACGCAGACCACGCTCTCGGTCGACGACACCCGCGAGATCATGGATGCGCTGCGCGCCCGCTTCCCGGACGTCGTTCTGCCGCGCAAGGACGACATCTGTTACGCGACCCAGAATCGCCAGAACGCGGTCAAGCAGATCACGCGCGAAGCGCAGGTCGTGATCGTGGTCGGAGCGCCCGAATCCTCGAATAGCAATCGCCTGGTCGAGCTCGCCCGCAAGCAGGGGGCCCGCGCCTACCTGGTCCAGCAAGCGCGCGAGATCGATCCGAGCTGGATCGCGGGCGCGAGCTGTGTGGGCGTCACCGCCGGCGCGTCGGCGCCCGAGGAGCTGGTTCAGGACGTCGTCGCGCGGCTCGCGCAGCTCGCGGGCGGCGACGCGCGCGTGCGCTCGATGCCGGAAGTCGATGAGGGGGTGGTGTTCCAGGTGCCCGCCTCCCTGCGTTGAGCGACGCCTCCGATCCTGCGGACGAAGACTTCGAGGGCCCGGAAGCGGAGCCCTCCCTGCCCTCTGCGACGCTGCTCACCCGGGCGCTGCGGCCGCTAGCCGCTTCGGCGCGCAGCGAGGCGAAGCCGAGCGGAGTGCGGGTGGGCCGGGCCGCTCCCGGCCCGGGACCCGCCGGGCTCGCTGCGCCCGGCCGCATGCTGCGCTCCCGTGCAGACGCGAGCGAGGTCGTCTCGCTCGCGTGGCCGGCGATGCTTTCGCAGCTCGTCGTGCTGACAGTCAGTGCCGTGGATGTCGCGATGGTCGGAAGACTCTCGTCCCACCACGTCGCGGCCGTGGGCTTCGCGAGCCAGATCTACAACCTCGCGCACGCGATGTTGCTCGCCGTGAGTCTGGCCGGGCTCGCGCTCGTCGCGCGCGCGGTGGGAGGCGGCGAGACCGTGCAGGCGCGGCGCGCGCTGGTCGCCACGCTGCAGCTCTCGATCGGGCTCGCCTCGCTGCTGATCACGGCGATCCTGGCCTTCCGCGGCGATCTGCTTGCCGGGCTCGGCGCCGAGCCCGCGGTGCTCGCGCTCGCGCACCCCTATCTCGGGTTGCTGATGGCATCGCTGGCGCCGCTCTCGATCTGCCTGGTGCTCGAGAGCGGACTGCGCGCCGAGAAGAACCCGCGTGCGCCGCTCTGGATTGCGGCCAGTGTCGCGATCGCGAAGCTCGCGCTGAACGGGTTGCTCGTGTTTGGCTGGCTCGGCCTGCCGCGGCTCGAGCTCGTGGGCGCGGGGATCGCGACGCTCAGCGCCCAGCTGCTCGGTCTCGCGGGCTTCGGCGTGCTCGTCGCGCGCGCGAACTCCGAATCGGCGCTGCGCCTGCGCGCCGGGGACTTGCGCAGCGACCCCGCCCTGCGGCGCCGCATCCTCGCGGTGGCGCTGCCGGGAGTCGGCGAGCGCTTCGTGCTGAACGCCGCGATGCTGCTCTTCTTCCGGCTGCTCTCCGACTTCGGCTCCGTGGCCGTCGCCGCGTACACGATCGGCATCCGCTTCCTGTCCTTCACCTGGATCCCGGGCACCGGCTTCGGCAGCGCCGCCGCGACTCTCGTCGGGCAGGCCCTCGGCGCGGATCGGATTCGCGACGCCGTGAGCTCCGGCTGGCTCGCGGTGCAGCTCGCGCTGGGAACCTCACTCGCGATGGGCGCGATCTGCATTCTGGGCGCCGATGGCCTGGCATCGCTGTTCTCGAAAGATCCGGCGCTGATTGCGGAGCTCGGGGGCTTCATCGTGGCGCTCGGGCTGATGCAGCCCTTCCTGCAGCTCCAGTTCGCGCTGGGCGGGGCCCACCGGGGCGCCGGGGACAGCTGGACCCCGTTCCTGGCTTCCGGCGTCGGCGCCTGCGCGGTGCGCGTCCCGCTCGCGGCCACAGCAGTGCTGGGGCTCGAGGCCGACATCCGCTGGCTCTGGGGGGCCCTGGTCCTCGACCACGTGGTGCGGGCGGCCTGGCTGGGCGTTTCCTTCTGGCGCATGCGCTGGACCCGGATTCGCGCCTGAGCCCCGAAGGGGCTGAAGTTGCAGCGTGATCCAGCGAGGCCACCCGAGGGGGTCGGATCCGGCGAGGCCCTGCTCGGCGGCGGCCGTGAATGCGGGCAGCGGCCGAACGTCTGACTGGTCCGTGAGGGAGCTGGGCCCACCGGGATCCGGCCGGGCCCGTGGAAGGAGATGGGTGATGACGAACCAGATTTCGACGCTTCGGAACCCGCATTTCGCGAATACGGCAGTCGCGGCGCTCGCAGTCGCGCTCGGCGCGCTTGCGCTCTCGGCCGCACCGGCACAGGCCCGGGACGAGTTCGAGAACGGGTTCGAGGATCAGATCGGCCGCCTGCTGGCTTTCGAGGCGTATCGCGTCGGGAGCGTGATCCTGGGCGGTGGCTACCCGTACGCGGGCTACCACGGCGGTTACGCTCGGCCGCGCTACGAGGAGCACCATTACTACTATCCGCCGCAGCCGCGCTACTACCGGCCCAGGCACATCCACCACGACCACAGCCGCAACTGCGGCCACGCCGAGTACCGCTACGAGGGGCGCCGAGGCCGGCACGTCGACCATGACGACCACGACGACCGCGACCGGCACGATCGCCACGATCGCCGCGATGGGCACGGCTACTGGCGCGATCGCGGCCACGGCTGGCGCTACTAGGAGCAGCGGGGACGCAGCTCGCCTGCCGCGGTGGCTGAGCAGGTTTCGAGGGGGGGGCGGGAATCCGCTCCCCCCCCACTTTTTTCAGGCCGGCAGCACTTCGAAGCTGAGCCGCTCGGGGCCGGCGCCGACGCGCACCCGGCCGCCCTTTGCGAGCGCGCCGAAGAGCAGATCGTCGGCGAGCCGGTCCTTCAGCTCGACCTGGATCACGCGCGCGAGCGGCCGCGCGCCGAAGATCGGGTCGTAGCCTTTCTCCGCGAGCCAGGCGCGCGCGGCTTCCGTGAGCTCGAGCTGCACGCCGCGCTCGGCGAGCTGCGCCTCGACCTCGCGCGCGAACTTCTCGACCACGCGGCCCATGACCTCGGGCGGCAGCGCGTCGAAGCGCACGATCTCATCGAGCCGGTTGCGAAACTCCGGGCTGAACAGGCGCTCGATCTCACGGCTGCCGTCCCCGGCCCGGCCGCCGCCGAAGCCGATCGCGCGCGCGGACATCTCGCGCGCTCCGGCATTGCTCGTCATGATCAGCGTCACGTGGCGGAAATCCGCTTCGCGGCCCTGGTTGTCGGTCAAGGTCGCGTGGTCCATCACCTGGAGCAGGATGTCGAAGAAGTCCGGGTGCGCCTTCTCGATCTCGTCCAGCAGCAACACGGTGTAGGGCTGCTTGCGGATCTTCTCGACCAGCATGCCGCCCTGGTCGTAGCCGACGTAGCCGGGAGGCGCTCCGATCAGGCGCGCGACCGCGTGCTTCTCCATGTACTCGCTCATGTCGAAGCGCGCGAAGGGCACCCGCAGCACGCGCGCGAGCTGTTTTGCGAGCTCCGTCTTGCCGACGCCGGTGGGCCCCGCGAACAGGAAACAGCCGATCGGGCGCTGCGGGCTGCCGAGACCCGCGCGCGCGCGTTTCACCGCGCGCACCACGCTCTGGATCGCGCCGTCCTGGCCGTACACGACGGCACGCAGCTCCGGCTCGAGCTGCTCGAGCTGCTCGAGGTCCGTGCCGCCAGCGCGGACGTCCGGAATGTTCGCCATGCGCGCGACGATGCGCTCGACGTCGCGCACTCCGACCGTCTTGCGCGGGCGCGTCTCGGGACGCAGGCGCACGGCGGCCCCCGTCTCGTCCATCACGTCGATCGCCTTGTCCGGCAGGAAGCGATCGTTCAGATGGCGCAGCGACAGCTCGACGCAGGCCTTGAGCGCCGGCAGCGTGTAGCGCACCCCGTGGTGCTCCTCGTAGCGTGCGGCGAGCCCCTGCAGGATGCGCACGGTTTCCTCGGCGGTCGGCTCGGCGACATCGATCTTCTGGAAGCGCCGCGCGAGTGCGCGGTCGCGCTCGAAGTGGCGGAACTCCTGATAGGTCGTGGAGCCGATGCAGCGCAGCTCGCCGGACGCGAGCAGTGGCTTGAGCAGATTCGACGCGTCGACCGTCGCCCCGGAAGCCGCGCCGGCGCCGAGAATCGTGTGGATCTCGTCGATGAACAAGATCGGGTTCGGGCGCCGCTTCAGCGCCTGGATCAGCGCTTTGAAGCGCGCCTCGAAATCGCCGCGGTAGCGCGTGCCGGCGAGCAGCGAGCCGAGATCCAGTGCGAAGATCTCGGCATCGCGCAGGTCCTCGACCACGCGCCCCTCGTGGATCCGCAACGCGAGCCCTTCGGCGAGCGCGGTCTTCCCGACGCCGGTCTCGCCGACGAAGATCGGGTTGTTCTTGCGTCGCCGCGCGAGGATGTGGATGCTGCGGTCGAGCTCGCGCGCGCGGCCGATCAGGGGATCGAGGCGCCCGGCCTGCGCGCGCTCCGAGAGGTTCGTCGTGAAGGCCGCGAGCGGGTCCTCCGGAAGCTCGCCGTCCTCCGCCGGCCCGGCGCCGCGGAGCTCCGCAGCCGCTGCCTGCCCCTGCGGCGGCTCGCCTCCGCCTGTGCGCTTCGAGATGCCGTGCGACAGGTAGCGGAGCACGTCGAGGCGCGTGACCTCCTGCGCGCGCAGCAGCGTGACGGCGTGGGAGTCGGGCTCCTGGAACAGCGCCGCGAGCAGGTCGCCGGCATCGACCGTCGGCTTCTCCGAGCGCTCGCATTGCGAGACCGCCGACTGCAGCACGCGGTGGAACGCGAGGGTCTGGCGCGCGGGGAAGCTCTCCTCGCCCGGAACCTTTTCCAGGTCTTCGAGGAAAAAGCGCTCGAGTGCGCTCCGCAGGGCGGTCAGATCGGCGCCGGAGTGGCGCAAGATCTCGGCGCCCTGCTCGTCGTGCGAGAGCGCGAAGAGCAGGTGCTCGACCGTCACATAGGCGTGCCGCCGCACGACCGCCTCGCGGAAGGCCGCCTGCAGCGTCAGGTGCAGCTCGCGGCTGATCTCGCTCATTCCTTCTCGGTGCCCGCGCGCAGCGGGTAGCCGCGCTCCTCCGCCATCCGGTGAACCCTGGCGACCTTCGTCTCGGCCAGCTCCAGCACATAGACGCCCGCGACGCCGAGGCCGCTGTTGTGGATCTGGAGCATGATCGCAGTGGCCGCCGAGGGGCCCTTGCCGAAAATCTGCTCGAGAATCGCGACGACGAACTCCATCGGAGTGTAGTCGTCGTTGAAGAGCAGCACTTTGTAGCGCTCTGGGCGCTGGACGCGCGGACGGGTGCGGGTCGCGAGCCCCCCCTCGCGCTGCTGCTCGCGCTCCGGATCGCGCGGTGCTCCCGCGGCTCGCGGGGAGTCCTGGCCGAGGCTCTCGCTCACGCCCGGAAGCATAGCGGCGCACTGGTAGACTGGGCCCCGTGGCTGAGATCGAGATCGCGGACGGCGTCGCGTCGCTGCCGCGCGAGCAGTGGAATGCCCTCGTCGGCGACGAGTCTCCCTTTCTCGAGTGGGAGTGGCTCGCCTCGCTGGAGCAGTCCGGCTGCGTCGGCGAGCGCACGGGTTGGCTGCCGCGGCCGCTCGTGGTCCGAGACGGCGAGCGGCTGCTCGCCGCCTGCCCGCTCTACGTCAAGCAGCACAGCGAAGGCGAGTTCGTCTTCGACTGGGCCTGGGCGGATGCCGCAGCGCGCGCGGGAATCCCCTACTACCCGAAGCTCCTGGTCGGAGTCCCCTTCACTCCCGTCGGAGGCGCGCGTTTTCTGCTCGCGCCGGGTGAGAAGCGCGAACGCTGGCTGCCGGAGCTCTCGGCCGCGCTGCTCGGGATGTGCGGGCCCGGCGGCGCGTCGGGCGTCCACATCAACTTCTGCCGGCCCGAAGAGCTCGAGCTCCTGACGGGCGCCCCCGCGAGCGGCTTCGCGGCGCGCATCGGCGTCCAGTACCACTGGCAGGATCACGGCTACCGCCACTTCGACGACTATCTCGCGTCGTTCCGCAGCAAGCGCCGCACCCAGATCCGCCGCGAGATCCGCGAAATGCGGGACCAGGGCATCGAGATCGAGCTGCTCTCCGGCCCCGAGATCGGCGACGAGCTCTTCGAGCCGCTGTATCGCTGCTATGTGTCGACCGTCGCAGCGCATTCCTTCGGACGGCAATACCTGAACCGGCGCTTCTTCGAGCTGCTCGGGGAGCGCTTCCGCCAGCGCCTCTGCTTCGCGGTCGCGCGCCAACAGGGCCGCGTGATTGCGGGCGCAATCAACCTGCACAAGGGAGCCGCGCTCTACGGGCGCTACTGGGGCGCGCTCGAGCCCGCGCGGCATCTGCATTTCAACGTGTGTTACTACGCGCCGATCGCGTACTGCATCGAGAGGCAGATCCGCCGCTTCGAGCCCGGCGCCGGCGGCGACTACAAGTACCTGCGCGGCTTCGAGGCGACGCCGACCTGGAGCGCGCATCACCTGGCCGACCCGCGCCTCTCGGCCGCCGTGCTGCGATTCCTCGGCCAGGAGCGAGCGCGCGCGCAGGAGGTGCTCGACGAGCTGCGCGAACAGAGTCCGCTCAAGCCGGTCGCCGAGATCCCGTGAAGCGCCGCTCCCGCTCGCGCAGCCTCCCAGAGCACGCCCCGACGGATTCAGCCCATGACGTCAGCTCGAGCGCTGATCGGAGCGTCAGCCCGCTACGTCCCGCAGCACGATCCGCGACACGCCCTTGACGTTCGCGCAGGCCGAGGGCGCTCCGGGCACCCCATCGGGAATCAGCAGTCGAAAGGGTCCGCCCTGCTTCTCGCTGAGCGGCTCGCCTCCCTGCGAGTGCACGATCAGCCCCTGACACAGCGCTTCGACTGCGACCGGCTCGCTCGCGAATCCGTCCGACGCGCAGACCACCGCGTGCCCGCTGCGCGCGAGGCCGAGGGCATCGAAGAGCGCGCCGATCCGCGCGGCGCTCCCCTGCCGCTTCGGAATCAGCGCGGCGACGTCGGGAATCCCGTCCGGCAGCGCTTCCAGCTGCTCGCGGTCGACCGCGCGAAGCGCGCCGCCCGGTGTGGCGATCTCGAGCTGCTGCGAGAGCCGGCTCTTCTCCGCGGGCTGCAGCCTCGCGGCTTCGAGCCATCCCAGCGCTCGCTCCGCGGGCTCTGCGGCTTCGGTTGCGAAGATCGCATCGACGCGGCTGTCGCGCCGGAAGGCCGTCACGGCCTCGTGGACGCGCCCTCCGGCGATTTCCAGGCGCAGCCAGCCCTCCTGCGTGCGAAAGATTCCCTTGAGCCTCACAGCGCGCGCTCCCGCCTCGCCCGCGAGCAGGCGCGCGAGGATCTCGCGCAAGCGGGACCTCGAGAACAGCTCGGCCGCGAGCCAGGTCTTCGAAACCGCGCGGTGGCCGAGAGTCGAGGGGGTCGCAGCGGGCGCATGCCCCTCGTGCCCCTCGCCGTGCGCGTGCGGCTCGCGCTCCGGCTGCGGTCGCTCGGCGCCCGAGGGCCAGCTCCAGAGCGGCTCCGGGATGCTCCCGTGCTGCGTCCAGTGCACGGCGATCGGGGGCGGCCACAGCGCTTCGAGGCGCGTCCTCGAGCGCGCGAGATCGCCCTCGCCGGCGAGGTCGCAGCGGTTCACGATCACGACGTCGGCCGCCTCGAGCTGCTGGAGCACCAGCTCCGCTTCCTGCGGCGTCTCCTGACCGGCGCGCGCCGGATCGATCAGCACCAGGACGGGCTGGAGCGCGAGCCGATCGCGGTAGGGCCCCCTGCGAATCGTGTCGACGAGGTCTTGCGGCCGCGCGAGCCCCGTCGGCTCGATCAGCAGGCGATCGGGCTGCGCTTCGAGCATCGCGCCTAGCGCCTGAACGAAGCCCTCGGGCGCGGTGCAGCAGACGCAGCCGCCCGGAATGTTCACGATCCGGAACGGAGTGCCCGAGTCGAGTGCCGACTCGTCGAGCCCGGCGACACCGAAATCATTCACGATCACCGCGACGCGCTCGTTCTCGCACTGGGCGAGACGCGCACGCAAGGCCGTGGTCTTCCCAGTGCCGAGAAAGCCGGAGACGATGTGGACGGGAATACCCATGGATGCGGCTCGCGCAAATCCTAGCCGCCCAAGAAAGCAGCGCCCCGGATCTTCTCGCGAAGATCCGGGGCGCTTTCAGCTCTGCCTCACCCTGCCCGAAGGCGGAGGTGAAGACGCTCCGACAGTGAGCCTAGGCTCGCCGGCGGCTCGCCACAGCCAGGCTGGCCAAGCCGAGGCCCAGGAGACCGATCGTGCCGGGCTCCGGAACCGGGTTCAGGCCGTTCACGGACGCGCCGAGCTGCGCGACCGCAATCTGCGCGTTGCTGTTGTTGAAGAACACGGTCGCGAGCGGATCGCGCTCGTTGGTGGAGAAGATGTCACTTCCATCTGTCGCCGCCCTGAGCGCGCTGGTCTCGAAGACCACGCGGGCGAAGGTGATCGTCACGTTCGACGCGCCCGTACCCAGCGAGAAGAGGTCGAAGCCGAACAGCTGACCCTCGGGACCGAGGTCCTGGCTTTCCTGCGAAGTGGCGAGGCCCGGTGCGAGCGGCTTGAGCGTCCGGGTGGCCTTCGCATTGCCCCAGGAAATTTCCTGAGAGCTCAGCTTGTCGAGCTCGTTGAGGCCGTCGGTATCGAACTCGAGGTCCAGACCGGCCGCCCCGAGGCCCGCCGCATCGACACCGATGACGACGTCCAGCGTCAGCGTCACGTTCCCCACCGCGCCACTCACGTCCACGGTGTTCGTGCCGAGGCCAACGACAGCCTGAGACGATCCGGTCCACTGCAGACTCACGGTGGTCGCTGATACGGCACTGGTGAACGCAAGCGCAGTCAGTACTGCAACAAAAGTCAGTTTCCGCATGATCCTTTTCTCCTCGATTCCCTGAAGTTGCCCAGATTGAGAAAACTACCCAAAATCTTCGGTGCGACCGCTGCCACTACGGGCAGGCGGGAGCGCCAGCCTTGATCGGGCTGCCCGACGGACCCGGCAAAGCGCCGCCGCCAGTAAACTCGATCTTGAAGTCGGTGAAATCGCCGATCGACATCGCGCCCGAGCCGTCCATATCCGACTCGACACAGGTCGGGTCAGAAAGCGGACCGCCAGGCGCTCCGACGGTGCGGGTGAAGCAGACCTTGAAGGTCGTGAAGTCGCCGATCGACGTGAGCCCGGTGTTGTCGAAGTCGCCGTCGCAGCGATTGCCGCAGCCGTCGCCGTCGGCATCCACCTGGTTGGCGTTGCCCGTGCCCGTGCAATTGTCGAGCACGTTGTCGACGCCGTCACCATCCGTGTCGACGCCTGAGAACGGACCCGCGACGGAAGCGCCCGGAATCCAAACCACGACCGCGAGTGCAAGTAGCGAAGCGAAAATGCTCTTCTTCATTCGATTCTCCTTGGTACTCCCGATTGATTGCAAGAGCGAAAGCCCTGAAATCCTTGTTTCCACCACTATCGCACGTTCCATCCGGTTCGTTCCACCGCTTCCGCCAGCCCTGCACGCGCCACATCGGAGGCGCGAGCCCTATTGCCGACGCAAGGCCCCCCCGCGGGAGGAACGTGCATCTGCTGAGTAGTGTTTGCAAGCGTCATGCCGATGGGCCGCTCCGCTCTAAGCCTGCGATTTTCTTTACAATCCATTTGCGTCCCAAGTCGCCCGCAAGAGAAAGACTTTTCCCAGTTGGGAGAAAATCGGAAAACCTTTTCCGCGGATAGCGCCGATCGAGGCGTTCGAGGTTGGATTCCAGCAGCGCATGGAACTCCGCGAGGCGCTGCTCCGAGCTGCGGCGGGCCTCGGATCCCGTACCGGCGAGTGGAGTGCTGATCCGCAGCACCAGGGCATCTCGCCTTCGCCTCCAGCGACTCTGATCGAGAGCGAGGGCCGACCGCCAGATCTCGGAGCCCGGACCCTCCGCCCCTTCGAACCAATAATAGACCAGGCGACGGTCGGTTCGGCGCCTGCAAATGCGCGCCTCGACCGGGGTTTTTCGGCTCCCAATCGAGGTCTCGTAGCGAGCTTCGGTGACCCAGCCGCTGCCCGGCACCGCGAGCTTGGAAGAGAAGGGGCCCCGCCGGCTCCGGTCGTGGTCGGCGAGCCCCGCAAACACATCTACCTGTTCCGAATCCGAGAAGTAGCGCCGGTACATGCGGCGCTGAAAAGCGAGTGATCCGAGATAGGGCTCGTCGAATTTCAGCTCGGCCGAGCGCCAGCGATCGACTTCGGCCGGAAAGATCTCTTCCAACCCCACCGTCAGGCGCTCGACTGGCCTCCACGGGGAAACAGCGAGCGTCACGGCCCAGGTGCCCGCGAGCACTGCGGTCGGCAGCAGTCGCGTACCAGGCCTGCCCGGAGTCCCCGGATCCGCGGATCTCGAAGCCCGTACGGGCAACAGCCGCTCGAGCAGACCATCGGCCAGATACATCGCCACGAGGCCCGCCAGCAGCACCGCTACGCCCTGGGCGTTGTGGATGCTGTGCACCTCGGAATGGGGATTCAGGATCAGCGTGACGACGCGCACCCCGTTCACGAGGAAGCCGACCCCGGGTGCGGCCAGCAGCAGCAGCGCGGTGTGCAGCCCGCGGCGCTGGAACAGCTCCGCCATCAGCAGTGAGAGCGTGAGCAGCGTCTCCATCGAGCGCAGACCGCTGCAGGTCTCGATCACCGCGAAGCTCGCCTCGGCCCGCAGGATCTGATCCGCCGAGACGACCGCAGGCAGCCCGAAGGCATACAGCACCCAGCCCGAGAACTGCGCCGTCGCGAGCTGCATCGAGAAGGCGAGCTCGTTGAACAAGGGGGCCGGCATCGGCAGCGCGA
>CAYTJA010000172.1:0-5229 GCA_964437835.1 uncultured Spirochaetales bacterium
CCCATGTCGTCGGCAAGGCACGCGCCGAGGCCGAGCTCGGAGAGCAGGTGCAGCCAGCGCACGCCGCTGTCTTGATAAGGCCGCAGCGTCCCGCGGAGCCCGCGCCCGGGATGGACCCGTGCAAGCCCCTCGGGCGAACGCAGGCCCGCGAGCCGCTCGGCGAGCCACGGACCGGCACGGACGCGCGACCATTCCGCATCGGGACCGCTCCCTTCGCCCCCGAGGTCGTCATCGGCGAGGTCCGCGCCCGCGAGCATACGCATCGCCTCCGCGAAGCCGAGGTGTCCCTCGGCCGCCAGGCGCTCGGCTTCGCGAAACCGCTCGAGCGTGCGCGCAAGTCGCTCGCGATCGACCTCGACCCATTGGCCGCGCAGGAGCGCGAGCCCGCTAGTCCCCGCGAGCAGGGCCTCCACCTCCTTGCTCGTCAGCGGATCGCCATCGAGCGTGAGCTCCGCGCGGAAGTCGAGCAGCGCCTCCTGGCCGAGCCCCGCAGGCTGCGTCTCTCCCAGCGTGCCGGAGACGCGCGGCCGCGTCGGGCGTCCGGCGCGCCAGCTCGCGGGCATGCGCACGACGACGCCGGCGCGCTCGAGCTCGTGCGCATCGCCGAGCAGGCGGAAGGCCTCGGCCGGCGACCAGCGCAGTGGGTGGAAGATCTCGCCTGTGGCGACCATCGCGCGCAGCCACTCGCAGCGCTCCGCTGCGCGCTGTACAGGCACGAGCAGCGAGAGCAGGCGCTCCTTGTGGGCTGTGCCGGCGTATTCCTTCAGGGCCTGCCCCAGGGGTTGGTGCTGGGCCTTGCCGCTCGCCCCGAGCCGGCTGGTGTACGTCGCCAGGAAGGCGAAGGGCGCCTCCGCATCGCGGCGGTTCTCTGCCAGGTTGAAGTGCACGCGCCCAACCACGTTCCAGGCGGGGTCGAGGCTCTTCGAGAACTCCGCGAGCGTGGCGCCTGATTCCTCGAGCTCGGCGACGAAGGCAAGGCCGAGCTCGTTCCACAGCGCGCGCAGTACGCGGACGTTCAAGTACTCGGCCCCGCCCATCAGGGGTGCCGCTCGGAGCCACGCATCGAGCTCCTCATCCCCAGGCGCTTCCGGCGGCCCGACCTCGGAGCGCGCCTCGCTGACATCCGCGCGCGTGCATAGCGTCGTGACCAGGCGCGCCGCGAACTCCCGCCACCACCCGAAGACCGGCGGCAGCGCGCTCGCGATCCCGCGGGCTCCCAGCGTGAGCAGCCCATGCCCCGTCCCGCGGGCGAAGGCCCGCTCGAGCTCCTCGGCGCGCTCCGGCCCGAGCTCCACCGCGTCGTCCGAGCGCGCGAGCACGAGCCGCCCGTGGGGTGTGAGGCATGGGGCCAACCGGACGGGCAGCGTCTCCGCGCGCGCGCGGGTCACGCGAGGAGCTCGGCGGCGGAGACGCATTCCGGGCCGCGCTTTGCGCGCCAGGTCTCGAGCAGCACGTCGAGCACGCGGCGGTTGACGGGCGCGGGCACGGCGTGCGCTGCGCAGAGCGCGAGGATGCGCTCGTGGTAGGCGTCTGCCTCGAGCGATCCGCCGTGAGCGAGCGCGGTCCAGACCTGGTTGTAGATCGGGAGCGGTCGCGCGCTCTGGCCCGCGGCCAGCGATTCGCGCTGCCAGCGGATTTCGTCGTCGAGGGAGCGGTCGCGGCCGTCGCAGGATCGTGCCGCGATGCCGGCGGCCCGCAGTGCCGCACGGGCCTCCTCGAGCAGCCGCGCCTTGAGCTCGACGAAGGCGCGGCTCGAGTGGTCGGGCCTTCGCACCAGCGCGTTCGGCGCGCTCATCAGGTTTATGCAGAGCTTGAGCCACTTGTCCTCGCCGATGCGCTGCGAGAGGCCGACGTCGAAGCCGGCCTCCGAGAACGCGCGTCCGAGCGCGCGCGTAGCCTCGGACACGCCATTCGGGTGGTCGCCCAGCACGATGCGGCCGGCACCCGCGGCCCGTGCTGAGCGCGCGTCGCGGCGCGTGCAGGTGAGACGCAGGGCGCCGCCGACGACGCGCGGGAAGAGCGCCGCGAGCGCACTCTCGTGCGGGACGTCGTTCAGCAGGCAGACGGGCAGCGCCGCCGGGGCGACACGCGCAAGTGCTGCGGCGGCGGGGAGCAGGTCGCTGCCGCGCATGCAGAAGAGCACCGGGACGCCCGAGGCGAGGGCCAGGGCCGCGGCTTCGGGCCCGGCCACGGCGTCCGCGCGTCTGTGCTCGCTGGTGCCTGTCAACAGGTCATCGGCCGCGACGCCCTCGCTGCGGATGCGCGTGGCCTGTTCCTCGCTGCGTGTGAGGAAGAGCAGATCGGGGCCCGCGCGCGCGAGCCGCGCGCCGAGCACGAGGCCGACCGAGCCGGCGCCGTAGACGACGATCACGGGCTCGACTGGATCGGCGAGCATCGCCTCGCGTGAGGCGAGTGCTGCGTCATTGCCCCGCGGTGCCGGGATGGTTCTCGCACCACTTCTGCAGCGAGCGCAGGCGCACGTCGAGGAATTCAGCCGCGGCGCGCCGCACGTCGAAGCGATCGAGGCTTCCGCCTACCACGGGTACAGAATTCTGGGTCGCGAGCTTGATCAGCAGCTTCGTGCGGTCGGTTTCCTCGCTGCCGAGGCCGTAGTAGACGGAGAACTGGAACAGCCCCAGATCGATGTCGAGATCGAGGCGCTCCGGCGCGGTCACGAGCGTGGGTCGCTCTTCGAGGACCACGGGGACATTGCCGAAGCGGTAGCGCCAGCGCGCGCAGGAGCCCACGCTCGGGTAGTCCTCGATCGCGCCGAGGCTCTCGAGGATGCGCTCGTCCCAGCGGATCAGCTCGGACGGCTGGGTCAGGGCGCGCCATACGGTCTCGCGCCCGGCTCCGATCGCCGTGGACAAGGCGATGCTGATCACGTGGTACGCGAGCCCCCAACGCGGCCGAAGATGACCCGTGACCCCGCGCCGCGCAAGGTGGTTCGGCCTTCGAGTCGTAGAGCTGCACTCGCGCGCCAATCGGAACGCGCGCTCTGGTAGCCTGAGCGCTCCCCACAGACTCGCGCCGCGGGCTGCGCTGCAGTGCCGCGCGGGGAGCAGGAGGCCACGAGGCACACATGAAGAACGCTGAAGCCGCTCCGAACAGCGCGCGTGATCCGCAGCTGAATCCCTATCCCGATTGGGCCGATCGCCGCGCGCGCTGTCCGGTGGAACACGCAGAGGCCTTCGGGTCTCCCTCCGTGACGACGCTGTCCCACGACGCCGCGCTCGAAGCGCTGCGCGACAACGAGAGCTTCTCGTCCAGCATCATGCAGGAGATGATGGGCCCCTACATGGGCACGGTGATGCTCGCGAAGGACGGCTCCGAGCACACGCAGTACCGCAATCTCGTATCGCACGCGTTTCGCGCCTCGCGCCTCGAGCACTGGGACGCGGATCTGATCCGGCCGACGATCCACGAGCTGATCGATCGGATCGCTCCGCTGGGCAGAGCGGATTTCGTGCGCGACATCACGAGCCAGTATCCGGTACAGATCATCGCCGGCATCATCGGCGTTCCGGTCGAGGACCACGCGAAGTTCCACGCCTGGGCCGAGGACATCAACCTCGGGCCGCTGAATCCCGAGCGCGGGCTCCCCGCATCGAAGGCGATGCGCGACTACCTGACGCCGATCGTCGAGGAGCGCAAGAAGATTCCGCGCGACGACCTGATCAGCGACATCGTGAACGCCGAAATCGACGGCCAGCGCCTCGACGACGAGCACATCTACGGTTTCTTGCGCCTGCTGATGCCCGCGGGCGCAGAAACGACCTTCCGCGTGATGGGAAACTGCCTGCTCGCGCTGCTGCAGCACCCGGAAGCGCTCGAGCGCGTGCGCAGAGACCGCACACTGTTCCCGCGCGCGATCGAGGAAACGCTGCGCTGGGAGACGTCGGTCACGATGGTGAGCCGCGTTGCGGCGCGCGACACCGAGCTCGCGGGCTGCCCGATCTCGCGCGGCGAGCGCGTGTCGGTGCTGGTCGGCTCCGCAAACCGCGACGTCGCGGCGCACGGCCCCGACGCCGACGAGTGGAGCCTCGAGCGCGAGCCGAAGCCGCATCTGGCCTTCGGCTGGGGCCGTCACCTCTGCCTCGGCATGCACCTCGCAAGGCTCGAGCTGCGCGTCGGCCTCGGCGCGATCCTGGATCGCCTGCCGGGGCTGCGCCTCGACCCCGCGTATTCGATGCCGAAGATCACCGGCTACGCATTCCGCGGGCCCGATGCGCTGCCGGTGCTGTTCGAGGCGAGCTAAGCTCTCGTCTCGATGGATTGGCGCTCCCGCATCACGATCGAACCCGGCAAGCGCGGCGGCAAGCCCTGCATTCGCGGCCTACGGATCACCGTCTACGACATCCTCGAATACATGGCCTCAGGTATGACCGAAGACGAGATCCTCAACGACTTTCCTGATCTCGAGCGCGAGGACATCCGCGCAACTCTTGCCTTCGCCGCGGAGCGAGAGCACAAGGTCTATCGGCCTCCGGCCGCGTGAAGCTGCTCTTCGACGAGAACTTGTCTCCCAAACTCGTGGAGTGGCTCGCGGACCTCGCTCCCGGGTCGACTCACGTTGGAAAACTCGCGCTCGCGCGGGCAAGCGACAGCGAGATCTGGGACGTCGCCCTCCGCGAAGGTCTTGCAATCGTCACGAAGGATTTCGACTTCGCAGAGCGAGCCTTGCTCGAACCGCGACCTCCGAAGATCGTGTGGCTCCAGGTCGGAAACTGCTCGACCCGCGCGGTCGAAGCCCTGCTTCGCGAGAGAGCCGTCGATCTGGAGCAGCTGGAATTGGATCCCGAGCTGCGGCTTCTCGTGATTCGATGAATGAACTCGCGAGAGCCATCGGGGCTGCTCTCAAATCGCCGTCGTGTACGGCAGGTGCCGGTAGTACTTGGGGCGCGAGTCGAGCCGGAGGTGCAGCCAGGAGACGCCGAGTCCGGCTGTGCTGAGCCAGATCGGCCGATCGCCGATCCGCTGCTCGAGTGCCTCCGCGGCCGCCTGCCACAGCGCGTGCACCTGGGCGACCGGAGCTCCTCGCACGAAGGCCGCGAGGTGTGCGTAGACGGAGGCCGCAGCCAGCGGCCGCGGCACGACGAGCAGTGCGTCACCCCCGAGGTTGGAGAAGCGGAGCACCGGCGGGTCGGGCGCGCCCGCTTCGAAGTGAACGCGGAAAACATCGGGGTCGGGACGCACGCGCGCGAGCTCCGGACTCTCGACGAGCGCGAA
>CAYTJA010000173.1:0-2258 GCA_964437835.1 uncultured Spirochaetales bacterium
GCCAGTTTTCCGGTGTGCTCACTCAGGTAGATGCTCCCCCCTGAAGCGAGCGCCTCCATGCGCTGCGCCAGGCCTACCGTGTGTCCTTGCGCGGTGTAGTCCATGCGCAGATCGTCGCCGATGTGACCGACTACGACCTCACCCGAGTTCACCCCGATGCGCGCCGAGAAGTTCAACCCCTCGTTCATACGCAGCTCGTCGGCGTAGCGGCGGATGGCGTCGCGCAGGGACAGCGCCGCGTAACAGGCTCGCTGCGCATGATCCTCGTGCGCGATCGGTGCACCGAAGAGCGCCATGATGCCGTCGCCGGTGAACTTGTCGACGAAGCCTTCGAAGCGCTCGACGCCTTCCGACAGGATCTGGAAGAAACGCTGCATGATCCTCGACCATTCTTCCGGATCGAGCTGTTCCGCCAGCTCCATCGAGCCCTTCACGTCGGCGAAGAGCACGGTGACCTGCTTGCGCTCGCCCCTTCGACCAGGCTCAGGGCAGGCTTCGAGGGCGGACTTCGATTGCAGGATTTTGTCGGCGAGGTGCTTGGGGGTGTAGGAGATCGGAGATCTGTGGGAGGGTGAGGCTCCCGCCGAGCCTTCTTCGTTCTCCGCACCGGAGGCTCGGCGGGAGCCTCGCCCCCCCACCGGAGTGCCGCACCCATTGCAGAACCGAGAGCTCGGTGGAGGCGTCGCGCCGCAGCTCGCACAGATGGTCTCGAGCTGCGCGCCACAGCCGTTGCAAAAGGTCGAGCCAGCCGGGGGCTGGTGTCCGCAGCTCGCGCAGTTCACGACGCCAGCTCCTGGGAAACCCGCTCGACCCACACGGTGGCGTCCATCTGCGTGTAGATCCGCAGCGCCTCGCGCAGCTCGCGCTCCCAGCCGGCTTCGTCGCCGAGCGCGCGGGCGAGCTGCGCTCGCACCCGGCACACCCACGCCTGAGCAAAGAGACTTTCGATGCGCTGCGCGATGGCGTCGGCCTCCGCCAGGCTTGCCTCGATCCGGCCCCGCTCGACGGCCGCGTCCGAAGCGATCAACACCTCGGCATACACGAGGAGCGTGTTTGTGCGTCCGAAAAGGGGCCTATCTGTGATCGCAATGAGTCTATCCGCCGCCGCACGCGCCGCTACGACGTCGCCGCGTGCGAGCAGCGCCGCAATTCTCGTTCCCTCCCTGAAACCGCCGTCCATCATTCCTACGCGAGTCTCGTTCGCGATCGCGTTGGCTGCTTCGATCAGCGCGAGCGCCTCATCCGGTTGGCCAGCCAGCAGATGCGCTTGCGCGAGATTGCCGCGCGCCTACCCGCGTGTGAGATGCGCGCCCGCCTCGTCGGCTCGCGCGACGAGGCGGGCCATGCGCTCGAGGGATCCGGCCGGGGAGCCGCGGTGTATGAAAACGAGCGAGCGGAACAGGTCGGTCGACAGGGCGAACAGCACCTGTCCTTTGTCAGCGAGCAACTCGGCCGCGCGGTCGAGCGAGACCTGCGCCTCCGGCAGGCGGCCGAGACAGAAAAGCATGAAGCCGCGCATCGAGAGCGCTCGCGCCAACGGCACGGGCGTGCCTTCGTTCACCTTGCCACCGGCGAGCACGGCATCGGCGACGGCGAGTGCATCGGAGTAACGCCCGTCGGCGCCGAGCTGGCTCGGATCGCTCACCCGAGGCATCAGGACGAGCGCCTCCTGCGCCGCATCGCGCGCCGACGCGTACGCGCCCGAGAAGTTCGCGAGCCGCGTGAAGGCGCCGATCAGTCCGGCCTCGAGATTCGGATCGTCGAGCTGCGCGGCGAGCGTCCGTCCGCGGCGGTAGAGCGCCTCGCCGCGAGTGAACTCGAGACCGAGCATCACGCCGACGAAGATGATCCGAGTGCAGGCGCGCAGCGCAGCGCGTACCTGCTCCGGGGACTCCGGCTCGGCGCCGATCAACTCGAGCAACCGTTCCCAGTGCTGGCGTCCGGCCTTCGGGTCGCGCCCTTCGAGCCAGTCGGCTGCGCGCTCGTGCCAGCGCGCCGCCTCGGCGCCGTTTCCGGCTGAATCCCAGTGGTGGGCCAGAAGCGCGGCGTGCTCGTCGAGCTTGGCCGCGTGGATCTCGACGAGGGCCCTTGCCACTGCCTCGTGCACGCGCGCGCGCCGCTCGCGCAGCTGCGAGCCCAGCGCGACCTCCTGCGTGAGCGGGTGCTTGAAGGCGTACTCCGCCTCGGGGTAGAGCGCCGTCTCGTGCAGAAACTCCGCCTGTACGAGCGCGCGCAGCGCCTCGGCGAGCGACGCCGCA
>CAYTJA010000174.1:0-9053 GCA_964437835.1 uncultured Spirochaetales bacterium
ACGCCGGCCTGTTGCTGATCAAGCCGATCGAAGAGCTCTGCGCGGCCGACTGCGAGCGCCTCTGGCGCGTGAACCAGCTCGGCCCCTTCCTCGGCATCCGCGCCGCGATCCCCGCGTTGAAGGTTGCCGGCGGTGGCTCGATCGTGAACATCGCCTCGATCGACGGCCTCGTCGGCAGCGCCGGGCTGGCCGCCTACGGCCCGACGAAGTGGGCTCTGCGCGGCCTCACGCGCATCGCGGCGCTCGAGCTCGGTCAGTACGGGATTCGCGTGAACACGGTCTGTCCCGAGGCCGGCAGCCCCGAAATGCGCGCACCCTACGTACCGGCGGGCGTCGACCCGGCCAAGATCCTCGCGATCGCGCACACGCTGCTTCCGCAGCAGAAGCGGCGCGAGCCGATCGAGCTGGTGCGCGACGTCGCACGCATGGTGCTGTTCCTCGCGTCGGACGAGAGCCTCTCCTGCACCGGCTGCGACTATCCCGTCGAGGCGGGGATCACGGCCGGAGCTCCGGGGCGCAGGGGAGCGCGTTAGCAACAGCGGAGGACGCAGCCATGTGCGCGAGCAGAGCGGAACCGGTACTGCGGTCGGATCTCCCGATCGCGTTCGTCGGCGGGCGCATCCTCAGCATGGACCCGCGCTGTCCCGAGCCCGAGGTCGTCGTGATCGAGAACGGCCGGATCGCCGCGGCTGGGGAGCGCGCGTTCCTCGCCGCCTGGCCGCACGCGCAGTGCGTCGAGCTCGAAGGCCGTGCGCTGTTGCCCGGCTTCATCGACGCGCACAATCACCTCTGTATCGCGGCGCTGCATCCGCTCTGGGCCGATCTCTCGCAGGTGCGCAATCTGGGCGAGCTGCGCGTGGCCTTGGCCGAGCAGGCGCGCCGCGAGCCCGCCGCCGCGTGGATCCGCGGCTACGGCTGGAACGAGACCAGGACCGGCTACACGCCGACGCGCGCAGATCTCGATGCGCTCGGCTTCGACCGCCCGGTCTTCCTCGCGCACTACAGCTATCACCAGGGCAGCGTCTGCTCGCGCGGCCTCGATCGGCTCGGGCTCGGCCGCAGCACGCCGAACCCGCCGGGCGGCGAGATCGTCCGCGGTCCGGATGGCGCGCCGACCGGCCTGCTCTGTGAGCGCGCCTACAGCGACGCGCAGGGGCAATCGCTGCTCGCCTATCGCGAGCCCGAGCGTTGGGGCGAGCTCGTCGCCGCGCGCGCCCGCGCGCTGCTCGCGGACGGCATCACCTGCGTGCACGACGCCGCCTGCCCGCCCGAGGCCGAGGCGCTCTACGCCGAGCTCGCGCGCCGCGGCGAGCTGCCGCTCTCGGTGCTCGCGATGCCGCACCCCGCCGCGCTGCTCTCGCGTCTGGATGCGAAGCGCCTCGACGGCCCGAAGAGCGGTGAGGGCGACGCGCGCCTGCGCACGGGCGCCGTCAAGCTCTTCGCGGATGGCGGAATCGCGCCCGCGATCGACGTCCACGTCGGCGGGCATCCGGTGAAGGTCGGCTATTGCCTGCCGGGCCTCGAAGAGGACGCGCTGCGTGCGGCCGCGTGCGGCTACCGGATTGCGATCCACGCGATCGGCAACGCGGGCGTCGAGGCCGCGCTCGACGCCTTCGAGGCGGTCGCGCGCGCGTACCCTTCAGAGGATCCGCGCTTCCGCCTCGAGCACGCGTCGCTCGTTGCGCCCGCGCAGATTCGGCGCATGCGCGAGCTAGGCGTCGTCGGTGTGGTTCAGCCGGGCTTCGTGCATCACATGGGCGAGGCGGTCGAGAAGGTGCCCTTCGAGGGCGCAACCTGGATGGCCTTCCGCTCGCTCGCGGAGGCAGCCGTCCCGCTCGCGGCCTCCTCGGACGATCCCTGCGCATTCCATCAACCGCTGCTCACCTCCGCGCGCGGCACCACGCGCATCACCGGCTCCGGCAACGTCTTCGACGCCGCCCAGTCGCTGCCCTATCTCGACTGGCTGCGCGCGTATACGTCGGGCGCGGCCTGGGCCGGCGGCCAGGAGCACGAGCGCGGGCGCCTAGCACCTGGATTGCAGGCAGACCTCGTGGTGCTCGATGGTGAGCTCGATGCGGCGAATCCACCTCGAGTGGTCGAGACCTGGGTCGCGGGCGAGCGTGCCTGGAGTGCATTCTCGGACTAACTGAATGGAGTCCCCAGGGGGGCGAGAAAATGATCTCCCATTCGATCTCCCATTCTGGGAAAACGCTATCCGAACGCAGCTGCGCACCAAATTCGGGCGCATGCTGCCCGCGCCAGGTAGGAGTGGAGATTGCTGTCGTCCCATCAGGGGCAGGAATGAGGGGGACCTCGCCGTGCGGCACGCGCTCGCGTTTGGTCTCGCAGCCTGGGCCGTGATCGCCACCCTTGCACAACCAGCCGGCGCAGTGCTCGCGAAGTTCAGGCTGAATCGGACGCTGCTTGCCCAGTCCAGCGAGTTCCCCGACCGAGTCCCGAATTGCAGCTTCGGCTGGGGTCCTGCCGAGCAGTGTGAGGGGAAGGCGTTAGTCGATCAGTCGGGATCGGCCGCGGTGCTGCGTCGCTTCGAATTCATCACCGATACCTCGGGGACCATCCCCGGCCTCCCGGGCTGCTGCGTCCGCCTATACCTGAGTCTCAACCAACGCGAAGGCCCTACCGGCAGCGCCACGGGTTCGGGCAGCACCGCAGCCGGCTCGACACTCCGCTGGGGCAGCGTCACTGGCTGGTCGATCTCGGGCACGACCTGGTGCAACAGCTTCCCGGCGGTGGTCTGCACGCTGGCGCTGGCGATGGACGAAGCGTCGTCCGATCCGGCGCAGCTCTCGAGCTTCTACGACCTCGGCACCTGGAGCTTCCACGGAACTGGCTTCACATCGGTGCCCTTCGTCGCGCAAACTTTCACGAACAGCAGCGGAAATAATATGCTGATCTACCGCGGCGCGCGCGTGAACGACAGCAGCGTTCCCGCGCTGCCCGCAGCGGCCCTGCTCGCGCTCGGCGCGCTGCTCGCCGGAGGCGCGGCCTCGGCGCTGCGCCGCGGGCCGCCGCCGGAGCGCTGATCCGCTGGGCGCTGCAGTGCCGCGTTCCTGGCCGGCGCGGCTCGCGCAGGTCTTCGCGCTCGACCTGCGCGCGCTCGCGCTGATGCGGATCGGCCTCGGCGCGTCGCTGCTCGTCGACCTCGCGCTGCGCGCATCGAGCGTTTCGCAGCGCTTCACCGATGCGGGTGTGTTGCCGCGGAGCGTGCTGCTCGATCACGTGGTCGAGTCGCTGTCGCCGCTCGCGCTGCACAGCCTGAGCGGCGAGCTGGCGTGGCAGCAGCTTCCGCGGCAGCTGGCGCCGGCTCCACGGCCGGGAACGCCAGCATCCGCTCGAGCCCTGACCGCATTTCCGAGGCCGGGGAGGTCCATCTAGCACCTTGATGCCGTTTTACCGTACATTTCGGCAATGACCTTCCAGAGACTCCTGCGCCTCCCCGCGCGCCGCTCTGCGCTGCTACTCGGCCCGCGCCAGACGGGCAAGAGCACGCTCGTCGCCGATCAGGTCCCGGCGAGCGCCTGGATCCTTGACCTGCTGCGGCACGACGAGTTCCTGCGCTACTCGAAGGACCCCTCCGCGTTTCGGCGAGCGGTGGAGGAGCGTGCACGGCGCGGGGTCCGTGTGATCTGCGTCGATGAAGTCCAGAAGGTTCCGGCCCTGCTGGACGAGATCCACGGCCTGATCGAACGCGGCGGGCTGCGCTTCGTGCTCACGGGTTCGAGCGCGCGCAAGCTGCGCCGCGGCGGCGCGAATCTACTCGCGGGCCGCGCCGTTTCGCTGCGCTTGCATCCGCTCGTCGTCCCAGAGCATGGGGCTCGTTTCGATCTCGAGCGCGCGCTGCGCCTCGGCGCGCTGCCCGCGGTGGTGGCCGCCGAGGACGCGGACGCGCGCCGAATGCTGCGCGACTACGCCGAGACCTACCTACGCGAGGAAGTGCAGGCCGAAGCGCTGGTGCGCAACCTCGGCGGCTTCGCGCGCTTCCTCGACATCGCAGCCGCTCAATCGGGCGAGCTGCTGAACGCCGCGGCCGTCGGGCGCGATGCCGCGCTGTCCGCGCGCACCGTTCAGGAATATTTCCAGATCCTCGAAGACACGCTGATCGGCTACCGCCTCGAGGCCTGGCGCAAGAGCGTACGAAAACGCCTGGTGGCGCACCCGCGTTTCTATCTCTTCGACACGGGAGTCACGAACGCGCTGAACCGCCGCCTCTCGGCGACGCTCGATCCCGCGGCGCGCGGTCGCCTCTTCGAGCAATGGCTCGTGCTCGAGTGCCGCCGCCGGATCGATTACGCCGCTTCGGAAGCGCGCCTCTTCTTCTGGCGCACGAACCACGGAGCAGAAGTCGATCTCCTGATCGAAAAACATGGGCGCCTGCTCGCAGCGGTGGAGATCAAGTCCACGCGGCGCGTGGCCGGAGCGGACCTCGCAGGCCTGCGATCGTTCCGCGAGGAACACGAAACGGTGCCGCGCTTCGTGGTCACCCCCTCGAGTGAGCCTCACCGCCTCGAGCAGGTGCTGGTCACGAACTGGGAGGACTTCCTGGGCCATTTCGACGCGTGGATTTGAGGGGCGCGCCCTTTCTCCGGCGATCTGTGCCGCCTCACTCGGCACGGGTGCGAGACTCCACCGGGCGCCAGTGCACAGCGAAGACGCGGCTGCGCGCGGCCGCGTCGTCCGTCGCGTCGCTTGGCGCAGGCCCTGCGGCGGGCGCGCTGCCCTCGGGCAGGAAGATCGGGATCGGCGCGCCGAAGGGCGGCAGCGCGTGCGCGGCGCCGCCCTGCTCCCAGGCTTTTTCGAGCTGCTCGGGCGGCGCGCTGCTCTCGCCGAGCCAGAGGTGGCGCGCGGTCGTCGCGTTGCCGTAGCAGGCGCAGGCGTAGCTCGTCGCGGAGTGATAGGCGTCGAGGGCGGGCTTCGGGAGCTCCGCCTGCCATTCGGATCCGGACTGCCCGCGCGCCGGATGCGCCCAGTCGTTGCAGGCGGTCGTGAGCGTCGCGACGGGTTCCGACACCGCGCGTCCGGGCTCCGCTGCGAACACGAACTGCTGGAACAGAACCGTCTGCACCGGCCAGATGCGACCGGCGCCGCGCAGGCGCTGTGCGCCCGCGCGCACCGTGCGCAGCGCGGCATCGAGGTCCGCATAGTCGGCTTCCCAGAGCGTCAGGAAGCGCACATTGGAGGGACTCGCGGCCTCGTATCGACTCGAGTGCGTGAACATCCCGACTTCGATGCTGTCGGGGCGGTGCAGCTCTTCGTACCAGCGGTGGAAGCGCTCTTCATCGACGCCGGGGGCGATGTTCGTGAACGCGGCGAACAGGGAGCGGGCGCTGCGACCGTTCATCGGGACCCCGCGCGGGTTCACCGCAGCTTAGCGGGTTCTCCGGGCGCACGGATCGCATCCGGAGGCTCGAAGTCCGCGCTGATCGAGCGCGGGAGCAGCAGCGCCGCCGAGAGGAAGCTCTCGAGATCGGGCACGCCGCGGAGCTCGAGGTCGCAGCCCATGCGTGTGAGTTCCGCGGCGAGCCGGCGGCCCCGCGGCGCGCGCCAGTCGACGCAGAAGCGGTCGATGCCCCAGTCGCGCAGGCTGTCGAGGACGCGTTGCGCGTGGTCCGGCAGCAGCGGGAGCAGCGCGCCGAGGAAGTCGACCGGACACTGCAGCACGGCCTGCGGGTGGCGCTGGCGCAGCGTGCGGAAGCCCTTTTCGCCGAGCTGCTCGAGGCTGCCGCTGAACGCGAGCTGGTCTCCGCTGAGATCCTGCTGATCGAGCAGCGCGAGCAGGCGCGGCAGCAGCTCGTCGCCCTCGCGCAGGTGCAGCTTCAGGGCTCGATCGCAGCTCGCGATCTGTTCGATCGCAGCCGAAGCCGCGATTGGCGGGGGAAGCGCGAGGGGGCGCAGCTCGAGCGGCACGCGGCTCGCGACCAGCTCATCGCGAGCGGGGTCGAAGCGCAGGTCGAGCTCCGCCCAGTGCACCTGCGAGTTCAGGAAGCGCTGGATGCCGCCGCTGCTCTCGATTCCGCGCCAGACGAATTCGACGTGTTGCGGCAGCCCCTGCTCGCCGACCAGCGAGCCGACCTGCCAGGCCTGGCCCGAGACGGCTCGGCTCGGCAGCCGCTCGCGCGCGCTCTCGAAGATCGTGTCCGCGTGCAGCAGCAGGATTTCGTTCGAGGGGTCGATCTCGTGCACGGCTGCGAGGTTCTCGGGCTCGTTGTCGACGAAGGCGAAGATCCGGTAGCCGCCGCGCTGCAGCTCGCGCATGCCCTCCGCCTTGCCGCGGCCGATCTGCTGGCTCGGGCCGTAGCGGTTCATCACGAGGTGGCGCGAGCGGAAGTGGAGCTTCCATTCGGAGCCGAGCTGGTTCAGCGAGCGCAGCGTGGCGTCGCGCAGCGCTTCCGGGCGCCCGGTGTTGAGGCCGACGGCCATGCGCGGCTGGAGCTGGAACCAGCGCATCACCTCGAGCACGCCGCGAAAGGGCCGATGTGCCTCGCGCAGCGCGTCTTCGTCCCAGAAGTGCGCTGCGAAGAAGCGCTGAACGCCGCTCCGCAATTCGGACGGGATCTCGCAGCGCTGCAGCAGGCCGTCGAGCTGGTTCTCGTGCTCCTCGATCGCGCCGAGCGGCAGCGACGCGAAGATGCGCGAGCCGTGCAGGCGGTCGTAGTGGCGCAGCACCGCGAGGATCCGGTGCCGCATGTCGAGGATCGTGCCGTCGATGTCGAACACGATCATCAGGCGATCGTGGGGGTACTGGCGCCGCGTGGCTTCGCAATGGCGGGCCAGGACCTGCATCCATTCGTTCATGCGTTTTCGTTGCTCCGCTTGGCTGATTGCTTTGGATTCAGGATCGGCGCGACGCGTGCCGATCGCGTGACGGCCGCGCGCCGGGACCGCGGAGTTCGCACCCTGCGGCCGCACTACCTACCCTTGGGCCGGCATGCGCCCGGATCCCGCTCGCGCCGACCCGCCGCGCGCGCCGCAGTCCGGCCTGCGCCGCGCCTTCGAAGTGGCGGTTTGGATCGGCGCGCTCGCGCACGCGTGGCAGCGGCGCTGGCTCGCCGAGGACTCCTACATCTCGCTGCGCTACGCGCGGAATTGGGCGCAGGGGCAGGGCCTCGTCTTCAATCCGGGCGAGCGCGTCGAGGGCTACACGAACTTCCTGTGGACGGCGCTGCTCGCGCTCGGAGCCAGGCTCGGCCTGGACCTCGAGTCGCTCGCGCTGTGCCTCGGAATGACCTGCACGGCCGGCGCGTTGCTGTGCTGGATCGCGCTCTCGCGGCGCCTCAGCGGCGAGTGCGCGCTCGCGCCGGTGGGCCTTGCGGCGCTCGCCGCGAACTACAGCTGGGCGAGCTTCGCGACCAGCGGTCTCGAGCTGCCGCTGCTCTCGCTGCTGCTGGGGCTGATCCTGCTGCTGATCGATCCCGCTCGCGCTCGTGCAGGGGACCTCGGGGGCGCACGACCACCGCGCGCGGCGGCTGCGGGCGCACTGCTCGCGCTCGCCGTCGCGACGCGCCCCGATGCCCTGCTCTTCGGCACGGCGATCGCGCTGCTGCTCGCGACGCGCGGCGCCGCGGGCCGCGACTCCGACGGGCGGCCTCCGGCTGCAGTGCTCCGCTCGTTCGCGGCCTGCGCGGCCGGCTTCGCATTGCTCTACGCGCCCTACACCGCGTGGAGGGTGCATTACTACGGCGACTGGCTCCCGAACACCTTCTATGTGAAGGCCTCCGCCGCGTGGTGGACCCAGGGCGCGTACTATCTCTGGGAGCTCGTGCAGCGCTATTCGCTCTGGGCCTATCTTCCGCTCTGCGTCTGGGGTGTGTTGCGCGCCTGCACGCGCCGCTCCCGGCCCGACTCGCTCGTGCTGGCCCTCGCGGTCTACGCGGCGCTGCACACGCTCTACGTGGTTCGGATCGGCGGCGATTTCATGGAGGCGCGCTTCCTCGCAGTGCTGCTGCCCTTCGCGTACCTGCTGCTCGAGCGCGGTCTGCGCGCCGCGCTGCCGCAGCCGCGGCTGCGCAGCGCGGCGCTCGCGTCGCTGGTGCTGACCTCCGCGTTCTCGCCGACCGTGCTGCCCGTCGGCGAGATCCGGCACGGCATCACGGACGAACGCAGCTGGGCGCCCTTCGTAGCGCTGTGGCAGCAGGCGGGGGCGGTCTTCGGCGAAGAGCTGCCGCGCGGCACGCGCGTCGCGACCGATGCGGTCGGGGCCTTCGGCTATGCGAGCGATCTCCCACTGCTCGACGTGCTCGGCCTGGTCGACGCGACCGTTGCGCGCCAGCCGCTCGCGCGGCGCAGCCGCCCCGGGCACGAGAAGCTCGCCCCGATTGCGTATCTCGAGCAGCGCGAGGCCGCCGTGCTGCGGATCGGCAGCGAGTTGTACGCGCTATCGGGCCCGCCCTCGCTCGTACTCGCGGGCGACCGCTACTACCTGCTCTCGGCGAAGCCCGAGATCGCGGCGGGCTTCGGGCGCGCGGTCGCGCGCCTGGCTCCGCTCGCCGCACCGCGCTGAGCGCTGCAGCTCCGCTGCTCGCATCGCGCTTGAATCGGGTGCGCGGCGTGGGGGATGATCCGCGCATGCCGCAGCTGACGCACGATCTCCCGGCCGGAATGCTCGAGTGGGTCGCCGCTACGGGCGGCGGCGAGGTGCGGCGCCTCGAGCGGCACGTCGCGCGGCGCGAGGCCTGGCTCGTCGACGTGCTGCGGCCGGACGGCTCGCAACTCGAGGGCTTCCTGCGCCTCGAGCGGGACCCGCTGCCGGGCAATCCGTGGTCGCTCGCGAAGGAGACCCGCATCGTCGACGCGCTCGACCGTGCGGGGATCCCGGTCGCAACGGTCTTCGGCCGCAGCGACGCGCTCGACTGCACCTTGTTCCGGCGCGTTCCGGGCCGCAGCGATCTCGATAAGCTCGCCGACCCGCGCCAGCAGCGCGCGGTGATGGAAGATTTCATCCGCGTGCTCGCGCGCATCCACACGCTCGAGCTGTCGGAGCTCGGCCTCGACGACGCAATGGCCTATCACCCGAAGAATGCCGAGCAGGCCGCACT
>CAYTJA010000175.1:0-20193 GCA_964437835.1 uncultured Spirochaetales bacterium
CTCGAGCTGATGCTCGAGATCAACCGCGTGCACGGGACCGCCCTGGTGGTCGTAACCCACAGTCCGGATATCGCGCGGCGCCTGGGACGGCAGGTCGAGCTCGTGGACGGCACCCTGATCGACCTGCAGGGCTGAAGCCCCACCCCCGGAAGAGCGAAGCCCATCCCGGAGCGGCTGCACTACACTGCCGCGGCCTAAGCGCTGGACCCCCTCCGGCCGGAGCGCTCTGGAGCGCGGCGAGAAGCGAAACCCGCTTGGAATTCGATCACTTGTGCAGTCCGTGGGGGCGTGGTGCGCGTCGCCGCGGGCGCAGCCGGCGGGTCGTCGTGTGCTGCCTGCTGGCGCTGCTGGCCGGTCGATCGAGCGACGCGCAGGGGCGAACCCCTGCCGAGCCCGTGAGGCTCGCCGTCCTCCCCTTCCGCGTCGAGAGTGCGAAGCCCGTGGCCTATCTCGGCGAATCGCTCGCGAATCTGGTGCGCGTGCGACTCGCCGAGAGCGGTGGGCTCGAAGTCGTGCCGTCCGCGGAGGTGGCCGAGCAGCTCGGCGATCGCGCGGTCTCCGATCCCACTGATGATCAGCTGCGCGAATGGGCCCTGCAGCTCCAGCTCATGGGCTGGGTGACCGGCCAGCTGACCGAGCTCTCCGGCCGCTACGACCTGATGCTGCGGTTGCTGCCCACGCGCGCCGGGCAGCCCGAGCAGAGCGTGACTGGCTCTGCGGACAGCGAAGACGCACTGTTGGCCCGCGTGGGCGAGCTCGCGGCCGAGCTCCGCAACCGCGCGCTCTTGCTCGCCTCGGCTGCGGACGTACCTGAGGTGCCGGCCGCAGCCCCGTCGCTCTCGCCCACAGCCACCGCCGGAGGGGCCGCGGCGCGTCCTGTCCAGCCCGAGCAGGTGCGCGAGATCCGGATCCGCGGGAACCAGCGCATCGACGCCGAGGCAATCCGGCTCCGGATCGGCACCAGGGTCGGCGAGGCCTTCGACCGCAAGCGGCTCTCGGCCGACCTCCAGTCCGTCCACGAGCTCGGCTTCTTCCGCGACGTGCGCGTGTTCGCCGATCCGACCGCGCAGGGCGTGATCGTCAGCTTCGAGGTCGACGAAGCGCCGATCGTCAAGGAGATCTCGCTCAGCGGCAACGAGAATATCGACTCCGACAAGATCAAGGACATCCTGACGCTCACGACCGGCTCGACCCTCGATCTGCCGCTGGTCCACGAGAACCGCGGGCGGATCCAACAGCTCTACCGCGCCGAGGGCTACTACCTCGCCGACGTGGAGTCGAAACTCGAGGAGATCTCGGAGTCGTCAGTCGAGATCCAGTTCGTCGTCGACGAGGGCGAAAAGCTCAAGCTGCGCGAGATCGAGTTCACCGGAAACGAGTTCTTCGACGACGCGGAGCTGACGCAGGGCTTCCAGACCAAGCGCTGGCGCTTCTGGTCCTATCTGACCTCCTGGTTCGACCGCTCGGGTACCTACTCGGAGCCGCTCTTTCTGCAGGATCTGCACGGGATCGAGAAGCGCTACGGGGACGCCGGCTACCTGCAGCTCGAGGTCGGCGAGCCCGAGGTCGTTCCGAGCGAAGAGGGGCTTTCGGTCACGGTGCCGATCACCGAGGGGCGGCGCTTCACGGTCGGCACGCTCGCGATCCAGGGCGACGAGTCCGTCGACGAGCAGGTGCTGCGCGACAAGCTCGAGCTCGAGACCGGGGAGTGGCTGAATCGCAGCCACCTGACCGAGGACGTCGCGACCTTGACCGATCACTACCGCGACCGCGGCTTCTACTTCGCGAGCGTCTCCCCGCTCACGAACCTCTCGAGCGCGAGCGACGCGGTCGACCTCGCGTTCCAGGTCAAGAAGGGGCCGCTCTACTTCATCCGGCAGGTCGAGATCGCCGGCAACGAGACCACGATCGACCCGGTGATCCGTCGCGAAGTGCCGCTCGCCGAGGGCCAGCTCTACTCGCAGCGGCAGATCAATCTCGCCAAACGGCGCATCGAGGGTCTCGGCTTCTTCGAGGAGGTCGGTCTCGAGCCCGAGCCGACCGAGGAGCCCGAGCAGCTCGACCTGCGTGTGAAGGTCGTGGAGCGGCCGACGGGCTCCTTCAGCTTCGGCGCGGGCTTCAGCTCGCAGGATAAATTCGTGGTGACCGGGTCGCTGTCCCAGCAGAACCTCTTCGGCCGCGGCTGGGCGGCGAATCTCTCGGCCGACGTCGGCGGCAGCACGCAGCGCTACCTGATCTCGCTGCAGGATCCATCGATCTTCGACAGCGACTGGGGCCTCGGCATATCGGTGTTCCGCTCGAGTCTGAACTACGAGGACTTCGAGCAGGATGCGACCGGCGGCGACATATTCCTCTCGCACCCGCTTTCGGAGGACGGCCGTACGCGCGGCTCGCTGCGCTACAGCTTTTCGGACCGGAACATCACAGACGACTCGGACCTGAACGAGGCCGCCGGCGTGATCCAGCGCGAGCTCGTCTCCGGCTCGCTCACCTCGAGCTCGATCGGGCTGGTGCTGACGCGCGACCTGCGCAACGACCGCCTCGCGCCGACCGAGGGCTACGTCCTGAACGGCTCGGTCGAATTCGCCGGGATCGGTTTCGATGCGAAATTCCTGCGCCTCGAGGGGCGCGGCGCGTGGTTTCTCGGCGCGCCGGGTTGGCTCTTCGAGCACTCGAGCTTCGTCTTGAGCAGCCGCATCGGCTGGGCGCTGCCGTTCAATTCGATCTCGGACTTCGACCTCCCGCCGGCCGTCGAGGCCATCGCGCCGAACGATCCTCAGGCGCTTCCGCTCGATCAGATCGACGCGGATCAGCAGCTGCCGCTCTCGGAGCGCTATTTCCTCGGCGGCATCGGGTCGTTCCAGCTGCGCGGATTCGAAGCGCGATCGGTGGGACCGCGCCGCGCGATCCTCAGGGAGGTGGTGGCGGATGTGGGAAACGGCTTCATCGCGAAGACCGGCAAATACACGCCGGTCGACCGCAACTACGACCAGGCCACGAACAGCACCACCTGCGCCACCATCTGTAACGACATCGAAGACCAGGATCCGGAAGACTTCGCAGATCTCGACCTCACCGACGTGATCGGCGGCAACAAGTTCATCTCGTCGAGCTTCGAGTATCGCTTTCCGATCTCGGAGACCGTCGGTCTCCAGGGCATTGCCTTCATCGACGTGGGCAACGCCTTCGCCGAGGGCGATAACTTGTTCGACGTGACGGAGTGGCGCTACGGTAGCGGCGCCGGAGTCCAGTGGTTCTCGCCCTTCGGGCCCCTGATGCTGGTGCTGGGCTTTCCGCTCGATCCGCTCTCGATCGATAAATCCCCCGTCTTCGAGTTCTCGGTGGGCGGCGGATCCTACTGACCGCTTTGGAGGAGTCTCGCATGAAGTACCGCAACAGCGTCGCGATCGCAGCCCTGGCCGCGATCCTCGTGGTCGGGACCGCAGCCCAGGACGAGCCGATGAAGATCGGCGTGGTCGACCTCGATCAGGCGATCATCTCGACGCAGGACGGCAAGAAGGCCAAGGAAGAGCTCGAGCGCAAGCAGCGCGAGGCCAAGACGCGCATCCAGCCGATCATCGACGAGTACAAGCAGCTCGAATCCGACCTCACGAGCAAGAAGTTCGTGCTCTCCGACGACGCCCTCTACCAGAAGCAGCTCGACCTCGCCGAGAAGCGCAACAAGATCGACAACGACATGAAGGAACTCGAGGGGCAGCTGCAGGTCGACCAGCAGCGCCTCACGGGACCGCTGCTCAACAAGATGAACGACGTCGTGAGCACGCTCGGGCGCGAGCAGGGCTACACGCTGATCGTGCGGCGCGGCACCCCGGGCATTCTCTACACGCGCGAGGCCCTCGACATCACCGACCAGGTGATCCAGCGCTACAACGACAAGAAGAGCTGAAGCGAGGCGCGGCGCCTCGCGGCATGATCCATCCGACCGCCGTCGTGGATCCGGCGGCTCGACTCGCGGAGGGCGTCTGGGTCGGCCCCTACGCGGTGATCGGCCCCGAGGTCGAACTCGCCGCCGGCGTCTCGATCGGCGCCCACAGCGTGCTGCAGGGGCGAACGCGCGTCGGCGAACGCACGCGCATCTCGGCCTCGGTCGTGCTCGGCGGCGACCCACAGATCCTCGGCCACGGCCCCGGGCGAGCGCTCGAGATCGGGCGCGACAACCTGATCCGCGAGTTCTGCGCGTTCCACACCGGCAGCGACCGCGGGGATGGCCTCACGAAGATCGGCGACGGCAATGCCTTCCTGAACCACGTGCACGTCGCGCACGACTGCCAGATCGGCTCGGGCTGCGTGCTGGCGAGCTATGCGGCGCTCGGCGGGCATGTGCGCGTCGAGGACCACGTCGTGCTGGGCGCGATGACCGGCGTGCACCAGTTCGCGCGGCTCGGCGAATCGGCCTTCACGGCCGCGAATGCGATGGTCAGCCAGGACGTGCCGCCCTTCGCGAGGGTCGCCGGAGACCGCGCGCGCTTCGCCGGCCTGAACGGCGTCGGCCTCGAGCGGCGCGGCATCCCCCTCGCCTCGCGACGCGCGCTGCACCACGCGTTTCACCTGCTCTACCACTCGAAGCTGCGGCGCCAGCCCGCACTCGCCCGCATGCGCGCCGAGTGCGCGGGCGTCCCCGAGGTCCTGCGCCTGCTCGCCTTTCTCGAGGCCTCGGAGCGCGGTTTCGTCCGATAGGCGATACGCTAACCCCGGTGTTGGGGCTGATCGCAGGGCAGGGCGCGCTTCCGCTCGAGATCGCACGCGCGGCGCGTCGGCGCGGGGCCGAGGTCTTTGCGGTCGCACTGGAGGGCTTCGCGTCTCCCGCGCTCGAGGCCGAGACCGCCCAGCTGTACTGGTTCAAAGCCGGCCAGGTCGCCGAGGCGCTGCGCGCGCTGCAGCAGAGCGGCGCGCGCGAGGTGGTGCTGGCCGGGAAGGTCCCGAAGGCTGCGCTCTTCTCGCAGGCCGAGGCCGCCGGGTGGGCGCTCGACGCGCGGGCGACGGCCGAGCTCTCGGCGCTGAGCGACCGGCGCGACAGCTCGATCCTGGCCCGGGTCGTGAGCGGGCTCGAGGCCGCGGGTCTGCGCGTCCTCCCCCAGGCGGAGCTGATCCCGGAGCTGCTGGCCCAGCCGGGACCGCTCGGCCGGATCGCGCCGACCGCTGCGCAACAGCGCGACATCGAGGCCGGCGTTCCGATTGCGCGCGCGCTGGCCGGCTTCGACGTCGGACAGACCCTCGTGATCAAGCACGGCGCGGTGCTGGCCGTCGAGGCGATCGAGGGCACGGACGCGGCAATTCGCCGGGCCGGGCACTTCGCCGCGGAGGCGACCGTGATCAAGGTCGCTCGGCCGCAGCAGGATCCTCGCTTCGATCTGCCCGCGATCGGCCCCGAAACCCTCGACGCGCTGGTTGCGGCCGGAGCCCGCTGCCTCGCGGTCGAAGCCGGCCGCACGCTGGTGCTCGAGAGGGCGAGGCTTTGCCAACGGGCCGACCAAAGCGGTATTGCTCTGGTCGGCGTGGTGGTGGGGACCCAGGACAGATCCGCGCCGGGGGGGGCAGGGTGAGAGCCGTGAGGCTCGGCGTGTTGGGAGCGGGCCATATGGGCCGGCGCCACGCCCAGAAGATCGTGCAGCTCGCGGAGAGTGACCCCGGCATCTCGCTCCGCGGCGTGTTCGACATCGACCTGCGGCGCGCGCGCTGTCTGGCGCGCGAGCTGCGCTCGCGCAGCGCGCTCGCGCTGCGCGAGCTGCACGGCCAGCTCGACGCGGTGATCGTGGCGGTGCCGACGGTCGCCCACTTCGAGGTCGTGCGGCAGGCGCTCTGCGACGGCCTCGACGTGCTGGTCGAGAAGCCGGTGGCCGCGACGCTCGAGGAGGGCGAGGAGATCCTGGCGCTGGCTCGGCGAGGTCAGCGCGTGCTGCACGTCGGCCACGTCGAATGGTTCAACCCCGCGATGCCGATCCTGCGCCGCTACGTCGGCGCTCCGCGCTACGTCGAGGCGCACCGCCTCGGGCCCTTCCCGTCGCGCTCCCTCGACGTCGACGTCGTGCGCGACCTGATGATCCACGATCTCGACATCCTGCAGCGCCTGCTCGGCGAGGAACCGGACGAGATCGAGGCGGTCGGCGTGCGCGTGCTCTCGGACCAGGTCGACGTCGCGAATGCGCGCGTGCGCTTCCCGTCCGGCTGTGTCGCGAACTTCACCGCGAGCCGGGTCGCCGCGACGCCGGTGCGACGGCTGCGGATCTTCCAGCGCGACGGCTTCCTGTCGATCGATTTCCTCGCGCAGTCGGCCTGGCTGGCGCGACGCGCGCCCGACGCCGGCGACGACGCCGAACGCGTTCTGACCGAGGAGATCAAGGTCGATCCGGAGGACGCGCTGCTCTCGCAGCTGCGCTCCTTCGTCGACGCGGTGCGCCTGCGCAAGGTCGATTGCCCCTCGGCGGCCGAGGCGCTAGGCGCGCTGCGCACCGCGCTGCGCGTGATCGAAGCGATGCCCTCGGTACCCGAGCTGAGCTAGTGCGAGCCGCGCCGGCGCTTTCCAACGCCTTGGCCTCGCGCGAAGTGCGGGTGCTGGTCTCCGCCGGCGATGCTTCGGGAGACGCGTGCGCGGCCGAGCTGTTGTGCGAGCTGCGCGCACGCCGCCCGGGCCTGGTCTGCTTCGGGCTCGGCGGGCCCGAGCTGCTGCGCGCGGGCGCGGAGATCCTGGTGCCGCAGCGCGAGCTCGCGGTGGGGGGCATCGCAGAGCTGGCCCCCGAGCTTCCGCGCGTCGTGCGCGCCTGGCGCACGCTGAACCGCGCGTTGCGCGAGCGGCGCCCGCAGCTCGCATTGCTCGTCGATTCCGCGGCTTTCAATCTGCCGCTGGCCAGGCGCGCGCAGCGCCAGGGCGCAGCGACACTCTACTACGTCTGCCCGCAGGTCTGGGCCTGGCGGCGCTATCGGGTGCGCGCGCTCGCGCGCCGTGCCGATCGGCTCGCGCTGATCCTGCCCTTCGAGGAGCCGCTCTACGCGGGCAGTGGAGCGCGCGCGAGCTATGTCGGGCACCCGCTCGTCGATCGGCTGGACGCGCGCGCGGAAGACCTCGCTCGCCCGCGCGCGCGGGAGAAGCTGGGCCTGCCGGCTGGTGCGCCGGTGGTCGCGCTGCTTCCGGGGAGTCGGCGCGGTGAGCTGCGCCACGGCCTCGAGCTATTCCTCGACGTCGCGCTGCAGCTGCGCGCTCGGGTTCCCGAGCTCGTCTGCGTGCTGCCGGTAGCAAAGTCGCTCGAGCCGCAGCCGATCGCGGCGCGCGTGCGCGAGCGGGGCCTCGAGGCGGCCGTTCTGCTCGCGCCCGGAGCCGCGCTGGAGGCGCTGGCGGCCGCGGATGCGGCGCTCGTCAAGCCGGGGACGGGAACCCTCGAGGCCGCGCTGCTCGGCATCCCGCTGGTCGTGACCGGACGCGCTTCCGCGCTCTCGGCGGCCGTCGCGAGACGCCTGCTGCGCGTGAGCAGCCTGGCGCTTCCGAACCTGATCCTCGGGCGTCCCGCGGTGCCGGAGCTGCTGCAGGAAGGGGCGGAGCCGCAGGCGCTCGCGGCGCTGATCGCCGAGCGGCTAGGCAGCGCAGCGAAAGCGTCCGCGGCGGATCTGAAGCGCGAGCTGCGCGCGAGGCTCGGGGCCGGCGGCGCCGCGCGCCGAGCGGCGGACCTCGCGGTAGCACTGCTCGATGAACGCGCTCGCGCATAGCGGCGCAGCCGTCGGCGCGCTCGCAGTGGCCCCGCTGCTCGCGGCTGGGCTCGCGCTGCGCCCAGCCTGGCGCGCGGGCTTCTCCGAACGCCTCGGGGCCTCGCCGCGAGGCGCGGCTGGCGGGATCTGGGTCCACGCGGCGAGCGTCGGCGAGCTGCAGGCGGCCCTTCCGCTGGTCGCAGCGCTCGAAAGCGCCGGAGAGCGCGTGCTGGCATCGACCTTCACTCCGACGGCGCGCGCGCTGCTGGCCGGCAGACGTTCCGGGCTTCCCGCGACGCTCGCGCCGCTCGATCACCCCTGGTGCGTCGAGCGCGCGCTGGCCCGGGCCCGGCCTCGCGCGCTGGTGCTGGTGGAGACGGAGCTCTGGCCCGCCTGGATTCGAGCCGCACAGCGGCGTTCGATTCCGGTGCTGCTGGTTTCGGGGCGGATCTCGGATCGCAGTTTTCTGCGTTATGCGAAGCTGAGGCGCTGGTTCGCGCCGACGCTCCGGCGCCTCGAGCGGATCGGTGCGCGCAGCGAAACGGACCGCGGGCGCTTCGTCGCACTCGGCGCGCACCCCGAGCGGGTCTGCGTTTCGGGTGATCTCAAGCTGGATCCGCTGCCGCCGCGACCGCTCGACGCAGCGCTCGAGCGCGCCCTGCGCGGGCGGCCGCTCGTCGTCGCCGGGTCGACGCACCCGGGCGAAGAGCAGCTGTTGCTGGATGCGTTCGACCGGCCGGAGCTGCTCGCGCCGAGCTCGCTCGTGCTCGCGCCGCGGCAGCTTCGACGCGCGCCGGAAATCGTGCGCCTGTGCGAGGCGCGCGGCCGCCGCGTGCGCCTGCGCAGCCGGCTCGGCGCGCTGCCGATCGCGCCCGGAGAGGTGCTGGTGCTCGACTCGCTCGGCGAGCTGGCGTCGCTCTACGCGCTCGCGACGGTCGCATTCATCGGCGGCAGCCTCGCGCGCGTGGGCGGGCACAATCCCCTCGAGGCCGCCGCTGCGGGAGTACCGGTGCTGCACGGGCCCCACGTCGCAAGCGTGCGCGCAGCGCTCGAGCTGCTGTCGGGCGCGGGGGCGGCCCGCGAGGTTGCGGACGCCGAATCGCTCGCGCGCGCTGTCTCCGAATGGCTCGAGGATCCCGCAGCTGCGCGCCGAATCGGAGCGGCGGGGCGCCGCGCGCTCGCTCCGCATCGGGGGGCAGCCGAGCGCAGCGCGGAGCTCGTGCTGCGCGCGATCGCGGGCGACGCCGGCTGAGCCGTGCACTTCGAGACGCCGAGCTGGCTGCTGGCAAGCGACGAGTCCTGGCCGCGCTGGGCCGCGCTGGCGCCGCTGCTCACACTCGAGGCGGGCTATCGCGTGGGTGCGCGCTTCCACCGGGCGATGTATGCGAGCGGCTGGCGGGAGAGAAAGACCGCGCCTGGGCGCGTCGTCAGCATCGGCAATCTGACGGCCGGGGGAACCGGGAAGACCCCCTTCGCCGCCTGGCTCGCCCACGCGCTGGCGGCGCGCGGTCATCGCACCGCGCTGCTCTCACGCGGGAGCGGCCGCTCGCGCGAGCAGTCGAAGCAGGTCTGCTGGGTCTCGGACGGGCAGCGCCTGCTCGCGGACGCCGCTGCTGCAGGCGACGAGCCCTTGCTGCTCGCGGTGCGCGCCCCGGGCGTTCCGGTGCTGGTCGGACGCGATCGGGCGCTTCTCGCGCGCTGTGTGTATGCGCAGCTGGGCTGCGACCTCGCGGTGCTCGACGACGGCTTCCAGCATCACCGCCTCGCGCGGGATCTCGACCTGGTGCTGGTCGACGCCGGCCGCGGCTTCGGCAATGGTCACCTGTTGCCGCGTGGGCCGCTGCGCGAGCCGCTCGGCGCGCTGCTCCGCGCCGACGCGATCGGGCTCGTCGACGGCGAGGGCTCCGACGCGCTGCAGCGGCTGCTCGCGCGCCGGGCGCCGCGCGCATTTCGCTTCCGCGTGCGGCGCGAGTTCGAGGGGCTGCGCCGCCTCTCGGATGCTTCGCCGCTCGAGGCGGCTGCGCTCGCCGGCGCCGAGGTCGGCCTGCTCGCGGCGATTGCCAGGCCCGACTCGCTGCGCGCGCGGGTCGAGGCGCTCGGCGCTCGCGTCGTCGCGACGCGCTTCTTTTCCGACCATCACCGCTACCGGGAGAGCGAACTTCGCGGGCTCGCGGCGCGCGCGCCGCTCTGGATCACGACCGACAAGGACGCGGTCAAGCTGTCTCCGCGTTGGGCACAGCCCGCCGAGCTCGCGGTGCTCTCGCTCGCGATCCGCGTCGAGGAACCGGACGCGCTGCTCGGCTGGATCGAGGCGCGGCTGGCCGTGCGGTGAGCACGGCGGGGACGTTGTTGCCTATTGCTGGCCTTGCGGGTGATCGGCCGGCACAGCCGGCCTGCCCGCACGGCAAGCCTTCGGCTTGCCTTTTCGGCTACCGAAAAGGCAATAGGCAACAACGTCCCCGTTGGAGGCGATACCCCGTGCGGTGCAGCGCGACGCGTGCGCGCGCGCGCGGCAGCTCGCGCAGCAGCGCTCGGCGCAGCGCGCGGTCGCCCGCGCAGTACGCGGAGAGGAACGCGACGCGCGCGCGGCGGTCGAGCTGGCTTTCGACGCCGCGTTTCAGGGCCGAGCGGTAGAGCCGAGCCAGCTCGCGCGCGCGCTGCCGGGCCGAGGGCGCGGCGCGCTGCAGGGCGCGATCGAGGTCGATCACGACTACGCGTGGCGCACTCGAGGGCCCGGCGACGAGCAGGTTTCCGAGGTGGAGATCGGGATGGCGGCCGCCCGCCGCGTGCAGCGCTGCGATCGCGCGACCCGCTGCGCGCGCGAGCGTCACGCACCGGTGCCGGTCCGGCTGCGCGCGCAGGACCTCGAGCGCGGTCTGCGTCCCCGGGATGTGCACGGTCCCGAGCGCGGCGCGCCACAGCGGTCCGATCACGCGGCGCGCCGCGACCAGCGCCGGCTCCGGGACCGGCGCACCGCGCGCGCGCAGCTCGCCGGTCACGCGCAGCTCGCGCAGCGGGCGCGCGAGGCCGAGCTCGAGATCGCGCCAGAGCGCTGCGAGCCAGCCGCCGTGCCGCAGCGGCCGCAGGTGCAGCTCGACGCCGCTCTGCGCGAGCACGACGCGCGAGGTCGGCCCGCGGCCGGCGCCTGGCTCGCCTCCCGCGAACACGGACTCGAGGCGGCCCGGCAGCAGCCAATCCTGTCCGAGCAGCTCCGCCTCGAAACGCGCCGCGCTGCAGAGGTAGCGGTCGCCGCGCCGGTGCGCGCGCAGCGCGAGCGGCTCCAGCGGATCGGCCGGCGCCGGAGCTGTGCGCTGCGCTGCGGAATCCATGGGGACGGCGGTATGTTTAGCCGAGCCCGAAGCTTCGGGCTGTCACCCCCCGTGAAGAGGCTCGTCATCGGAGTCTGTACGAACCGCCTGCACCGGCCGCCTCCGGCGGAGCGCATCCTGGTCGTCCGGCTGGGCGCGCTAGGGGATGTGGTCCGCACGCTGCCGGCCGTGAGTCGCGTGCGCGCGGCTTGGCCGGGCGCGCAGCTCGCGTGGCTGGTCGAGCCCGGCGCCGCCTCGGCGCTGCGTTCGCAAGCGTGGATCGATCAGGTCATCGTGTTCGAGCGGGATCAGTTCATGGCGGCACTCGCGGCCGGACGCCTGGTGACTGCCGCGCGGCTGCTCGGGAGCTGCGCGCGCGCGCTGCGCGCGCAGCGCTTCGACCTCGCGCTCGACTTCCACGGCTTGCTGCGCTCGGCGCTGTGGGTCCGCGCGAGCGGCGCGCGGCGGCGCGTCGCATACGCTCCGCCCTTTGCGCGCGAGGGCGCACACTGGTTTGCGACGGATCGCGCGCGGCTCGAGCCGAGGCCCCTGTCGCGCTACCAACGCAACGCCGGGCTGGTCGAGTTCCTGGGGCTCGAGGGCGAGCCGGCGCGCGCGGCCTTCGAACTCGGCCCGTGCGCGCGGGCGCGCGCGGCGGCGCAACGCGGCGCGGCCGGACCGGGATTCGCGGTACTTCACCCGGGCAGCAGCGCCGGTACGCCCTACAAGCGCTATCCGGCGCAGCGCCTCGCCGAGGTCGCGCGCGAGCTCTTCGAGCGCGAGGGGCTGCGGTCCCGCGTCACCTGTGGCTCCGATCCGGTCGAGCGCGATCTCGCACGGCAGGTCGTGAACGCCGCGGAGGGCGCCGCCGAGCTGGCGCCGGAGACCGCGGACCTCGCGGAGCTCGCAGAGCTGCTCGCGGGCGCGCGCGTCGTGATCGGGGCCGATACGGGGCCCCTGCACCTGGCTTCGACCGTGGGCACACCGGTCGTGCAGCTGCTCGGACCGACCGATCCGGTCGAGAACGCGCCCTGGGCCCGGACCCCGTCGCGGCAGCTGCGGGTGGGGCTCTCGTGCAGCCCTTGCCGGCGGGGCTGTCCCGAAGCTACCTGCATGAACCTGCTGGCTCCTGCGGCGGTCGTGGAAGCCGCTCGAGAGCTGCTTCAGCGCCCCCGCGCGGAATTCCAGTCCGGGCTGTAGATCGAGGGGCGAGCGTTGGATCTCAGCATCGTCGTCGTCAGCTGGAACACGCGCAGCCTCACGCTCGAGTGCCTGGCCTCGGTGGAGGCCGAGCGCGAGCGCTTGCGCGGCCGCCTCGAGCTCGAGCTCTGGCTGATCGACAACGGTTCCTCGGACGGCAGCGCCGAAGCGGTGAGGCAGGGCTTTGCGTGGGTCTCGCTGCTCGCGCTGCCGCGCAACCTCGGCTTCGCGGCCGGCTGCAACCTGGGCCTCGCCGAGGCGCGCGGTCGCCACCAGCTGCTGCTGAACAGCGACGCCGCGCTGCTGCCGGGGGCGCTCGAGCTCGCGGTCGACTATCTCGATGCCCATCCCGAGGTCGGGATCGTCGGCCCGCGCCTGGTGGGGCCCGACGGCCAGCTCCAGAACTCCGCCCACGCGTACCCGAGCGCGATCTCCGAGCTGCTGCCGCTGCCGCTGCTGCAGTGGCTCCGGCCAGAGCGCTATCCCTCGCGGCGGCGGCCTGCGTCGCAGCCGGTCGCCGTCGACGCGGTGCGCGGTGCGGCGCTCTTCGTCTCGGGGCGCGCGCGCAGGCGGATCGGCGCGCTGTCCGAGGAATTCTTCTTCTTCCTCGAGGAGACCGACTGGTGCTGGCGCGCGCGCCAGGCCGGGTTCCGCGTGGTGCACCTGCCGGAGGCGGCCGTGATGCACGTCTCCGGGGCCAGCAGCAAGCGCAAGCATCCGGCTTCGACGCGGATCGAATATCACCGCTCGCTGTATCGCTTCCTGCTCAAGTACCGCGGCCTGACGCCCACCGCGGCCGTCTTCGCGCTGCGGGTCGCGAAGCTCGTGCTCTACACCGCGGCGGTCGCTCCGCTGGCTTTGCTCTCGCGCCGCTACCGGCAGCGCCTCGCGGAGCACCTGCAGGTGCTGGCGTGGCACTTGCGCGGCTGCCCGGAGGCCGTCGGACTGCACTCGCTCGGGACCGCAGAGCGGGCGCAGGCGGAGACGCTCGTGCCGCTGCCGGCCGTGGCCGAAGCGCGCGACCGCACAGCGCAGGTGGGCGATGCCGCGACTTGAGCTGGCCCGACTCGAGGCGCTGCTGCACGCGTTCCCCCGCGTGCGCCTCGCGGTGATAGGCGACGTCGTGCTCGACGAGTACGTGTTCGGAGACGTCGAGCGCGTCTCGCCGGAGGCGCCGGTTCCGGTCGTGCTGGTGCAGCGCGAAGCGCGGGCACCCGGCGGTGCGGCCAACGTCGCGCGCAATGCGCTGGCACTCGGCGGTGCGATCGAGCTGCTCGGCTTCGTCGGCGACGACGACGCCGGGCGAGAGCTGCGCGCGGGGGCTCGCGAGCTCGGCGCGGAGGCCTCCGGCCTGATCGTCGTCCCGGGCCGCCCGACCACGCGCAAGACGCGCATCGTCGCGCGCAGCCAGCAGCTGCTGCGCTTCGACCGCGAGACGGACGCACCGCCGCCCGAGGCGGCGGTGCGCGGGCTGCTCGAGGCGCTCGACAAAGCGCTCTGCCGCTGCCACGGCGTGATCGCCGAGGACTACGCGAAGGGCGCGCTCGGCGACGAGATCGCCGAGCAGGTGATGACGCGCTGCCGGCAGGCGCAGCGCCCCGTGGCGCTGGATCCGAAGCACTCGCTCGCGCCGTACCGCGGCGCCGAGCTGGTCAAGCCGAACCTGCGCGAGGCGGAGGCGCTGTCGGGGCTGCGCGTGCGGGGACCCGGAGACCTCGCGCGCGCGGTCGCGGCGCTGCGCGCGGTCGTAGGTCCAGCGCACGTCGTTGTGACCGCGGGCGCGCGCGGAATGACGCTCTTCGAGGGCGCGTCGCCGCCGCGCGAGGTCGGCACGGTCGCGCGCGAGGTCTTCGACGTCCAGGGCGCAGGCGACACCAGCATCGCGGCGCTGACGCTCGCGCTGCGCGCGGGCGCGAGCCTGCTCGAGGCCGCGGTGATCGCGAACGCGGCTGCGGGGGTCGTGGTCGGGAAGGTCGGCACCGCGACCGCGAGCCCGGAGGAGGTGGTGGCAATGTTGCCGGCGGCGCTGGCCGCGGCGGAGGTCTCCGTGTGATGCGCAGCATGACGGGCTTCGGGCGCGCCCACTTCGAGCTCGGCGGCGTCCGACACGACGTCGAGATTCGCTCGGTGAATCACCGCTACCTCGAGCTGCGCGTGCGGCTGCCGCGCGCGCTCGCGGATCTGGAGAGCGCCGTACGCGAGCGGACCCAGGCCAAGCTCGCGCGCGGCAAGGTGGACGTTTCCGTCTCGGCGGCCGAGGGCAGTGGCCCGCGGCTGCGCCTCGTCGTCGACGCAGAGCTCGTCGCGGCCTATGCGGACGCGGCGCAGCGCTTCACCGCGAGTGGGGAGGCGAGCGGCAGCCTGGGGGTCGGAGATCTGCTCCAGCTGCCGGGCGTCGTGCGCATGCTCGAGCCCGAGCTTGCGAGCGGAGAGGCCGAAGCCTTGCTGTTTAGCGCGGTCGACAGCGCGCTCGCGGCGATCGACGCGATGCGCGCGGCCGAGGGCGCGGCGCTCGAGCGCGAGCTCTTCTCGCGGCTCGCGCGCGTGAGCGAGCTCGCGCAGTCGCTCTCGGGGCGCGCGTCGCTGGTGCAGGAGGCCGTGCGAGAGCGCCTGCGCAAGCGCAGCGCGCAGCTCGCGAGCGAGACCGGGCTCGTCGACGAGGCGCGGCTCACCCAGGAGATCGTGATTGCCGCCGATCGCCTCGACGTCACCGAGGAGATCGTGCGTCTTGCGAGCCACGTCGAGCAGTTCCGCGCGATCTGCGCACAGGCGGGCCCCGCTGCGCCGGTCGGGCGCAAGCTCGACTTCCTGATGCAGGAGCTCGGCCGCGAGGCGAATACGATCGGCAGCAAGGGCGGCGATGCGCCGATCGCCCACAGCATCGTGGATCTGAAGACCGAACTCGAGCGCATCCGCGAACAGGTGCAGAACGTTGAGTAGCCTGAAGCTGCTGAACCTCGGCTACGGCAATCTCGTCGCGGCGGCGCGCGTGATCGCGATCATCGCGCCGCAGGCCGCGCCGATGAAGCGGCTGCGCGACGAAGCGGCCAAGAGCAACAAGCTGCTCGACGTGACCCAGGGCCGGCGCACGCGCTCGATCGTCGTGACCGACAGCGACCACGTGATCCTCTCGGCGATCAATCCGGAGACGATCGCCGCTCGGCTGGCCGAAGACGCTCTCGCCGAGGACGAGCCGTGAGCGCGGCGCCGCGCTCCGGCATCCCCTTCGTCGTGGCGGCGCCCTCGGGCACCGGCAAGACCACGGTCTGCAAGCGGCTCGTCGACCGCGATCCGCGACTCGCGTTCTCGGTGTCGCACACGACGCGGCGGCCGCGCAACGGCGAGGTCGCGGGCCACGACTACCATTTCGTGTCCCCAGACGCATTCGAGCAGCTGATCTGCGAGCACGCGTTCCTCGAGTGGGCCGAATACAACGGCAGCCGCTACGGGACCAGTCTGCGCGCGATCGAGGTCCCGCGTTCCGCAGGCTGCGACGTGCTGCTCGAGATCGAGGTGCAGGGCGCTCGGCAGGTTCGCAAGCGACTCGCGGCCGCGCGCTTCATCTTCGTGTACCCGCCGTCGATCGCGGAGCTGCGGCGGCGCCTCGAGGCCCGCGCGAGCAACGCAGCGGAGGACGTCGAGGGCCGGCTGCGCATGGCCGAGCACGAGCTCGCCGCGCTGCCCGAATTCGACTACGCGGTGGAGAATGACGAGCTCGAGCGCTGCGTGGCGGAGGTCGCGGAGATCCTCGCGGCCGAGCGCGCGGGCGATGCGGCTGGCGTCCTGCGGATGCGCCGGCGCTATGCTCCTGCGCAGGCCCAGCAGCGGTTCCCGAGGCCGGCAGGGCAGGGCGCGAACGACGCGCCCCGGGAGTAGTGGCGCATGCTGCGCTTCAACGACATCGCCGATCGCATGCTCGAGTACAACCCGGCCTGCGATCTCGCGCTGCTCCAGCGCGCCTACATCTACTCCGCAAAGGTGCACGAGGGGCAGGAGCGCCTCTCCGGCGAGCCCTATCTCGTCCACCCGCTCGAGGTTGCGGGCATCCTGGTCGAGACGCGCATGGACGAGGTCACAGTGGCCGCCGGGCTACTGCACGACACGATCGAAGACACGCTCACGAGCGCGGAGGAGCTGCGCCGCCTGTTCGGAGAATCGGTCGCGTACCTCGTCGAAGGGGTCACGAAGATCGCGAAGATCGAGTTCCGCTCGCACCAGGAACGCCAGGCCGAGAACTTCCGGAAGCTGCTGGTCGCGATGTCGCGGGACATCCGGATCCTGTTGATCAAGCTGGCCGACCGCCTGCACAACATGCGCACGTTGCAGCACATGTCCGAGGAGTCGCGGCGTCGCGTCGCGCAGGAGACGCTCGACATCTACGCGCCGCTGGCGCACCGCCTGGGCATCCAGTGGATGCAGAGCGAGCTCGAGGAGCTGGCCTTTCGCGCGCTGCATCCGGGGGCGGCCGAGGAGCTGCTGCAGAAGCTCGCGACCAAGCGCGCGCAGCGCGAAAGCTACGTCGAAGAGGTGATCGGAACCCTCGGCAGCCGGCTCGCAGAGGCGGGTCTGCGCGCGGAGGTCACGGGCCGGCTCAAAGAGCTCGCCTCGATCCACGCGAAGATGCAGAGCCAGGGGGTCACGCTCGACGACATCTACGACGTGATCGCGTTCCGCGTGATCCTCGACGGATCACGCGACCAGGTCTACGCGGCGCTCGGCATCGCGCATTCGATCTGGCGCCCGGTGGCCGGGCGCTTCAAGGACTACGTCGCACTGCCGAAGCCGAACGGCTACCAGTCGCTGCACACGACCGTGATCGGAGCCTACGGCGAGCGCATGGAAGTGCAGATCCGCACCTCGGAGATGCACCGCAACGCGGAGTTCGGAATCGCCGCACACTGGGTCTACAAACAGGGCGGCGCGGTGATCAGCGAGGAGGATCAGGAGCGCTTCGGTTGGCTGCGCCAGCTGCTCGAATATCACCAGGAGCTCGAGGATCCACACGAATTCCTGCACACCGTCAAGCTCGATCTCTTCCCCGGCGACGTCTTCGTCTTCACGCCGCAGGGCGACGTGATCGACCTCCCGGCGGGTGCGACGCCGGTCGATTTCGCGTACGCGATCCACAGCCAGGTCGGCGCGCGCTGCGCCGGAGCGAAAGTGAACGGCGCGATGGTCCCGCTGCGCCACCCGCTGCACGACGGCGACACCGTCGAGATCCTGACCAGCGATTCGCAGATCCCGCGCAAGGACTGGCTCGAGTTCGTGGTCTCGAGCCGCGCGCGCAACCGGATCCGCGCGGCGATCCGCGCGCGCGAGACGGACCGCAGCCAGGAGCTCGGCCGCGAGCTGCTCTCGCGCGAGCTGCGCCGCGCGGGCCTCTCGCTCGAACGCCTGCTCGAACAGCACGCGCTCGACCCGCTGGTTTCCGCATTCAAGCGCAGCTCGATCGACGACCTCTTCACGGCGCTCGGCTACGGGCGGATTCCGGTCGCCGATGTGATCCGCCGCCTGCGCGGCGAGGAGCCCGAGGCGCCTGCGAAGCCCCAGCGCCGCGGCCTGTTCCGCCGGCGCGCCCAGCCCTCGAAGGCGGGGCTCCGGGTCGAGGGCCAGACCGACGTGCTGGTGCGTTTCGCGCACTGCTGCAGTCCGTTGCCCGGGGACGAAGTGGTCGGCTTCGTGACCCGCGGGCGCGGCGTTTCGGTCCACGCGAGCGACTGCCGCCGGGCCTTCGAGCTCGACCCGGCCCGGCGCATCGCGGTCGAGTGGAACGAGCAGGTCCAGGAGCCGCGGCTGGTCAAGATCCGGGTGCAGACCCTCGACCAGCAGGGAATGTTGGCCAAGGTCACGAAGTCGATCTCCACCGCGCAGGTCAACATCGGCGCCGCCAAGATCACGACGCGTCCCGACGGGACGGCAGTCCACAGCTTCGATCTCTGGGTCCCGGACCTCGGCGCGCTCAACAGCGTGATGAAGGAGATCCGGCGCGTGCGCGGCGTGCTCTCGGCCGACCGCGTCCGCACGTGACCGCAAGCGGTCTTGCCTCGCGCAGCGAGCTGCCGCCCGCGCGGCCCCGCATTTCCGCCTGCGTGATCGCCCGCGACGACGCCCGCACGCTCGGCGCCTGCCTCGCGTCGCTCTCCTTTTGCGACGAGCGCATCGCGCTGCTGGACGCGCGCAGCCAGGACGCCAGCGGCGACATCGCGAAAGCCGCCGGAGCGCGCGTGGAACGGGCGATCTACCTCGGCAATGTCGAGCAGAAGAATCGCTGTCTCGAACTCGCGCAGGGGGATTGGGTGGTCGCGCTGGACGCCGACGAATCGCTCTCCCCGGAGCTCGCCGCCTGGCTGCAGCAGCGGCTGGCGCGCGCCGAGGACCTCGCGGAGCTCGAGGGCATCGAGATCGACCGCCTGACCTGGCACCTCGGCCGCTGGATCCGCCACGGAGACTTCCATCCCGATTGGCAGCTGCGCGTGTTCCGGCGCAACGCGGGCCGCTGGCAGGGCATCGATCCCCACGGCCGCGTGCGCGTGGCGGGACGCGTCGAGCGCGCGCCGGGGCACTGCCATCACCACAGCTACGCGGACCTCTCCGATCAGCTCGCGCGCGTGCGCGAGTGGAGCGCCGCGCAGGCCCGCGCGCTGCACGCGCGCGGGCAGCGCTTCCGCCTCCGCGATCTGCTGCTGCGCCCGCCCGCGCGCTTCCTGCGCGCGTATCTGCTGAAGCGCGGCTGCCTCGACGGGATGCCCGGGCTGGTGATCGCAGCGGTGACGGCCTTCCACGTGTTCGTGAAGTACGCGTGCCTCTGGGAGCTCGAACAGCGCGCGCAGGGCGAGCGCCGGAGCTGAGCGCCCGCTGCTCCGAGCCGCACGCAGCGGGCTGGTATGCTCCTCGCCCGGCAGCGAATCCAACCCGGCCCCGGGCCTTCCAGGGTGGAGTGCAGGGTGGAGGCCACTCTCCACGGCGTGCGGAGCGGACGGACGGTGGAGATCGGGAGTTGAGCTTCGCCAGGCATCGGTGGCAGGGAGCGCTGGGACGCCTCGCGCTCGCGGGCAGCTCGCTGCTGTTCACGCTCTGCGTACTCGAAGTCGCGTTGCGCGCTCTCGGCTACGAGCCGATCTACAGCGTCTACTCCCACCCCGAGATCTTCTGGCGCAAAGACGCGCTGCTCGGCTGGTCCCACGAGCCGAATTCGGAAGACACCTACATCGGGCCGCGGCCTTGGCCGGTCGAGTTCGAGGCCAGGGTGCGGATCAACTCGCTGGGTCTGCGAGGCCCCGAGATCGGCGAGCGGCCGCCGGACGCCTACCGCGTGATGTTGCTAGGTGACTCGATGGTGGCCGGCTTCGAAGTTCCGTGGGAGCAGACTTTCGGGGCGCTGATCGAGCAGCAGCTCGGCGCGGAGTTCGACTTCCCGGTACAGGTGATCAATGCCGCCGTCCGCGGTTATGGCACCGACCAGAGCTACCTCTACTACAAGGAGCGGGGGCACCAGCTAGAGCCCGATCTGGTCGTCTTGCTGCACGGCGGCAACGACCCGGCCGACAACGTGACGCTGCACCGCATGCGCCGGCTCTTCGGCAAGGGAGCGCTCGCGCTGCGACCCGACGGAGCCCTCGAGCCGGTCGGCTACCCGATTCCCGATTTTTCCCTCTGCTCGGAATGGCTGCTCGACGCGAAGTTCCGGCCGCGGCGCGTCGATAACGCATTCGAGGCCGCGATGTGCCGCGCGCAGACGCAGCTCTCGGACCGCTCCGCGCTGTTCACGTTCCTTTCGCTTCGCGTCCGGCAGAACCCGGGCATGCTGATCTTCCTGTACCAGCTCGGCTCGCCCCGCGACGGTGCGGAGACGCTGCTGACGCGGCCCGAGGACGACCGCGAGCTCGCGGCGCTCGACATCGCCCCGCGCCGCGAGCTCAGCGCGGCGATCCTGCGCGCGCTCGCTTCCGAGGTGCGGCAGCACGGGGCAGAGCTGCTGTATCTCGTG
>CAYTJA010000176.1:0-11313 GCA_964437835.1 uncultured Spirochaetales bacterium
GCAGCACGACGAGCGCGGCCACCGCTTCGTCGAGCGCCGGCGCCGCCTGCACTTCGGGCTCGGCGACAGCCTGCGCGTGCGGCTCGCCCTGGTCGACCCGCTGCGCGGCCGCATCGATTTCGCGCTCGCGCCCTGAGCGTCCCCGCTCCGACGCTCAGAGTGCTCCGAGCAGGCGCTCGAGGTCGGCGTCGTGGTTGTAGTAGTGCGGCGACGCGCGCACGCCGCCGCGGCGGGCGACGACGAAGACGCCCGCTGCGCGCAGGCGTGCGACCGTGCGCTCCGGCTCTTCGTCGGGCCAGCGGAACGAGACGATCCCCGAGCGCAGCGCGTCGGCTTGCGGTGAGAGCAGCGCCGCGCCGCGTTCCGCGAGCGCTCGGGAGAGCTGGGTCGAGAGTGCGAGCACCCGCGGGCCGATGCGCTCGACGCCGAGCTCGAGCGCGAGATCGATCGCGGCGCCGAGGCCGAAGATGCCCGCGGTGTTCGGGGTGCCCTCCTCGAAGCGTCCGGCGCTCGGCTTGAGCTCGGTCTGATAGGTGTCGAAGTCGTGGTCGCGCGCGACGCTGCGCCAGCCGATGATGCGCGGCTGCAGGCGGTCGAGTACGCGCCGCGCGCAATAGAACAACGCGCAACCCTCGGGTCCGAGCAACCATTTGTGTCCGTCCGCGGCGAGGAAGTCGATGCCGCAGCGCGCGACGTCGAGGGGCAAGCAGCCGAGGCTCTGGATCGCATCGACGCAGAACAGCACTCCGCGCTCCTGGCACAGGCGTCCGAGTGCCTCGAGGTCGTTGCGCGCGCCGCTGCCGAACTCGACCGAGGACAGCGCGAGCAGGCGCACGCGCGGGCTGCGCAGCGCATCCTCGACCACCTCGAGCGGCAGCTGTCCGTCCCGCCCGCGCAGCAGGCGCGTCTCGACGCCGCGCGCGCGCAGGCTGCGCCACGGATACACGTTCGAGGGGTACTCGAGGTCGCAGGTCAGCACCTCGTCGCCGGCTCGCCAGTCGAGGCCGGTTGCGACCAGCCCGAGCCCCTCGGTGGTGTTCTTGACGAAGGCGATCTCGTCCGGCGCAGCGCCTAGCAGGACTGCGGCCCGGCCGCGGACCCGCTCGATCTCGGCGTCGTAGACCTCGGCATAATCGAGCGCTCCGCGCTGCGTGGCCTGCGCGAGGTAGCGCCGGATTGCCTCCTCGACGCGCGTCGAGATCGGTGCGACGCCCGCGTGGTTCAGGTAGCTGCACTCCGAGGTCACCGGAAAGAAGCTGCGCGTGCGCTCCCAGTTCATGCTGATTCCATGCTAATTCCCGGAGGGCCGCGCTGCCGCGCCTGCTCGGTGGGCACGCGGCGCAGCGGCCGCGCGCGCGCGCGCGGCCTCGATCAGCGCGGACAGCGTCCAGCGCGTCGGGATCCGGACGCGCTCGCCGCCGCGCGTGCGGAAGCACAGGTGGCCCTTGTCGAGGCCGTGGACCACGAGATCGCGCAGCAGTGCGACGTCGTTGCGGCAGTACTCCTCGATCGCGTCGACGCGCCCCTCTTTCCACCATTGCAGCGACTGGCGCCCGTCTGCGCTCTTGCCGACGCCGAGCGTCTCTTCGGCCAGCTGCGCGAGCGGCAGCCGGAAGCCGATGCGGCGCTGGATCTCCTCCAGCAGGTCGAAGGTGGAGAGGCCGGAAAGATCGTCGTCCGTGTAGCCGCGCAGCACCTGATAGTCGAAGCGCCGGACGTTGAAGCCGACCACGAGATCGGCCGCGGCGAGGGTCTCGAGCAGACGCGGGACGTCGCGCTCGTGGAAGGTCTCGAAGCGCTCGCTGCGGGTGTCGTAGCAGACTGCGAGCGCGACGCGCATCAGGTGGGCGTTGTGCCAGCCGCCGACTTCGTCCGCGCTGCGCTGCGTCTCGATGTCGAAGTAGATCACGCGGGGCAGCGCTGCTGCCGGGCACTCGGTCGGGTGCTCGGGGGCCGCCGCCAGCGCGGGCGCCTCGAAGACGCTTGCGGCCGCCGGCAGCGGATCCAGGGCCAGGCACAGCCGCAGCACCTGGATCGCGGCCTGTTTGTCGATCGGGCGATTGCCGCTGCCGCACTTGGGGGAGTGCACGCAGGCCGGGCAGCCCTCCTCGCACTCGCAGTCGCGGATGCAGGCGAGCGTCGTCTCGAGCAGTGTCTCGACGCGGTCGAAGAGGCTCGAGGCGATGCCGACGCCGCCCGGGTAGCCGTCGTAGAAGAAAACTGCTGCGCGGCCGAGCTGCGGGTGGTGGGTGTAGGAAATTCCGCCGACGTCGTGGCGATCGCAGAGCGCGAAGAGCGGAAACAGCGAGAGCGCCGCGTGCTCGAGCGCGTGGATGCCCCCCATCGGGTGGCGGCTCGCGCGCTGCACGGCCTCCGGGATCTCGTCGGGAAGTTCGAGCCAGATGCCGACGGTCTCGAATGTGGTCGGCGGCAGCGAGAGCGGCTCGGTCCCGAGCAGGTCCTGGCCGCGCACGCGTCGCCGCTCGTAGCCGGTGATCGTCGTCGTGACCTTCAGGCGCCCCTCGACCAGGCGCATGTTTGCGGCCGGCCGTGTGCGCAGGCGCGAGAGCACCTCGGTCTGCTTCTCCGAGAGCGCACGCGTGTAGTAGGCCGCCTGAACGGGGCGCACGCGCACGTTGCGCTGCTCGCAGTCGAGCTGCGTCACGAGGTACTGGCGGCCGCGGTGCAGGTAGATCGCGCCCTCGTGGCACTCGGAGAAGACGTTCGAGGCGCCGATCGAGCCGATCAGGATCGGGTGCTCTTCGCGCGGGCCCTCGAGCGAGATTGCGTAGCTCGCACCGATCTGCCGCAGGCTGACCTCGCGGTGCGGGCGGCGCGCGGCCGCGAACCACTGCGCGCCGGTATCGCTGCGCAAGATCGCGCCGCTGGCTTCGAGCCGCTCGAGATTCGCCTGCGCGCCGGGTTCGCTGAGCCACGGCTCGTCCGCGCGCAGCGGCAGCTCGGCTGCGGCACAGGGCAGGTGCGCGGCCGCGACCTCCGGGTTGTGCGGATCGAGCACGGCGTGCTCGACGCCGCGCGCGAAGAAGACCTGCGGATGCGTCACGAGGTACTGGTCGAGCGCATCCGGCTGCGCGATCAGCGCGACTGCCGCTTCGCCATTGCGGCCGACGCGGCCGCTGCGCTGCCAGGTGGAGACCTGGCTGCCCGGGTAGCCCACGAGCAGGCACACATCCAGGCCGCCGACATCGATGCCCAGCTCGAGGGCGGAGGTCGAAATTACGCCGAGCAGCTCGCCGGAGAAGAGCCGGCGCTCGATCTCGCGCCGCTCCTCGGGCAAGAAGCCCGCGCGGTAGGAGCTGATCCTCGGCGCCAGCTCGGGCGAGGATTCCGCGACCCAGCTGTGCATCAGCTCGGTGATCACACGCGCCTTCGTGAACGCGATCGTGCGCAGACCGAGGCCCAGCGAGTTGCGGAACAGCTGCGCGGCCAGCGTATAGGGCGAAGTCTTGGGGCGAAACAGCAGGAAGTGGCGGCGCGCGCGGGGCGAGCCGCTCTGCTGCACGACCTCGAAGGCGCGCGCGGTGAGTGCGCTCGCGAGCTCGGCCGGGTTCGCGATCGTTGCCGACGCCGCGATGATGCGCGGGCGCGCGCCGTGGAAGCGCGCGATGCGCTCGAGGCGCCGCAGCACCTGGGCCATGTGCGAGCCGAAGATGCCGCGGTAGCTGTGCAGCTCGTCGATCACGACCCAGCGCAGGCGTGAGAAGAAGCGCTGCCAGGTCGCGTGGTGCGGCAGGATGCCCGCGTGCAGCATGTCCGGCGTCGTGATCAGGAGCTGGGGCGGGCGCGCGCGCAGGCGGCGGCGCGCCGACTCCGGAGTGTCGCCGTCGTAGATCGCGATCTCGACGCCGAGCGCTCCGGCGGCCGCGGCGTCGTCGCGCAGCCGCTGCAGCTGGTCCTGCTCGAGCGCCTTGAGTGGGAAGAGCAGCAGCGCGCGCGAGTCCGGGTCGGCGATCGCGTCGCGCAGGATCGGCAGGGTGTAGATCAGGCTCTTGCCGCTGGCGGTCGGTGTTGCGAGCACGACGTCGGCTCCGGCGTCGAGCAGGGCGAGCGCCCGGGCCTGGTGGCTGTAGAGCGCCGGAATCCCGCGCCGCTCGAGCAGCGGCGCGCAGCGCTCGTAGCCCGGCGGTAGCCCGCCGGCGTGCTGGGCCTCGCGCGCCTCCTCGCGCTCGTGGTGCAGCAGCGCCCCGCGCAGGGAGGCATCGGCCTGGATCGACTCGAAGAAGCGCTCGAGATCGGACACGGCTTTCCGGCCTCGGCGCACGCATCGCGACCACGTGGGCCGGAGCGGCTGGGATCGCGGACGGGGAGGAGGGGACCGTCCAAGGTCTCGGGGGGCTCGCGGAGCCTATCACGTTCCTGCATGCTCCGCGTCCGTGCGACTCTCGCTCCAGGTCCAGTATGCCATCTGCGGCGTCTTCGACCTCGCCTACAACGGCGCCGGCCAGCGCGTCTCGGTCCAGGAGATCGGCGCGCGGCAGGGCATTCCGGTGCGCTACCTCGAGCAGATCTTCCAGCGGCTGCGGCGCGCGGATCTCGTCGACAGCAAGCGCGGTCCCGGCGGCGGCTACGCACTGGTCGGAGAGCCGAGCGAGATCACGCTGCGCAGCGTGATCGAGGCGGTCGAGGGCCCGCTCGAGCAGGTGCTCGTGACCCCGGAAGGGGCCCCGTCCCCGGCCGCGGCATTCCGGCCGAGCTTCCTGTGGCCGCAGCTCGTCGCGCGCCTCGCGGCCTGCCTCGACGAGCTCAACGTCGCCGATCTCTGCCGGCACGCCTCCGAGGCGCGCGTCGAGCGCGCGGAGCGCGAGGGCCCGATGTATTTCATCTAGAATGCGCGCGCCGCAGCCCCGGGGTCGGGTGCCGCTGGCGCAGGAGTGCGGTCGTGGCGAGGCGCGTGCAGATCGACGAGTCGCTGCCTCCGGTCGCGATCTCCCGCCGCATCCTGCACGAGATCTGCCAGCACGCACTCGAGACGCTGCCCGAGGAATGCTGCGGGCTCGTGGTCGGAACGGCGGGTCGTCGCTACGAAGAGGTCGCGCGCTGCCGCAACGACATGACTCAGCACCACCGCCTCGACGCCGGAAGCTTCCCGCGCGACGGGTCCCGTGCGTACTGGATGAACGAGCTCGACTATCAGCGCGTCGATCTCGAGGCGCGCGCGCGAGGGCGCGCGATCACCGGTATCTACCACTCGCACGTCGGTGAGGATGCCTATCTGTCCGAGCTCGACATCCGCTTCGCGGAGAGCGCATTCTTCCCTTTCCCCGAGAGCGATCACTTCGTGGTCGCGGTCGTCGACGGGCGCGTGGGTCGGGTCGGACTCTTCCTCGCGCTCGCGAGGGTCCGCTTCGAGGGGCGCCTCGTCGTGGCCTCCGAGGCGTGAGCGCGCGCTGCCGCGGCAGGGCCTGGCCGGGTGGGCTCGCGCTGACCGCGGCGACCGCGCTGCACTGCGCCGGCGCGGGTCTGGGCGGCGATGAGATCCCTCGGGCGGCGATCGCGATCCGCTACCTCGAGCCGGAGGACGCGCGCCGCGCCCAGGAGCGCGCGCTCGACCACCGCGAGCGGCGCGGCGCGACCTCGCTCGCCGCGCGTGCTGCCGAAGGCTCAGCGAAGGTCGACGATCTCGAGCGCTACATGGGGCGGGTGCTCGGTGCTGCGCCACGGGCAGCCGCGCCCGGTTCCGTGGGGCCGAGCCCCAGCATCGACGCCGGCAGTCCGCGCCTCGCACTGCTCGACCCGCGCAGTGGCGAGGTGCGGATCGTCGAGCAGGCGCTGCGCGGCGCGATCCCGCTCGACTGGTCCGCGGACCGCGCGCGCCTGCTCTACACGCAGCTCGCGGGGGGGCTCCCGCAGCTCTTCGAACTCGAGCTCGCGAGCGGAGGGGTGCGCCAGCTGACGCGCGAGCCCGAGGCGCATCCGGGCGGCTGCTATGGGCCCGGCGGGCGCGTCGTCGCGGCAGTCATCGAGCTCGGCGCGCGCGAGTCGCGCCAGTACCTCGGGCTGCTGCCGTCCGGAGGCGGCCGCGCGGTTCCGCTGACTGAGGGGCCCACGGATCAGCGACCCGCCTGCGCGCCGGACGGATCGGCGCTTGCGTTCGTCCGGGTGGATGCGAAAGGCCGCAGCGAGCTGGCCGTGGCCGCGCCGGTCGAGGGCCCCATCCGGGCGCTCGGCGTCGGCAGCAACCCGCGTTTCGCTCCCGACGGCAGGGCCCTCGTCTTCTCCGCTCCCGGGAAACGGGTATTCTCGGCCGGCCAATTCCACGAGCTCTGGCAGCTGTGGCGGGTGCGATTGGACGGCTCCGGCCGCTTCTCGCTGGGACTCTCGGCCCTCGACGAACTCGATCCGAGCTTCTCGCCCGACGGTCGACTGGTGACCTATGTGGGGGTGGACGCAGCCCTCGGGCGCGCGCTGTACCTGCGGCGAGCCGATGGCAGCGGGGATCGACTGCTCTTCGATGTCGGAGATGCACTGACGCCGGTCTGGTAGCCGGCGGGTTCGCGAACGAGGATGGAATGACGACCACGAGTTCCGCAGCGCGCGATCTGGTTCCCGTTCACGGCGGCCTCACCGAGCCCGTGCACCGCGTGGTGCCGCTCTCCGGCCGCGCCAAGCTCGTCGCCGAGTGCCGCGGGCTGCCTGCGATCCGCGTCGCACGTGCCGATGTGTCGAGCGTCTACCGCATCGCCGACGGCGGCCTCTCGCCGCTCGAGGGCTTCATGGATGGGGAGACCTGGCACCGCGTGCTCGAGCAGCAGTCCATCGAGCGCGCGGGTCGGCGCTATGCCTGGACGATTCCGATCTCGCTGCCGGTGACGGACGCCGAGGCCGCACAGCTGGCAAACGGCGGGAGCGCCGCGCTGCACCACGAGGATGGCGAGCTGATCGGAGTGCTCGAGGGCGTCTCGGTCTTCGATTGGGACAAGGCGAAGTATCTGAAGAGCGTCTACCGCACCGAGCGCTTCGACCACCCGGGCGGGCGCCAGCTGCAGCAGGATCCGCGCACGCGGCTCGCCGGCGGCAGCCTGCGCTCGCTGCCGCAGCCCGTGCACCCGGAGTACGGCGAGTACATGCTCTCGCCGCGCCTGACACGCGCGCTGATCCGGGATCGCCAGTGGCAGCGCGCGCTGGCCTTTCAGACCCGCAACCCGCTGCACCGCGCCCACGAGTACGCGCTGGTCGCCGGCGGTGAGCGCCTCACGCGCGAGGGCTTCTTCACCGGGGTGGTCCTGAATCCGCTGGTCGGAGAGCTCAAGGGCGACGACGTGCCCGCGGTGATGCGCATGCGCACCTATCGCGTGCTCCACGACCGCAAGCTGCTAGGCCAGGGAGACAAGGACGAGGCGCTCTGGCAACGCGTCGGCTACGACCTCTCGGAGGTCTTCGAGCTGATCGGACTCGACATCAAGATGTTCTACGGCGGCCCCAGCGAGGCGGTCATGCACGGGATCTACCGCCAGAACTACGGCTTCTCGGATCTCGTGATCGGCCGCAAGCACGCGGATGCACCCTACGAGGACGGCAGCTCGATCTGGGGCGACTTCGATGCACAGCAGATCTTCCAGGAACTCCGGGGCGAGCTCCAGGTGAAGCCCTGCAACATCGGCTTCGCGGCCTTCTACGAGTCGCTCGGCCGCGTGGACCTGAGTGAGAACCACGCCAGCGAGAAGCCGGTCTCGATCTCCGGCACGGACGTGCGCAGGCAGCTGCAGTCCGGGCAGACCCCGGATCCGCGCATCATGCGTCCCGAGACCGCCCAGATCCTGATCGAAACCTATCAGAGCTGAAGCGCACGGCGCCTCGCTGCGCGGAGATCCCAAGGGGTCCTGCCTCCCGCATCGAGCCGCAGGCGAACGAAGGGCACTCGCAAGGGGTCCTGCGCCGCGCAGAGAGCCGAACGCGAACGCAAGTCAGCCGCAAGGGGCCTTGCCCCGCGCAGTGAGCCGCAGGCGAACGAAGTAAATCCACTAGGCATCAGGCGTGATCCAGTACCAGCGATGGGCCGCCACGGCCTCGAATCCCATCCGCCGGTAGAGCGGCTCGCCCATCGGGCTCGCGTGCAGCGCGACGAAGCGGGCACCGCGCTCGAACGCGTCGTTGGCAGCAGTGCGGGTGCAGGCCTCGGCCAGGCCGCCGCGGCGGAATCGATTGCGGGTGCCGACCCAATAGATTCCCGCGACGCCGTGCGAGAGCAGCGCGAGCGCCGCCGCGGCCGGTTCGCCGCCGACCCGGGCGAGGTACACGAGCAGGTGCGGGACGAGCAGGCGGCTCGGCGCGCCGAAGAGCGCGCGACACTCGTCGGGCGCGAATCCGAGATCGCTGTAGGCCTCGGCCTCGACTTCGGCGACCTCCGCGATTTCGGCGGGGCGCGTCGCGCGTAGGATTTCGACGTCGCGCGCCGTGGGGCGCTCGGCGAGCGGCTTGCGCAACACCATCCACGGCGTCTCGGCGAGCGGCGCGAGGCCGCGCGCGCGGGCCAGCTCATCGAGGTCGCGGTCGACCGGATCCCGGGCCCAGAGCGTGAAGGGGAGCTCCCGGGCCGCGAAGAACGCGACCACCTGCTCGAGGAAGCGGGCCGCGGGCAGGTGTGGGTCGGTGCGCAGAGCCGTGTTGATCAGGAAGCCGCGACCGCAGATGGTCGCCACGCCGCCGCTCTCGCGGAGCTCGGGCCCGGCCTGCCAGCGCGCGAGCTCGCGCACGGATTCGACCAGATTCAGGTCGATCAGCTGCAGCTCCTCTGCGTCCACGCAGGCAGCGTCCGCTGCCGGCAGCGCGGCTGTCAAGGGCTTGCGGGAGTGCGCGGGGGTCGCCCGGGTCGGCGCCGCGCGGAAGCGGACGCGGGCGGAGCTGAATCTGCTGGCGGGCCAGGGGAGGGTGGATCAGCATGGTCCCGCTGCCGCGCTTGCGCCGCAGCGACAGGAGCACCGCGATGCAAACTTCGTGGGATGCCGAAACCGATCTCGTCGTCGTCGGCAGCGGCGGTGGATTGGTCGGCGCGCTAGCCGCGCGCGCCGCCGGTGCTTGCTGAGGAGATGCGCGTGTCGGATTCGAATTGGGACGAGCGCTTCGCGCTGCGCAGCGATGGAGTCCCGAAGGCCCGCTACACCTCGGCCGACTTCGCGCGCCTCGAAGCCGAGCGTCTCTGGTTGCGCTGCTGGCAGATGGCCTGCCGCTCCGAGGAAATTCCAGAGCCGGGTGATTACACCGTCTACGACATCGTCGACCAGTCGATTCTGCTCGTGCGCCAGGAGGACGGCAGCGTCGCGGCCTTCCACAACGTCTGCCCGCACCGCGCGACACAGCTCGCGGTCGGATCTGGGAGCTTTGCGACGCGCCGGATCGTCTGCCCCTTTCACGGCTGGGCCTGGCGCTGCAACGGCGCCAACGACTTCATCCTCGATCCCGGCGAATTCTGTGGCGGTGCACCGACCGCGGAGCGGGTGGATCTCCGCCGCTGCTCGGTTGCGGAATGGCTCGGCTGTATCTGGATCAACCCCGATCCCGCGGCAGCGCCTTTTTCGGAACAGATCGCCTCGATCCGCAGCTATGCCGAGCCGCTGCGGCTCGAGGAGATGCGCGTCCACTGGTGGTACCGAACGGTGCTCGCGGCGAATTGGAAGGTCGCCCAGGAGGCTTTTCTCGAGGGCTACCACACTCCGGGCACCCACCCGCAGCTGCCGCAGTTCACGCCCTCGGGTGCGATGCTGCACCGCAACCTTCGCTACGAGCTCTACGCGGGCGGGCACTCCAGCTTCCAGATGGCGCCGGGCCAGCGCGAGGACGCGCGCCCGCTCGCGCTCGCGGAGCTCAGCCAGCAGCTCTCGCTGCTGCACGAGGGTCTCGACGCGATGGTGCTCGCGGACGAGATCGAGCTGCTGCGCGAGCTCGCGCAGCGCGGGATTCCGGCCGGCAGCTCCGCCCCCAGCGCGTTCATCGCGGGGCTCTATGAGCGCGCGGCGCGCGCGGGACGCAAGCTGCCGGCACCCGAGCCCGAGACGCTGCAGAAGTGGGGCGGCGAGTGCTTCCTGTTTCCCAACTTCTTCTTCCTGCCGCAGTTCGGAAACGCACTCTCCTACCGTTCGCGCCCGAACGGCAGCGATCCGGATTCCTGCATCTTCGAGGTCTGGTCGCTCACGCTGGCCGGCGCCGGCGAAATCCGGCAGCGACCGCAAGTCTGCGACGTCAGCCCCGACGACACCACCCGCTGGCGCGCGATTCCGCTGCAGGATTTTTCGAACATCCCGCGCATGCAGCGCGGCCTCCACTCTCAGGGCTTCGAAGCGACTCAGCTCGCGGCCTACCAGGAGCGCAGCATCCTGCACGTCCATCGCGAGATCGACCGCTACCTGAAGCGCTGACGAAGGTCTCTCCCGCCCGATGCCGTGAACCGCTGCGGACTTCGAAATCGAAGCAGGAGACGTGATGGATCTCGTGATAGATTCGCCTCGCACGGCGCTGCGCCGTGTCGATGACCGGAGGATCCGCAATGTGGCCTGCGCTGACGAGACTCTGCCTGACGACCGGGCTCGCCTTCGCTCTCGCGACTCCGTCGCGGGCAGACACGGTGCAGTTCGTGGCGCCCATCGTCGCCCTGCGGATCAACTCCAACACCTCCGATGAATTCGCCGTCTTCAAAGGCTTCATCAAGGTGGGCGACTCGATCGGCGGCTATGCGCTTTACAAGTGGGGCGGAGTGCACTGCAGCGGGAAGGAGCTCACGGAGGCCCAGGTCGCCGCGCTCCAGGCTGCGATGAACAACCCCCGCATGCTGATCGAGCCGCGCACGAAGGACGGGCAGGGGTCAACCCAGTGTCTCGTGGCGTTCACCTTCGTGCTGCGAAGTGACACGGGTGCTCTCTAGCGCAGCCGTCGCCTCCCGCCGCTGCGCCGCTGTGCGAGCCATCCCAGCAGCAGCGCTCCCGCGCCGACCATCTGCGTTGCCCCGGGCTCGGGGATGACGTGGAGGTCGGTGGGATAGCGGAGGCCCGTGCCGGCGGCTTCCTCGCTCTGGATCCCGGTGCCCGCCTGTACGCGCACGACGAGGTCTGCGTCGGGGTCGATCACCAGCGCATCGCCCGACGCTTCCACACCGACCCCCGTCGGATACCGGAACAGGCCACCGCTCGAGAAGACCTGCTGATCGGGAAGCGTGCTGTCGACGCGCCATAACGCGTTGGCGTCGGGGTCTGCGAGCAGGAAGGTCCCGGCGGGCTCGCCGGCCAGCCCGCTGCCGAAGCGGGGCGCCGCGCTGGCGTACTCCAGCGTCTGGCTGCCGTCGCTCGGGTCGACTCGAAACAC